>NZ_MLAT01000047.1 GCF_002272795.1 Helicobacter sp. 13S00482-2 | reverse complement strand
TCAACCTCAATAATCACAGCCAGATGCAAGGAAAAGAGATCGTTAATCAAGGTAATTTGTACATTCAAGCAGGAAATGCCTCTTCCATCAATGCCAACATCACTTCAGGAATCATGGAAGATGGTGGTTTGAATCCTTCGTCTTTTTTGTATCTACGTCTAGCGACCAATAATCTAACCATCAGTAATGGTGCTGGAACATATGGTGCTATTTCAACAGATAAGAGCAGGATCTCTAGCTACACAGGTAGGCTCATCACTAATATCGCTGATGATGCTTATTCTCTTTTTGAATCTGGCACTACCGCATGGAAAGGGGCTGTTGTCGCTCTAACTGGAGGGGAACTCAATCTCCTCTCTGGTTCTTCTGCATTCATCCTCTTAGGTGCAAACACAGGCACCAACACCCTTAATATGCAAGATACGTTCTTAAGACTCACACAGAATTCAATCTTCACAGGTACCTTAACTGCTATAGGCAATAATGAATTAGTGGCAGGGGAACATTCCTTTTTGAATCTCAAAGACAATTCTGTTTTTGAAGGAATCCTAAGAACTGATTTTACTACCAAAGAGTATAATCATCTTCCTACTGATGATGGTTTTTTAATCAATATAAGCAACTCCAAACTCTTCTTGAAAGCCAACGCTTCAGCCAAAGGTTTTAAGGACTTTGGAGGCTTCAGAGGAGGTTTGTCTAGTACCACCACAACCAATAACTATCTTGAAATGGACAGTTCAGTGGCAACTTCCGCAGGGGATTGGGTGGTATTAGATCTAAACACAAATTATGCCAATACAAGTGGTACTACTAATGCTACCTACACTGGCAGCCTTTTCACTAAAGGGACTAAAAATATCATTGTACTAGGAAATTATGCTAACTTCAAACTCGATGATGGATCGTATTTTGATGGGGTGCTCATCGCAAAGGGTACTTCAAATGCAGCTAGGTTTTTAAATCCTAATGGAGATGTGACCTTAGAAAATGGCTCTACTTTTAGGGGTGTTCTTCAAGCCAACACCTTAACACTCAAAGGTGAGGATAATGGCATCAGTGGTTCTGCTAATAGCGTGAATGGAACCTATTTGGATCTTTATAATAATAGCTATGGCAACTCAACCTTCAAAGGCCTCCAAGTCCTCTCAGGCACCCATACCCTTTTGGGTCTTACTTCCAAAGAACTCACTGCCACCATCAATAATATTGGAGGGAGATTGAGTATGAACTTCATAGGAAGTAACACAGCAGTCCCCACTGATGCTACTAATAACCCTATCCACTTTCAAGG
>NZ_MLAT01000046.1 GCF_002272795.1 Helicobacter sp. 13S00482-2 | reverse complement strand
TCAACCTCAATAATCACAGCCAGATGCAAGGAAAAGAGATCGTTAATCAAGGTAATTTGTACATTCAAGCAGGAAATGCCTCTTCCATCAATGCCAACATCACTTCAGGAATCATGGAAGATGGTGGCTTGAATTATTGGTCTTATTTGCATCTAGATCTAGCGACCAATAATCTAGCCATCAGTAATGGTGCTGGAACATATGGTACCATCTCAACAGATGAGAGCAGGATCTCTAGCTACACAGGTAGGCTCATCACTAATATCACCGATGGTGCTTATTATAAAAAACTTAGTGATGACACAGAGAGAGGAGCTCAAGTCGTTCTAACTGGAGGAGAACTCAATCTCCTCTCTGGCTCTTCTGCATTCATGTATCTAAACACAAATTACACTCCCTTAGCTAAAAACACCCTTAGGATGCAAGATACGTTCTTAAGACTCACAAAGAATTCAAACTTCACAGGTACCTTAACTGCTATAGGCAATAATGAATTAGTGGCAGGGGAAGGTTCCTTGTTGAATCTCAAAGACAATTCTGTTTTTGAAGGAATCCTAAGAACTGATTTTACTACCAAAGAGTATAATCATCTTCCTACTGATAATGGTTTTTTAATCAATATAAGCAACTCCAAACTCTTCTTGAAAGCCAACACTTCAGCCAAAGGTTTTAAGGACTTTGGAGGCTTCAGAGGAGGTTTGTCTAGTACCACCACAACCAATAACTATCTTGAAATGGACAGTTCAGTGGCAACTTCCGCAGGGGATTGGGTGGTATTAGATCTAAACACAGCTTATGCCAATACAAGTGGTACTACTAATGCCACCTACACTGGCAGCCTTTTCACTAAAGGGACTAAAAATATCATTGTACTAGGAAATTATGCTAACTTCAAACTCGATGATGGATCGTATTTTGATGGGGTGCTCATCGCAAAGGGCACTTCAAATGCAGCTAGATTTTTAAATCCTGATGGAGATGTGACCTTAGAAAATGGCTCTACTTTTAGGGGTGTTCTTCAAGCCAACACCTTAACACTCAAAGGTGAAGATAATGGCATCAGTGGTTCTGCTAATAGCGTGAATGGAACCTATTTGGATCTTTATAATAATAGCTATGGCAACTCAACCTTCAAAGGCCTCCAAGTCCTCTCAGGCACCCATACCCTTCTGGGTCTTACTTCCAAAGAACTCACTGCCACCATCAATAATATTGGAGGGAGATTGAGTATGAACTTCATAGGAAGTAACACAGCAGTCCCCACTGATGCTACTAATAACCCTATCCACTTTCAAGG
>NZ_MLAT01000093.1 GCF_002272795.1 Helicobacter sp. 13S00482-2 | reverse complement strand
CTTTAGGTGGGAGATATCTGTTTGGCAAAAAACCAAAGGGACGCACTCCTAGTGCTTATCAAATCAACCCTGCCCCAATCAGTCCTGCTAGTAATAGCAATGCTAATACTAGCAATACTAAAAATAGTAATACTGGCAATACTAATAATAGCAATGGTAATAATGGTAAGGCCAAGAGGAAGTAAGAGCAATACTAAGGCTGATGGAGTCAAAGCTAAGGTGAGAATGGTAATGGAATCAATCCTAATGCCAATGGAATCAAAGTTGATGGTGGGAATACTAAGGCCAATGGAGTCAAAACTGATCTCAATGGAGTCAAAGCTCATGATGGGAATGGTAAGGCCAATGGAGTCAAAACTGATCTCAATGGAGTCAAAGCTCATGATGGGAATGGTAAGGCCAATGGAGTCAAAGCTGATGATGGGAATGGTAAGGTTGATGA
>NZ_MLAT01000045.1 GCF_002272795.1 Helicobacter sp. 13S00482-2 | reverse complement strand
GTGTGGGTAAGGTACTATTAGAGACACTAACACCTACGGTACTCTTTAGGGCAGTGGATGCATTGTTGATCAATTTGCCTTCAAATTTAGCGTTATTGAAGAATTTGATTTGGAAGTTGGTGTTACCAGAGCTGTAGTTTTGCCTAGTTCCATCAGTAGGCTTGGTTAAAGTAAAATCCCCTTTTAAGGTGGAGTTATCCACATAGATTTCTTTCCTAAGAGCACTAGGTGCATAAACACTCCGATACCACGTATCTTGTGTCCCACTATTTTGGAAAAACTTCGTAACTTCAAGCGTAGAGCCATTGGTGACCCTAGCAAGAAAATCCATACCATTGTATCCAAAAGAGTCGATCTTTAAAGTCGAATGATCATCTACATTCACCACACCACTAGCTGCAGAAACATTGTAGTCTTTGATATGAACCTTTGCACCACTTCTGACATTAAGGCCATAAGAATACCAACTTGGATTCCAAGATTTGTTCCTAAAATACCCAATCTCTGCGACCGCACCATTTTTAAAGGTAAAAACAGGAGCACCCTCACTAATGTTCATATTTCCTACAAAGGCTTTACCCTTAAGAGAGCTATATGAATCTCCATTGTAGTTCCCATCAAAGGTATAGTAAGTGGGGATAGCAAAACCACCGTAGTAAAGGTTGAAATCTCCCTTATAAACAGAATTTTTAAAATATGCATCAATATTCTGCCCATTTCCTACACCGATTCCTCCTGTAATCCAAGTCGTATTGTAGAGACTAATAGCGGCTGTATATCCAGTGGTTTTATCAATCACGGCCGCATTGTTGAAATAAAGCGTGGAGGTACCAATAGGTTGTCTTCTGTAAACATTGTAATTAAACTTTAAATAATAAACATCGCTATAGGTTGAATTTTTAGTAATGTTGAACATATTTGCAAAGCTCTGAGTGACCCTACCACAAGCTTCATCTCCACTTAAAAGACATCTGGCATCTCCTGAACTATAAACTTCAGGTCTATTGAGGTTCCCATGATCTGCAGATAAAAGCCTTATATCTGAAGATGATAGAGCTGCTTGTGCGATGTCTGCTGTAAATGGCAATAAAAGCGTAGAAAGCACTAACGAAAATAAAGGAAAAAATGCTTTTTTAGAGGATTTAGGATTCACAGGTCTTGAAGGACCATCAGGGGCAAACCCTTCTCTTGTCTTTTTATCAAGACTAGCTTGAGCAGAACATGCTAAAAAACTATCCCATTGCTTAGCACTGCTATGGTTGTGAAAATCTCCAGAAAATCTAGAACGTTCATTCCTAGATCTAGCACTCTGAGATTCTCTAGTATGATAAGGGAAATCTAATGATTTCTCAAATTCAAAACCTTCAGTATCGTTAAATTCTTCAGAATGATTTGAACAGGGAGCTTTTAAGA
>NZ_MLAT01000092.1 GCF_002272795.1 Helicobacter sp. 13S00482-2 | reverse complement strand
GATACCAAAAAGAGTGAAGTCAATATTGCCCCTAAAGTGAATTTCTACTCATCGTATCATTATTTGTTTTGATCATTGATCTTGTGATTATGATTTTTAAGCTATATTTACACAATGAGAATTGATAAATTTATAAACACTACTAATATTGTAAAAAAACGTTCCATCGCTCAGGATATGTGTGAAACAGGAGTTGTCTCAATCAATGGTATAGTGGCAAAATCAAGTCGGGATGTCAAAATTGGAGACATCATTGAAATAAAATATTTAGAAACTACAAAAAAATATAAAGTCTTGCAAATTCCAATCTTAAAAAGCATTCCAAAAACAAAAAGCGAGGAATATGTGATAGAGGTTTGAAATATCAAAATAGATCTATTTGTCTAAATAATTTGTTCTAAAATACCTTTTTCTAGCATTGATAGAGACAATAAATAATCATTAT
>NZ_MLAT01000044.1 GCF_002272795.1 Helicobacter sp. 13S00482-2 | reverse complement strand
TGCTAGATTTTTTTGAGAAAAAACGCATTGAAAATCAAAATATGGCAATTTCCAAAGATGAATTCAAGAAGGATTTTTTAGATTATTGTAAAAACAATATGAGTGAAAATGAAATGCAAACCTTAGTCAATCTTTATACTAAAGAACCTACTAGGCTTACAAAAGAACACAAGGATATGCTAGAAATTAGACGTTAGGTATTTCCAAAGCGGTTGCTTATTCTTGAGAATCGCTTTCATAGAAATAATTCCATTGACATTGATATTATAATGCTATCATAGATCATCAATTCCATCATATGAAAATCATCATCTTGAATTTCATATGATTTGTTTTGGATTGATGTTTCTTATTAGTTTAGTGTGATTATTACCCCCTCCCCAAGTTCCTATGATGACAACGTAGCTCAATCGGGTATTAACGGGGGTTCAAGCTTGAAGGTTTCTCAAAGTGTTCAAACAATAAAATGATGTCTTTAATCAAAAGGATTCAATCCAGAATCAGATTCAATATCAATTTCAGATTTAAAACAAATCAAACAATTCAAATTCAAAACTAATTCAAAATCAATTCAAAACCAAAATTAAAATTAAAATCAGATTTAGATTCAGATTCAAAACAAATCAATCAAAATCAATATCAATTTTAGATTTAAAACAAATCAATCAATTTCAGATTCAAATCAAACCAATCAGATTCAATTCAACTCCAATTCAACTCCAAATTAGAATAGATTGAGATCATTCAATCCAAATCAATCAGATTTAGATTTAGATTTAAATCAATCAATTCAGATTCAATTCAAAACCAATTCAAGTCCAAATTAGAATAGATTGAGATCATTCAATCCAAGCCAAATAAAATCCAAACCAATCAGATTCAATATCAATTTTAGATTCAAAACAAATCAATCAAATCAATTTCAGATTCAAATCAAACAATCAAAATGAGATTTAGATTTAAACTAATCAATTCAAAATCAATTCAAGTCCAAATTAGAATAGATTCAATTTAAAATCATTTCAATCTAAACCAAACAAACTCAGTTTAGATGATGCAATCAGATTCATTTCGCACGTGATAAACAATCTGATCTATTATCAATGAGAGTGGGTTTATCACAAGTTCTCTTTTCACCTCCTTTTATTAGTTCTTTTTACTTCCTCTTATGTTGTTGGCATTACCATCATCAGGCTTGGCATGGTTGGTATTGGCATTACTTGGTATTGCCATCAGTTTTGATTTCATTAGCATTACCCTTCATGCTTACTTTCTCTTAGCTTACCATCATCAGGCTTAGTATGGTTGTCGTTGCTATTACTTGGTGTTGGTATTACTTTGACTCCATTAGCATTACTCATATGGTTACCATTAGCATTACTCATAACATTACAACCATTGATGGTATTAAAGGTTGTCATTGCTGATTCCTGGTATTGGCCTTACCGTTCCTGCCATCACCATTATTTGGTATTAGCTTTGTTGTCATCAACCTTACCATTCCCATCATCAGCTTTGACTCCATTGGCCTTACCATTCCCATCATGAGCTTTGACTCCATTGAGATCAGTTTTGACTCCATTGGCCTTACCATTCCCATCATGAGCTTTGATTCCATTAGCATTAGGATTGATTCCATTACCATTCTCACCTTAGCTTTGACTCCATCAGCCTTAGTATTGCTCTTACTTCCTCTTGGCCTTACCATTATTACCATTGCTATTATTAGTATTGCTAGTATTGCTATTTTTAGTATTGCTAGTATTAGCATTGCTATTACTAGCAGGACTGATTGGGGCAGGGTTGATTTGATAAGCACTAGGAGTGCGTCCCTTTGGTTTTTTGCCAAACAGATATCTCCCACCTAAAG
>NZ_MLAT01000043.1 GCF_002272795.1 Helicobacter sp. 13S00482-2 | reverse complement strand
GCCTCATAGTGAATCTAATGACACTCCACCTCCTCTCCCTCCTAAGTCAGATTTTGTACTTTCTGAACAACAAGCTTTAGCTAAACATCAAAATGATTTACATAAATTTGCAGATATGGGAGAAGAAGTACCTCCTAGGGTTCCTATGGATAGAGAAAATAAATCATCTGAAGGAGATGTGAAGGATTTAAAAGATTTACTTGATCGAAGTGTGTTCAATATTCAAGATTTGAATTTATCTCAAAGTAATGATCTACTCAATGCGATTGCAAAAAATCCAATTTTTACAAACAATCAAGAAAATGAGCATCGTAACAGTAATGGAAGTCTAAAGAACTATATGAATGAGTTGCTTTCAGAAGTTGGAGAGAATTTCCCCCATAAACCAGAAGCTGAAGACTACGAAGAGCTCAGGCAGAATATTTATACAAATTTAGAAGAAAAGATGATGAATAATCCTAAAATAGAGGATTACATCAAAAATTTTAATCCTTCAAATCAAGAACATTATGAGAGATTAGCTAAAGAATTAATCACTCATTATTCTGATGCATTAAAGGATGCAAAACTAAATACTACAGATACAAATGTTCATTTTTCAGGAGATATTAAAAATGGATTTTATTCTCCAAATGATGGCGATATTCATATGCCCACACCCAAGAATTATCTAAAAAATTATTTTAAAAATCAAAATCCTACTCCAGAAGAAGTGGGCTTACATGTCTTAAATGAAGTAGTCCGTGAGATGACTCACAAACAACAAGATCTTCTTGTTAAAAATATGGATAATCCTGACATTTCTCAAAATATTAAAGATTATGCCTCCCTCATTGATTTGAATTTTAAGTTTTCTCCAAATGCCAATAAAGATGCTCATCATTTAGATCCTAATAATATTCTAAATAAAGAAGCTTCTGACCATGGCAACACGACGATGAGGAAATATGGAGATTTCATCAGAGGAAATTCTTCTAGTGATAATCCAGGCGATTTAGCACAAACTAAAAATACCAAGCAAAAAAAGCCATTCCTTGAGAGATTACGAAATGTATTTGCTAAAAAAAATCCTCAATTCGAACATCTAGTTCAGAATCCTGAACCTTCATTAGAACAAGGAGTACAGGGCACTGATGCAAATTCAACTGGTACTAGTGAGAATGTTGATCCTTTATATGAAGTGATACCTGAACCAGGACATCCAGTTCTTGGCACTAGCAACAATCCTGAACCTTCATTATTACAAGGAGCACAGGGAGTTTCTACAAATCCAACTGGTACTAATGAGAATTTTGACCCTTCTGCACTATATGCAAAGGTATCAAAACCAAAAAAACCAACTGATGCAAATCACTCTGAATATTCTTTATTACAGGCACCTCAGGAGAATCCAGCTAGCAATCATTCTGAATATTCTTTATTAGGAGCACCTCAGGAGAATCCAGCTAGCAACAATCCTGATCCTTCTGCACTATATGCAAAGGTATCAAAACCAAAAAAACCAACTGATGCTAATCACTCTGAATACTCATTGGTAGGAGCACCTCAAGGAAGCGATGCTAATCCAACTGGTACTAATCATCCTGAACCTTCTTTCCTACAAGGAGCACAGGGAGTTTCTACAAATCCTTCTTCATCCAATCAGGAAGCTCAGAATACTTCTACAAATCCTTCTAGTGAAGCTCATCAAGAGCAGCCTGTTAGTGACCCTTCTGCACTATATGCAAAGGTATCAAAACCAAAAAAACCAACTGATGCAAATCATTCTGAATACTCATTGGTAGGAGCACCTCAAGGAAGCGATGCTAATCCAACTGGTACTAATCATCCTGAACCTTCTTTCCTACAAGGAGCACAGGGAGTTTCTACAAATCCAACTGAACCT
>NZ_MLAT01000042.1 GCF_002272795.1 Helicobacter sp. 13S00482-2 | reverse complement strand
CTATTTTTAGTATTGCTAGTATTAGCATTGCTATTACTAGCAGGACTGATTGGGGCAGGGTTGATTTGATAAGCACTAGGAGTGCGTCCCTTTGGTTTTTTGCCAAACAGATATCTCCCACCTAAAGAAATGAGATAATCTTGTCTGTAGGTGCTTTGACCAAAGCCAACATCCACATCCATATACGCTCTCCAATTATCAGAGATGATTGAATTCACTCCTAATTGAAGTACCCCTCCATTACTAAGGGGAATGCCATCACTTTGAGAAGAGAGATTGGTATGGCTAGTGATATTAGCAGTGCTTCCATCTAAGGTATAAGAGAGTCCGATTCTAAAATCAGTTTGATTTTTAGAACTAATGAGACGATAGCCCATATTCCCTCCTAGTTTGACCCGATACATCAAGTTCGCATCAATCTTGGTATTGATAAACGCATCTCCATTTCTTTGAGAGATATTCCCTTCAGAGAAATATCCTAGATTGATTTCAGCAAGGGGATCAACATAAAATCTTTTATTAGGATCTAAGAAGAAGCGATAGCCTATCTCCTGTCCAAATGTGATGGCATTGGTGTTGTAATCCATTGAAGAAGCAGCACTGCTCGTGCTAAGTTTATTGGCAATGAAAGCATATTTCAAGATAGAATCACTATAAAGACCACTATCTGCTACATAAGAATAATACGCCCCAAGCTCAATCATATTTGCATTTCCTTTAAGAACATTCCCATCAGAACTAAGGCTATTGTATCCATAAGAGAGTGCCACTCCCACATATTCATTCCCACCTTCTAGATTTCTCAAGGTATGATCATATCCTGCTTGAATATTAGTGAATATATTTCTAATGCCAATACCATAGCTAGAACTATTCATTCCATTAAATACTCTCGCCCATGCTCCTTGCACACTATCATTATCTCTGAGTTCTCCCATTCTTTTATTGATATCATTGATACTTCCTAAGATGATAGAACGATTGGAGTTCAGTGCAGCTTTAGCACTATTAGCAGCATCTTGATTCACAGAGCTTGACATGGAAGCAAGATAATAATTGCTATACGTAGTTCCAGCACTAGCTTTATTAGGATCGCTACTATTTTGATCTAAGACAATGATATTGCTTTTAATCACATCAAAGCCTTCATTATTAAAGATCTCTCCAACCTTAAATATCTTTCCATTTGATGTGCTACTTCCATTAGCAATAGAAGCAAGCAATACCTTTTCATCTCCTTTTAATGTTGTTGGATGAGAGAGATTTTGATAGACCTGAAGGATATTGTCTTTTGAATTGCTCACATTTTTAACGATCAATCTATCAGAAGCATTTTCTAAAGCATCATTCAAACCAAATGAGAATCTAAAGATGGTGTTTTTCACACCATTTAAATGATTCACACTTAAATTTGAGTAGGTATCTTTTTTCACTAGATTATGAGCATTCCCACTTGTGGCTAGGTCAATGATGGTGTTGTTTTTTTGAAAGAGTGTGGCTTGTGCTAATAAAGATGCATCAATAGAGTTAGCCTCACTTCTTAAAGTTTGCACTTCTGAAGTGGATGTGAAGATGACCTTAGATCCAGAAGAGAGATCAATTGAAATAGGCACATCACTAATATCAAGAGAACCAATAAAGGCACTATTTTCACTGAGCCTCACTTCATACTTTCTTTTTTGAGTATTGGTAGTATCTGTATCTAAAGACTTCACATCACCTACTAAGATACCTTCTACATTGGCTTTATAAATCAACGTGGCCTTGCTGAGATCTTTAGGAGCAGCAGCATCATATTCTAAAAAGCCAGTGATTTTAGTGCTATCATCATCTTTGAGACATTTTGTGCTATCACTTGCACAGGTTTTTTCTTGAGCAAGTTGGGTATATGCAGAGGTCTTATCCACACTTAGGCCAAGGAAATTAATTGGAAAGATCTCTCT
>NZ_MLAT01000041.1 GCF_002272795.1 Helicobacter sp. 13S00482-2 | reverse complement strand
AAGGATAAACAATGGAACAAATTAAAGAGAGCATTATCATCATAGAATCGCCCAATAAAATTAAAAAAATAACTGCAATTACAGGAGCTAAAGTATTTGCTACAGTAGGACATTTTTTAGATTTGAAAGATATTGACATCACTAAAGGCTATACCCCCATTTTTGAGTACAATGAAAACAAGAAGAAAAATATCTTTTATTATATTTCTGCATGTAAAAACAAGACAGTCTATATTGCGACCGACCCAGATAGAGAAGGTTATGGAATTGGATATATGTTTTATGAAAAAATTAAAAACATTGCTAAAGAAGTCTATCGTGTTGAATTTCATGAAATAACTCCTAGTGGAATACAAAAAGGCTTGAAAGAAGCAACTTTGTTTGCCAATACCAATCAAAAACATTATGAAGCCTTTTTAGGTAGAAGGGTTTCAGATATGTTTATAGGATATTCTTTATCCCCTTATATTTCAAAAGAGCTCAATATCAAAGCTTTATCAGCAGGACGAGTACAAACTCCAGCATTGAGTTTGATTGTAAAAAGAGAAGAAGAAATCAATAACTTCAATCTCTTAAAGCCTAGTGAAAAAATGAACTATGCACTGTGTGCGAATATTTTCTTATCTAATAATGAATATGTAATTAAACATGTTGATGAACAAGGAAAAGAAGTTAAATTTGACTCCAAAGAACAAGCACAAGCACAATTAGCTAAAATAAAAGACACTCAAAAAGCAGTACTCAAATCCATAAAGAAAAAGCAATCCAAACAAAACCCACCCAAGCCTTTTAGTACTTCAAAATTACTCAAAGCAGGATCTAAAACGCTTAATATCTCTACCAAAGAAGTTCAAGAAATTGCTCAAAGACTTTTTGAAGCAGGTCTGATTACTTATATTAGAACAGACAGTGAGTTCATCTCTACTGAATATCTAAAAGAGCATCAAAGATTTTATGAACCCATTTATGGAGATATTTTTGAATACACACAATATAAGGCAGGTAAAAACTCTCAAGCTGAAGCCCATGAAGCTATCAGGATCACGCACCCTCATACTCTAGAATCTCTAGCTGATGTGTGTGCTAAAGAAAATATCACTAAAAAAAATGAAATCAAACTCTATGAACTCATCTTTAAAAACACACTCACTTCTCAAATGAAACCTGCAGTTTATGAAAATACGACATTAAATTTCAATATCAGACTCACTTCTTTTGCATTGAAATTTAGAAATCTAGTATTTGGAGGATATTTAGATGCTTTTAAAACTTCTAGTGATACAAAAGGTTTAGATAATTCAATGAATACAGATATGGAAAATGATGATAGAGATTTAAATACTGAAACTACTCAAGTATTAAAAATGCCTCTTCAAAGATTTAAGGAAAATGATCTATTTGATGTCAAAGAGATTTTTATTAAAGATATTGAAAAAACCCCTCCCAAACATTACGTAGAATCTGAATTCATAGAAGTTTTAGAAAAAAATGGAATTGGAAGACCTAGTACTTATGCAACATATTTACCAATTTTACAAAACAAAGAATACATCAGTATTGATGGGAAGAAAAGAGAAATCATTCCAACAAAAAGAGGGATGAGTGTGATTGAATTCTTTCAAAACAATCATCACAATTGGATACTTGATATTGCCTTTACTAAAAAGATGGAAGAAAAGCTTGATGGTATTTCAAACAATCAAGAAAGTTATTTAGAATTCATGCAAGAGCTTAATAATAAACTAGCACAAGAAGTTGGAAAGTTTGGAAGAAGCACTTCACATTCATCTCATGAGCAAGAAAATAAGCCTAAAGAATCATTTCCATCATCTCTAAAGCAAATTGATTTTTGCAAGGCAATTGCAACAAGATTGAATCTCAAATTACCAGTAAATCTAGAAAAAGACTATCGTATTGCCAAAGAATTTATTGAGAAAAACATCAAGGCTTTTAATGA
>NZ_MLAT01000040.1 GCF_002272795.1 Helicobacter sp. 13S00482-2 | reverse complement strand
ACAATGCAAACAATGCAAATGTTCTAAACCAAAACAATCAAAACCATCCTTTATACTCAAAAGACACAGACTCAAACCATCCTTCTTTTAAAGATATTTTAGATTACAATAACCACCAAGCTTCTTTAGTAAAACAAGAAGATAGGGATAATGCGAAGGTGATGAAGAGGCCTTTGAGTATGAAGGGAGGAGAAAAAGCCTATAGGTTTTTCAAAGATAAAAATGTCCTTTACTATCGTACTTCAAAAGTTCAGCATCAACAGATATTCTTTGAAGATGAAGAGGGTGGGAATATAGGCTTTGCAGCTAAATCTGGCATTTCTGGAGATGGTGTATTTATAGTCGAAACTGATCCAAATGTTATCAAGCTTTATCAAGATACTGATGGGATTCATTATGATGATAGGATTATGAGAAGAGCTGTTGATAACGTGAAGGAAATTTTTGAGATGAAAAAATATAATGTGTTGTTTAATAATTGTCAGGATTTCACTCATTCTGTAGTTTCAGAATATTACAGAATATTATATCAAGAACGTAGGTTAAGATAAGATGATGGAAAGTATTATTTCATTTTTAAATGAATTATGTCAATCTCCATTAGATCAGGAACAATTGGGTATTGTAATATTTTTTTATATAACAAATTTTCCACTTTTGTTTTTTGCCTCAGTTTTTTATCAATTATCAGATATAAAAAAATATTCAAAAAATTATATTTATTTTAATGTAAATATTATTCTAATATTAATTATATATGTAGATTTAATTGGATTAAGTTTAATATTTAAGTCTAAAGATATTATTGGAAATATACAATATTCCATAATTATAATTATATTATATTTTATAGTTTTAAATTCATTCATACAATATATATTTACTAATGAATTATTTTATAAATTATTTAATATGATATTATTTTTATTTTCCATTATTTTTATTAGTTATATTTCTATATATATTATTTATATTATTAGCATTATATATTTTATTTTAAGATTATTGATAAAATTTAATTATAAATATTTATTATTAAGTATTATATCAATTATATTATTGATATTAAGGTTCTATCATATCTATTTAATAGATGGAATTTATTATTTATTTATTCAATTTATGCCATCAATATTGTTTGTTTTTGCATTTGGAAAACTTTGTATTTCTTGTTTTAAATCCATCAAAAATAAAATCCATAGGCCAAAAACAAGTTCTACCCCTGCTTTAGATAAAATGCATAGCAAGAAAAAAGTACACGAGGGGAAAGAAATAACAAAGGAAGGTGAAGGTAAATGAAAAGAATGGAAATTTTAGCAGAAAGATTCAAGAATGTTAAGCGAATTATATATTTGAAAGATATAATTGAATCAGAAGGAGCAGGGGATTTTATTGATACAGCAGATTTTTTTAGAGAAAGTTTTGAAGATCAGGTTGAAGACTTTGATGAGTTCTTTGAATACGTGATGTTTGTGATACTAGAGAATGGATTTGAAGTTGGGAATCCTAATAGTAATGAGCAGGTAAATAAATTTCCTGATGGGAGCATCATCGATTATAATTGGGACAATCAAAAAAAGGCTAAGTTCATTGTCTCTAGCTGGAATAGAAGCCTTAAAATGTTTCCTTTTGAGACATTTTCAGATCCAAACTATTTCATTTTGACGTATCATTTAGGCCTTCTATCTCCCTGCAATGCAAAAAAATTGAAATTAAAAGAAATAGTGGTTGAAGAACATGCCGATAAAAAAGATGAGCATCAATGAAAAGAATGGAAGTTTTAGCAGAGAGATTTAAGAATGTTAAGAAAATTATATATTTAAAAGATATGATTGAATCAGAGATGAATCTTACTAAGTCAATACGAGGGGATGATTTTATTGACGTGGTAGATTTTTTTAGAGAAAGTTTCGGAGATCAGGTTGAAGACTTTGATGAGTTCTTTGAATACGTGATGTTTGTGATACTAGAGAATGGATTTGAAGTTGGGAATCCTAATAGTAATGAGCAGGTAAATAAATTTCCTGATGGGAGTATCATTGATTATAATTGGGACAATCAAAAAAAGGCTAAGTTCATTGTCTCTAGCTGGAATAGAAGCCTTAAAATGTTTCCTT
>NZ_MLAT01000039.1 GCF_002272795.1 Helicobacter sp. 13S00482-2 | reverse complement strand
TTCTTCTCCCATATCTGCAAATTTATGTAAATCATTTTGATGTTTAGCTAAAGCTTGTTGTTCAGAAAGTACAAAATCTGACTTAGGAGGGAGAGGAGGTGGAGTGTCATTAGATTCACTATGAGGCTTATAAGATGTGGTTTGGACATCACCATTAGCATCAGAATTTAAATCTTTAACATCATAAGAGCCTTTATTTTTTCTAAAAAAGTTTTTGATTTTTTTAGCTAAGGATTGCTTGGATGAAGAAGAATTTGTGGAAGTCCCCTGTGCTGCTTGTGCTCCTTGCAATAATGAAGGTTCAGGATTGTTGCTAGTGCTAGGAGGATTTGTGGAAGCTCCTTGTGCTCCTTGAATTATATTTTTAATAGGATTTGGAGCAAAATTTTGTTGCTCAGGACTTTCAGAGTATTTAATAACAAGTGTTTCTTTAAATCCATGTAGGAAAGAAGGTTCAGGATGATTAGTACCAGTTGGATTAGCATCAGTTCCTTGAGGTGCTCCTAATAATGAGTATTCAGAGTGATTACCATCAGTTGGTTTTTTTGGTTTTGATACCTTTGCATATAGTGCAGAAGGGTCAGGATTGTTACTAGCTGGATTTTCCTGAGGTGCTCCTACCAATGAGTATTCAGAATGATTGCTAGGTTCAGTTGGATTTGTAGAAACTCCCTGTGCTCCTTGCAGGAAAGAAGGTTCAGGATGATTAGTACCAGTTGGATTAGCATCGCTTCCTTGAGGTGCTCCTAATAATGAGTATTCAGAATGATTTGCATCAGTTGGTTTTTTTGGTTTTATCACCTTTGCATATAGTGCAGAAATATCAGGATTGTTACTAGCTGGATTTTCCTGAGGTGCTCCTAATAAAGAATATTCAGAATGATTGCTAGCTGGATTTTCCTGAGGTGCCTGTAATAAAGAATATTCAGAGTGATTTGCATCAGTTGGTTTTTTTGGTTTTGATACCTTTGCATATAGTGCAGAAGGATCAAAATTCTCACTAGTACCAATTGGATTTGTAGAAACTCCCTGTGCTCCTTGTAATAATGAAGGTTCAGGATTGTTGCTAGTGCCAAGAACTGGATGTCCTGGTTCAGGTATCATTTCATATAAAGGATCAACATTCTCACTAGTACCAGTTGAATTTGTATCAGTGCCCTGTACTCCTTGTAGTGTAGAAGATTCAGAATTCTGAACTGGAAGTTCTGATTGAGGACTTTTTTTAGCAAATACATTTCGTAATCTCTCAAGGAATGGCTTTGTATTTGTTTGTTCAGTACTTGAAGCCTGTGATGCCCCTGCAAAATCAGATGAAGGACGATCCATAAGATTGGTTTTAAATATTTTCGCCATCTCCTGACCTTGACCAATAGCTTCTGCTTCCACGATCTGATGAGTACCTAAATCATAACCATCTGTTCTGTAGTCAGCATAGTATTTATAATTCAAACCAACAATAGAGATATAGTCTTTGGTATTTTGCGTGAATAGAGGATTATCAATATTATTAACAAAAAAATGTTGTTGTTTGTGAGTCATCTCATGAACTGCTGAATTTAGGACATGTAAGCCCACTTCTTGTGGAGTGGGATTTTCATTCTTAAAATACAATTTTACGTATCTCTCAGGTGTAGGAATATGAATATTATGAGTAAATGGCCTATAAAAAACGTGGTCAGATTTGTTTGAAAAAACAAGGCGTGTCTTTGTAATATTTAAACCTTGTTCCTTTAATGCATCAGAATAATGAGCGATAACTTCTTTGACTAATCCCTTATAATGATCTTGATTTGAAGGATCAAAATTTCTGATATAGTTTTCTATTTTAGGATTATTCATTATTTTATTTTTTACGGATTCAAAAATACCATCTTTAAGACTTATATAATCTTGAGATTCTGGTTTGTAAGGAATATGATCGCCAACTTCTGAAAGTAGATCAACAAAATCACCTTTCAGACCTTCTGTTTGAAGATTTTGTTCAAAAATTGGATTTTTTACTAAAGAATGAAGCATATCGGTACTTTGAGATAAGCTTAATGTCTGAGCTTCAAACACACCTCGCTCAATAAAATCTTGTAAATCCTTCACATCTCCTTCAGATGATTTGATTTCTCTCTCCATAGGAACCCTAGGAGGTACTTCTTCTCCCATATCTGCAAATTTATGTAAATCATTTTGATGTTTAGCTAAAGCTTGTTGTTCAGAAAGTACAAAATCTGATTTAGGAGGGAGAGGAGGTGGAGTGTCATTAGATTCACTATGAGGCTTATAAGATGTGGTTTGGACATCACCATTAGCATCAGAATTTAAATCTTTAACATCATAAGAGCCTTTATTTTTTCTAAAAAAGTTTTTGATTTTTTTAGCTAAGGATTGCTTGGATGAAGAAGAATTTGTGGAAGTCCCCTGTGCTGCTTGTGCTCCTTGCAATAATGAAGGTTCAGGATTGTTGCTAGTGGTAGGAGGATTTGTGGAAGCTCCTTGTGCTCCTTGAATTATATTTTTAATAGGATTTGGAGCAAAATTTTGTTGCTCAGGACTTTCAGAGTATTTAATAACAAGTGTTTCTTCAAATCCATTATCTTGGTTTGAAGAATGATTGCTAGGTTCAGTTGGATTTGTAGAAACTCCCTGTGCTCCTTGTAGGAAAGAAGGTTCAGGATGATTAGTACCAGTTGGATTAGCATCGCTTCCTTGAGGTGCTCCTACCAATGAGTATTCAGAATGATTT
>NZ_MLAT01000003.1 GCF_002272795.1 Helicobacter sp. 13S00482-2 | reverse complement strand
CTTACAAGTATCCAAGACATCTTTCATCATCGTTACAAAGAGAGTATTTCTCCAATCATCCCTTTAGATAAACCTATTGAAGGAAATCTTGCTACTTTTGAGATAAAAGATATTCAAGATGGCTTCATTTCTCTTGTAGTTGATTTTTAATGAGAACTTCTCAATTTTCAACTACCTCATGAACCAAAAACTCAAGCTCAGTGATTGAATTCTAATCAAATAGCCTATCTTCATCTTTCTATCAATACAAACAAAGTCGTCATTTGTAACACTATTATAACGCTTTATTTGAGATCAAAAAATATACAGAGCCTTCTATTTTTAGATGGAACAAATTCTTTTGATTGATTTTTATCTCTGGTTTGGTTTTCAAGCAGAACAAAAAGGAGATAATTACAATATAAACATGAAGAAAGATAATCTATGGCATAAGCATTGCAAGATCGAACTAGAGGTTAGATACTCTTTATTGTGAGAGGATTTGCTTATCCTCTTTAGATATGATTATCTTAATTTTATTTACTCAATTAGCAAAACCAATACTACAACTACGGCCCAAGATATGCTTGAATATTTTTTCATAATCTACCTCTTTTATGGATGTGGATACTCCACGTGGTTACCACGTCTTGGAGCAACCTCAAAAAATTATAATATACTCGCTAAGTTTTCAAAAATCTTATTGCTTTTAAAAAATTAAGATATGTGCTTAAAAAATTGGCTTGATGACTAGAAGTTTTAATAGAGAACAACAGCTTATTGTTTGAATCTTTGCAGTATAAATCTCATAAGAGATAAAGGATAAATTTACATTATTATGCTGATATTTTAACCTCAAATTTTGCAATTTTTGACTTATTTTAGTGCTTGATATTTTTTAAATACGACAGATAAATATCCTATTATCCTAAGTTTTATGATTATCATAGGCTGTGGTATGCTATAAAAGAAAGATGAAGTTAAAAAATAAATGGTCGGAGTAGCGGGATTCAAACCCACGACCTCACCCACCCCAAGGGTGCGCGCTAATCAGGCTGCGCTATACTCCGAAAAATGGAGCGTTGATTATAGCATAAAATGCATACTTTGTAGATTTAATGTTATAGGAATAATTGTTGCTTTACTCAATTTAGTTAGTTTTCTAAGGAGAGAATGTTATGATATTTTCTAGCCATTTAAGGCGGTTTCTTATTGCTATTTTATGTTTGTTTAGTATTAATCTGCAGGCTGAAAAAATAGGTGATATTGCCAATATTGTGGGCGTTAGGGATAATCAACTTATAGGATATGGTCTAGTGATTGGTCTTGATGGCACAGGAGATAAAAATAGTTCAAAATTTACAATGCAATCCATTGCTAATATGCTTGAGAGTGTGAATGTTAAGATTTCTCCAGATGATATTAAATCCAAAAATGTAGCAGCTGTAATGATTACAGCTGCTTTACCTTCTTTTGCAAGACAAGGGGATAAAATAGACATACAAATTTCTTCTATTGGAGATGCAAAATCCATACAAGGTGGTACCCTTATTATGACTCCGCTTACTGCCGTTGATGGCAATATCTATGCAATTGCACAAGGAGCGGTGGTTTTGGGTAACTCTCAAAATGTTCTTTCAGCGACGGTCATGAATGGAGCTACGATAGAGCGTGAGGTGACTTATGATTTATATGATAAAACGGGAATAAGTTTGAGTTTGAAAAAATCTAGTTTTCAAAATGCAGTGAAGATACAAAATGCCATCAATGATGTTTTTGGTTCAGATATTGCATTAGCGATTGATCCAAGAACGATTAAAGTTGTACGCCCTAAAAAGCTAAGCATGATTGAATTTTTAGCTCTAGTTCAAGAGGTCAATGTGGATTATAGCAATAATAATAAGATTATCATCGATGAAAAGTCTGGAACTATCGTTGCAGGCGTGGGCATCATCGTTCATCCTGTGATAGTTAGCAGTGGGGATATAACTATAAAAATCACAAAAGATCCTTTAGATAGCGATCATGTGCAAAAAATTGATGGAAATACAACCTTTGATTCCAAACAAAATACACTTAGCTCTAATGGTAAATTCACTACCATTTCGAGCGTCGTAAAGGCTTTGCAAAAAATGGGTGCAAGTGCTAAAAGTATGATTTCTATTTTAGAGGCTATGAAAAGAAGTGGCGCTATTAGTGCTGAAATTGAGGTAATATGATGATGAAGTTAGATGCAAGCTCAATTTATAATAACTATCAGACCGATAAGATACTTAAGCAATCTCATCTTAAAGGCGATGATAGAAAATTAAAAGAACAAACCAATGAATTTGAAGCCTTGATATTGAAATTTTTTCTTGACACGTCTTTGAAGCTTGATAATCCTCTTTATCCAAAAGAAGCAGGGACAGAAATATATCAATCAATGTATAAAGAGAGTCTATCCAAGCAGCTTAGTGGGAGTTTTGGTTATAGCGAGTTGCTCTTTAATTTTTTGAAAGAACAAGAAGTTGGAAAAAGATAAAAATACACTAGATTTTGAAGATGTCTCAGTATCAGATGAAAGAGTGATTGGAAAAGAAATGCTTGATAAAATCAGCTCTAATGATAAACATGAACTTTTGGAATTACTCAATGAATTTATTTTGCAAACCTATAAAATAGAAAAGGAATTCAAAGATTACAAGGCACTTTATGAGTGGGTCATAGAGATTTTACCTCAGGCCATTTGGGTTATCAACAGCAACGGAAGTTTTTTTTATAAAAATACTTTGGCATCTGAGATGGAAAATATTTTTAATGAAGCTAAAAAACAAAATTTTGATGGCGAAATTGAAGGAAATGAAAGAACTTTTTTATTTCAAAGTAATAGTATTCAAAATAGGCAGGTTGTGACAGCTACGGATATTACCTTGCAAAAAAGACAGGAACGTTTGGCTTCAATGGGCCAGGTTTCCGCACATCTTGCACATGAAATTCGTAATCCTATTGGGTCTATTTCAATCTTAACATCCACACTCTTAAAACGAACAGATAGCAGTTCAAAACCCATTGTTTTTGAGATACAAAAATCACTTTGGAGGGTTGAACGCATCATCAGTGCTACTTTATTGTTTTCAAAAGGAGTGAGTGTGCAGAAGGGTTCACACAATCTCATGGAGCTTAAAAATGATATTGAAAATATTATAGAGCAATATACCTATTCAAAACAAATAGATTTTTTGTTTGATTTTGAAGACAAAGAAGCACTCTTTGATTTGGATTTGATGGGTATTGTGATGCAAAATTTTGTTTATAACTCTATTGATGCGATTGAAGATGATGATAATATTACTTTTGGGGAGATTATCATCAAAGCAAAAATAAAGGAAAGTCAAATTGTTTTTTCTGTCTTTGATAATGGGAAACCCATAGAAAATAAAAATCTACTTTTTGAACCATTTAAAACGACCAAACTTAAGGGTAATGGACTTGGACTTGCTTTGTCGTTGCAAATAGTAGAGGCACACAACGGAAGTATCGAGCTTTTAGATAAAGAACAAAAAACCTTCGAAATAAAACTTCCTAATTTTGTTTAACTTATATTTTATTTACTATTTTTCTATAACATTGATATATTATCTAATCGATAAAATTTTTCTACAAAAAGGATTTTAAATGAGCGTTGTAAAACTACTCAAACAGCTTCAAGCTGATTCGATTGTGCTTTTTATGAAGATTCATAATTTTCATTGGAATGTTAGGGGATCGGATTTTTATCATACCCACAAGGCTACTGAGGAAATTTACGAGAAATTTGCTGATATGTTTGACGATCTTGCAGAGAGAATCGTTCAACTAGGTGAGAAACCAGTAGTAACACTAACTGAAGCACTTGCTAGTGCAAAAGTAAAGGAAGAGACCAAGATAGATTTCAAATCAGATTTTATTTTCAAAGCTATTTTAGTTGATTATGAGTATCTTGAAAAAGAATTCAGAAAATTGTCTGAACTTTCAGATAAAGAAAATGATAAAGTCACAGCCGCCTATGCTGATGAGCAGGTCACTAGTTTGCAAAAATCCATCTGGATGCTAAAAGCACATTTAGGCTAGTTTAAATATATCCATTTCTAAGTGGGGGTTCTATAATCCCCCATCTTGTTAATACTTTCTTAATACCTCTAAAGATTTTTTTTTGATCTAGATGTATCATCGTTATCATTTCTCGCACACAACTCCGAATTAAATATTTTTCTCATTGAAACGTAGGCATCATAGAAACGATGTCGCTTCTGTGATGCTTGAGAAAAATAATATTTTATTTGCTCTGCAAAACTCTTTTGCTTCTTCGACCATACTTCCGCCAATAAGGATGGGAATAACTTTGTGTTTATATGCCTTTTCTTTCAGAATCCTCACAGATCCTAATGGATCAGTCATATCTTGAGGAGTGATGAGCATATAGATAAAATCCACGCCATCAAACTCATCCACTACATCTAAAGCTACTTTGTATCTGTCTGCCAAAGCATCCCCAATGATGTCAATGGGGTTGTTATGGGACCAATGTTCGGGCAAAATAGCATTCAAGGCCTTGATATTTTGCTCACTTAAAGAGTAGAGTTTTTTTCCTCTAGAAACAATTGCATCAGTAAGAACCGTTCCAGGTCCTCCAGCATTGGTGATGATCGCAATTTCTTTACTGTTATGAAAGATGGGTTTGAATATCAATGCTTCAATATTATCAACCACCCTTACATTTTTTAAACTCTTCATCAACCCAGCAAACATATCGTAATTGCCACTTAAGTTTCCTGTATGTGAAAATGCTGCTTTTGCTGCCTCTTCACTTTTGCCTGATTTAAAAAGAAAAATGGGTTTTTGTGCAGATCGGATGTTTTCTAAAAATTCTTTTCCTTTACTGATGCCTTCTAAATATAAAGAAATACTTTTAGAGTTAGGATCTTGATCAAGCATTGGAATGAGATCTGAGCTTTCCAAATCGACTGCATTCCCAGTACTAATGATATGAGAAAAACCTATATCTAGGGAATTTGCACTATCCATAAGTGCTGCCAAAACCGCTCCAGATTGAGAGATGAAAGCCAAAGAGCCAGTTTTTAGATTACCTGTCCCAAAAGTTAGGTTTAAATTTGTGCTATCGTTAAAATATCCCAAACAATTTGGTCCCAAGACGTTGAAATTATTCTCTTGTGCAAGTTTGCCTATTTCTAATTCTTCATTTTGATGACCACTTTCTTTGAATCCAGCTGTAATGACGATGAGATTTTTTAATTTTTTATTCACGAGTTCTTTGATAGTAGGGATAACAAATTTTGCTGGGATCGCTAGAACAGCCGTATCAATATCGCCTTCTATCTCTTGAACACTCTTTAATAATGGTTTTCCAAACAGTTCGCCGCCTTTTTGATTCACGAAGAACAATTCTCCTTTGAAGCCAACAGAATTTTTTGCCACCACATAACCAGCTTTTGTTTTATCTGTACTGGCACCGATGATGGCGACTCGTTGATTGTGCAAGAAATCAGGTCTTGGGGATTTTCTTAAAGATATTTTAGGTGAAGTAGGAGATTTTTTTATCCTCGCATCCACTGCAATGAGTCCATTTTTTGTGAGTTTTAAAGGATTGATATCAAGTTCTTTAATATCGGGATTCTCATTGATGAGTTTTTGTATATTTTTAACGAGTGTTACTACTTCACTCATTTGATGGGAACTGCCACGATAGCCTTCAAAGAGTTTTGAAATTTTGGTACCTTTAAATGCACGAAGTATCTCGTCTTCTTTTGCTTTGGAATCAATATAGCAAATATCTTTGTAAAGTTCCAAATAAATCCCACCTTTACCAAAAAGAATGATATTTCCGAATACTTCATCTTCTACAGATCCTATATAGAGTTCTTCGCCTTGCAACATTTGTGTAATTATGAAACAGTCATTATGATCCAAGGGAATTTTGTGTACATTTTGAATGTTTTTCTTCATTTCCTCACGAGCATTTTTTAGTTCTTCATTTGAGTTTAAATTCAGTACAACACCGCCAACATCGCTTTTATGAACTACTTTTGGAGATTGAATTTTTAATACCGCAGGAAAAAAATCAACATTGATATCTTCATCCATTCCCACAACTTTATAAAAAGGGGTTTTAATACCGTACTTTTGTAGCCACTGATACAGTTCACTCTCTGTCATAAGTTCTCCTTAATTGTTTTATTTATATTCGTATTATAGGTTATTTTTTTGGTTTTTCTCTTTAGGTTTATAGTTTTTATCAAATATTGGTTTTAATTAGAGTATTATTTTCAATCAAAATTTTAAAGGAGCACCAATGGAAAAGTATTTGGGCTTTGGAGTTGTAGGAAACTTTGCCAATCATTTAGAACAAGCGGGTGAATCTAGTGACTTTGCTGATATTGTATCAGAGGACAAGGATGCTCCTAAGGGAATTTTTCCTTTTTATATTCCCCATAGTGCAGGTTCTTTGGGTAGGTATTGCATTAATAATGAAGCTATTATTTTGCCAAAAGATGAATCTTTTAAAGTTCAAGCAGAACCTGAAGTCGGTCTTGAATGCGATTTGGAATATTCAGATAATAAGGTCACTAAAGTTGTGCCAAGATTTTTTATGGCATTTAATGATTCTTCGGTAAGAAATGATGAAAATGCAACCAAACTTTCTCAGAAAAAAAACTTCTCTGATGGATCAAAAGCTGTGGGAGTGAAAATACCCATTGATAAATTTTCTAGAGGTGGGATTTGTGATGATTATTCTATCGCTTCTTTTTTGAAATTTGATGGAAGGGTTGAGGAATATGGCGAATCTAGTCAGATTGTAAGCTATAGTTATTTTTATGAGAAGCTTATTGATTGGATAAAAGATAAGCTAAATTCACAAAAAGAACATACTGTTTTAGAAGATCTACCTTCGGTATTGAAGGAATCTTGTTATCCTTCTAAAATTATCATCGCTATTGGTGCCACTCGTTATTTAGAACTTGCAAAAAAGAGATTTTTAAAGAGAGGAGATGTGGTATCTATTATTGTGTTTAATCATAAAAAATACACTTTAGATCGTTTAAAAGAAATAGTCTCAATGGACTGTATTCCAAGTGATCTTAAAGATATATCTATCATTAGGCAACAGGTCAAGTAGCTTCTAGAAACTTGTTAGTAAAACAACAGAAGCAATAACACAGGCTACACCTAGGTAGCCTATTGTGTTTAGTTTTTCCCCAAAACAGACGTATCCCCCAATAACAGTACCGATAATTCCTATCGCTCCCCATATTGAATAAGCGATGCTTAAGGGTATTTCTTTGAGTGCAAAAGAGAGAAAAACAAAGGCACATAAAACCAGTAAAATTGACATGATGCCTAAAATTTTATATTTGAATCCATCTGATTTTTTTAAAATGAGGTTGGCTAAAATATCTGAGAGTGCAGCTAGAAATACAAATATTAGATACGCACTCATTCCTTTTGACCTATATTGATGAGTATGATGCCAATAATTGCAAGGAAGATACCTATTGTTTGATAAAGATTAAGTTTTTCTTTAAATACAAAAATACCAATAATAGCAATGAGGCATAAACCCAATGCTTCCCATATTGAATATGCGACTCCCACAGGAATAATACGAATGCAAAGTCCCATGAAATAATAAGAGACTGTGATGAAAAGTCCCATTATAAAGTACCCCGATATTTCCCCTAGAGATATTTTGAGTGAAGTGGTAGCTATAACTTCTGCAATTACAGCTATGATCAAAAATATCCACGATTTAGTTTTGGACATTTTTATTCTTCTTTATGTAAATTAGTATCCCTAATGATAAAAAAATCATCACAATGCTTAGAATCTGCCCCATACTTAAATCTCCAAAATAATACCCCATTTGCGGATCAGGTTCTCTGTAGAATTCTGCAATAAAACGCATTATTCCATATGTAATGGCATACACAACAATGAGCAATCCTTGAGTTTTTAGGAGTTTTTTTGCTATCAATACGCTAACAAAAACAATCAACCCTTCTAAGAATGCCTCTATGAGTTGGCTTGGATATCTTAGCTCTCCATCCACAAGAATACCGATCTTCTCTCCCCAAATACTCCCAGAAGGAATGACTCGTCCATAAAGCTCTTGATTTAGAAAATTTCCAATACGACCAAATACATATCCTAGCGGTATGCTGATTGCCACTAAATCCATGTAGAGTAAAAAGTTTTGTTTTTTTCTATAAGCAAAGGCGATAGAAGCTATTAAAAATCCAACCAATGCTCCATGATAGCTCATACCTCTTATGCCTACAAAATTTCCTTGCGTGTCAAAAGGATTGAATATCTGCCAGGGGTGTAGAAAATAATACATAGAGTTTGGTTCATAAATAAAAATATAGCCCACTCTTGCTCCTAGAATAACCCCAATTTCTACCCAAATAAAAAAACTTTCCAAGTTTTTATTTGAAATGGGGAACCGCTTTGGATCTTTTTTAATGAATGTTTTAGCAATATATAGAGAAACCAAGAGCGAGAGGACATAAGCGATTCCATACCAATGAATTTCTAATCCAAAAATTTTAAAAGCAACTGGATTGAAAATACTGTAAATATTATTCCAAGCACTATACATTATCTGTCCTTAGTCTGTTTGATGATAATTTGAAACTTTTTATCAAGTTCTAGATATTTAAAGAGATTTAAAGTTTTCATATTGTTTGTGTATAGCTGAAGATCAATGCCATCATTTTCTTTGAGTTTCATCAGGTAACCTATGGCATAGGAGTTGATAGGATAGGTATCTATAAAAAATAAAAAAAGTGCTGATTTATTTTTATTTTTTTCAAGCACAACTTCAATACTATTTTTAAATTCCAAAAAATCTTCATATGTTTTAATTTTCCCCTCAATTGCCAAAAATGGTTGATTTTTTTCAGCTTCACTTATGGTGATTTTCATTTTTTATCCTCTGAAAAATTACTTTTTCCCAAACTTCTTCCTCCAATATTTTATGGCAATAACTCTGAGCAAGATATTTGATTATTTTTTTACCTTTTCCAATGCTAATATTTTTTTGACTATAGATTGTTTTTGGATAGTTTATCAAAATAATAGGGTGATGTTGAGATGAAAAATACAAATATATTTTTTGATCTGTATTTTTTAATGAATGAGAAAAAATATCATCCTTTGAATATCTACAAATACTATGTTCTATGATATTTGAAAGAATTTCAAAGAGCACCAAGCTAATATCATCTAAGATTTCTTTATCTTGTCCAAAGATATAGGGCAAAGCACAAATTATTTTATCAATATCAGTAAAGTTTGCATTGATGGTTAGGCTATAGGTTTTTGAATTCATCGGGAATAGGGGAGGTAAAGTCATACCCCAATAATGAGATTTTATGGGCGTGAAGCATCAATTTCTTTCCATCCAATCCTCCATAGAGACTATCTCCCACAATAGGATGATTGATACTTTTTAGATGAACCCGAATTTGGTGCGTACGTCCTGTTTTGATTATCACTTCCAATAATGTTTTTTTTCCTATGATAGAGATAGGTTTGATTTTTGTACATGCAGGGAGACCATCTTTTGATATTTTGCTTTTAGCATAGGTAGTTTTGGTTGTGAGTATGGGTTTGTTGATTTCACACTCTTCATCGACTATTCCTTCAACGAGTGCCAAATATTCTTTATAAACATTTTGGTTTTTAAATGCTGTTTTTGCTTGAAGATGAAAGGCTGACCCATCTTTTACAAGCAAAATAACCCCACTTGTTTCTTTGTCAAGGCGATGGAGCAAAACCCAATCCTCAAACATTTGAGCGAGTTCATAGCTTTCAATAAAAGGCGGCTTATCGATAGCTAGAATATTTTCATCTTCAAAAATAACTTTTGGTTTTTGAAGTTTTGTGATCTGAAAGATTGAATGAGGGGGAAGTTCTGTGCGTGCGATGGTGATTTTTTTACCATTACAGCTTACAAGTCCTTTATCAATAAGGGTTTTAGCTTTTTTATTAGAGATATTTTCTTGAAGGCTTAAGAGCTTGTAGGCTTTTTCCATATATTATCCTTGAGTAGTTTGTGTGATAGAGGTTATGAGGTGATTTAATTTACTATTTTTATCTTTAATAAAAGCATTTGGAAGATCTTCATAATGAACCATGGTTTGAACAAGTTCTTCTTGTGTGATTATCTTATATCCATCAATTGCCTCAAAAAGACTATTTTGATTGAATATATAAGGACCACTAATGAGTTTATTATGAAAAAATGCAGGTTCAAGTGGATTATGACCCCCTATTTTTACAAAACTCCCGCCAAGTATTGTGACATCTGATATTTTATATAGATTGTTCAGTTCGCCCAATGCATCAATAAGTAAAACATCACAATTTTCGTTTATTCCTTCTTTGGAAAATATCTTAAATTGATAAGATGTACTGATGAGTATTTTTTGTACTATCTCTTGGACTTCTTGAAATCTTTCTGGGTGCCTTGGCACTAGAATCAACCAGCAGTTATTGTTATCATCTCTAAGTTTTAGAAATGCCTTTAAAATCAACTCTTCTTCTTTGGGGTGTGTGCTTGAGGCAATGAATGTTGTCTTCAGGCTTTTGGGATAGTTTGATGTGATTTTTGGAGTATTGAAGAGTTTTAGATTTCCAAAAATTTCTACTTGTTTCCCGCCTAAATCCTTGATCTTTTTAACATCCTCATGGTTTTGCGCAAGAATTTCATCTATTTGCTCAAAAATTTTTTTATAAAACCAACCAAATCTCTTGTATTTAGGAAATGAACGCTCAGATATACGAGAGTTGATAAGCATTGTTTTTGCTCCAATATTTTTGGTGATTTTAAAAACCATATACCAGAGTTCTGCCTCTGTGATGACTAGAGTTTGAAGGGATTTTAATTTATGTTTCCAAAACGGAATAAAGACTTCAAAAGGAAGGAATTTAACCTGGATATGATTTTGTTTTGCATAAGTTTTTTTTGCTAAATCAAAGCCTGTTTGAGTAATAGTTGTTATTAAGATAGGTTTTTTTGGCATTGCTTCAATGATAGATTCTAAGGATTTTATCTCACCATAAGAACAGGCGTGAAACCAAAAATAAGGAGAGAAGGACAAAGAGAAATCTCTCAAAAAAAACCTTTGAGGAATCGAATATTTGTATTTTTCTCTCAAAGAAGTGAGTATCAAAAAAGGAGTGGAAATGATATATACCAACAAGCTGACTAGATAATATATCAAACCAAACATCAAGATACTTTATTTTGTTTCTTCGATATATAGAATCCTTCCGCAATGTGGGCAAGTGATGATGTCATTACTTTGAATAATTTCAGTATATACTCTATCATTAATTCTAATAAAGCATCCTCCACAGGCTTGTTTTCTTACTGGGACAACACTTGAATTTTTTGCCCATTTGCGAACTTTTTCATAAAATCCGATGAGTTTCTGATCCATTTTCACAATGAGTTTTTGTTTTTGAGAGAAGATTTTTTGCTGTTCATCTTTTATGACCTGGATGTCTTCATTGACTTTGCCTTCAAGACTTTTAACCATCTTATCAAGCTCATTAATTTCTGATTGGAGGGATTTTTGAAGATCTGTTTTGTGATCAAGCTCTTTATCCAATCTTTCTATTTCTATGTTTGCTTGGGTGCATTGCTCTTTGGCGATCTCTTCTTCTACATTCAAAGCCTTTAGTTCTCTTTCAGAGCGAACTTCTGAGATTTTTCTATGAATTCCTTCAAGTTTAACATTGATGTCTTTTAAGACTTGTTCATTTCTTGAAATTTGAAGTTGGAGATCTTTTTTTGCTTCTTCAAGCTGCATGAACTCAAGATTTTTAGATTCTTTAGAGCGGATTGTTTTGTCAAGTTCGCTTCTTTTGAGCTCTATCTTTGGTTCTAATGCATCAATATCTTTATCAAGATTTGATATTTCAATAAGTTGCTCAAGATGTTTGTTCATATTTTTGTCCTTCTAAATAGGTGAATGGATTTTTACAATCTTTAATTATAGCCTCATAACCCTTAGTTTTCAAAATAGATTTGATAATTTCTGGAAAAAATCTTTCACTCAAGTAGTGTTCTATCTCAATGAGACTGATTTTTAGAGACTTTGCAATCATCGCATCGTGATATTTGATATCCCCTGTGATGAGGCAAGAATCTGGTTTAAGGCTATCAGAATAAAGATAGGAACTTCCTGCCCCACAGATCACAGCAATAGAGTTTATATTCTCTGAACTTTGCGTGTATCTTAGATTTTTGATTCCTAAAGATCTACACACAGATTCAACCAAAGAAGCAAATTTTGTAGGTTCAATCATTCCTTTGAGTGCAATACCATCTGGAGTGAGTTTATCAAACCCTAAGATCTTTTTTGCAAAATATGGATTTAAATGCGTGGTATCAAAGTTTGTATGCATTGAGATGATTGAGCAGTTTTTTTGTATCAAGATTTTAGCAATATTAGCAGGATAGGTATCCCATATGAAGTTTTTCAATGATTTAAATATCAATGGATGATGAGAAATAACCAGACTTTCAGGATCGATTTCTTCTGCTATAGCTTCGCTAATTTCCAAACAGGCATAGATTTTAGATACTGTAGATTCCTTGCTTCCCAAATTCAATCCACTATTATCCCAGCTCTCTTGGAGTGAAAATGGTGATAGTGTGTTCAAAAATTCATAGATTTCATAGACTTTCATATGCGGTTCTTGAGCCTATCTTCTCGTTGTGCTTCTTGATCTTTATATAAAGTAGCACAGCCTTTAGCGAGTTCTCGTATCTTAAGGATATAGTTTTGTCTTTCAGTGATAGAAATGGCTTTTCTGGAATCTAGAATATTAAAAAAATGAGAACTTAGCATCGTGAAATCATATGCAGGTAGCGGAATATCAGCTTCAAGACATCTTTTGGCTTCGTTTTGAAATTTTTCAAACATTTCAAAAAGCATTTGAGTATCTGCAATCTCAAAATGATATTTACTGAATTCATATTCACTTTCTAAATGCACATCAGCATATTTAACGCTAGATCCATCTTGTTTGTGTGTCCAGATAATATCAAATATAGATTCTACATTTTGAATATACATTGCTAATCTTTCCACTCCATAGGTAATCTCGACCGCTACAGGATCACAAGCAATTCCCCCAACTTGCTGGAAATATGTGAATTGAGTTACCTCCATTCCATCTAACCATATTTCCCATCCAAGCCCCCAAGCGCCAAGAGTAGGGGACTCCCAGTTATCTTCTACAAACCGAATATCGTGTTCTAATCTATTGATACCTAGTGTTTCAAGACTTTTAAGATACAGCTCTTGAATATTCTCTGGGCTAGGCTTTATGAGAACTTGGAATTGATAATAACTTCCTAATCTGTTTGGATTTTCGCCATATCTGCCATCTGTTGGACGTCTAGAGGGAGCCACATAAGCAACACTCCAAGGCTTGCTTTCTAGACTTTTGAGTAAGGTCGCAGGGTGAAACGTTCCCGCTCCTGCAGGGATATCATAAGGCTGAACGATGAGACAACCTTGTTCTTTCCAAAAATTTTGGAGTTTGAGTAAAATATCTGAAAAACTATTTTGGTCTTTCTTCATAAAAATCCTTTATATTGATAGGGTTATCTCTTCATTAGATCATTCATGCTTTCTTTGGGATTTTTACCCTTTATAATTTCTTGAACTTCTGTAGCAATGGGAGAATAAATATTATTTCTTTGTGAGATTTGAGTGATAGCTTTGGCAGTTTTTACGCCTTCGGCAACTTCTCCAAGTTCAAGCAATATTTCATCAATGGTTTTATTTTGTGCCAGTCCTAATCCCACACGATAATTTCTTGATAGTATAGAGTTTGCACTCAAAAATAAATCCCCCGCACCAGAGAGTCCTAAAAACGTCTGCATTTTTCCTCCAAAAAATTCACCAAAACGCGACATTTCTACCAATCCCCTAGATAGCAAGGAAGCTTTAGCATTTTGCCCTAGAACTAGCCCATCGCAAATCCCACCAGCTATAGCAATGACATTTTTATATGCTCCTGCTATTTCCCCGCCTCTGACATCATCTTTTACATAGGGTTTAATAAAACTAGGCATTAAGTCTGCGAATTCTTGTGCAACAGAGGCGTTAGAAGAATGAATCGCTAATGCACACGGAAGTGCTAAGGATACTTCTTTAGCAAAACTAGGACCAGCTAGAGAACAAAGATTATTTTCATCTATGAATTTTTTTGCAATATCGCTTACAAAATCTCCTGTATCTTCTTCTATGCCTTTTGAAGCGATCAAGACTTTTGCATTTTTTGCGATAGTAGTAGATTTAAACCAATCTTTGAGCGCTGAGGTTGTTATAGTGATCACAAAATATTCAGAATCTAAGGCATTTTTTGTTTGAGTCTGAATAATAGGAGGGAGATTATTTTTTTTTAAAGCCTCATTTGCATCTACAAGGGCTTTAGATATATCTCTCCTAGATACTATAGATACTTCATTATTTTGAGCAAAAGCAAAGGCTAAAGCTCTTCCCCAAGCCCCACCACCAAAAACTGTAATCCTCATATTCCCTTCTTGATATTATTTTTACCCTCGCATTTTATCACAGAAATAAAATATTGTAATCATTCAAAGTTTTTTGATTTTAAATAAAAACTCATTCCAAATCCTATTAGACCCAAAAATGCTAGGTAATAACCGATAAACATCAGATCATAAACTCCTATGGTTGCCATTAAAATGGGTGAAAGACCTCCAAAAATTGCATAAGCAATATTATAAGAAAATGACAATCCACTGAATCTGATATTTGCAGGAAAGATACTTACCATCACAAGCGGAGTGAAATTCACCATAGAGGCAAAAAATCCAGCTATCAAATACCACATTCCTACAATGCCAATAGAAAAATCAGAATTTAGAACATAAAAAAATGCCAAAGAAGAAACGATAAAACCAAGTGAAAAAACTTTTAAAATATTTACAGAACCAAAGATATCCCTCAAAAAACCAATCAACAAACATCCAATTCCAAGTGTAAATATGGCTCCCATTTGAATGAAGGTCACTTCAGTATGCGTGATAATACGATTTGTATTATTCAAGATGGTATGGATAAAATTAGGCATTAAAAGAATTAAAATGACGATACATCCAGTTAGTATCCAGGTCATCAGGCCTGAAATAATTACAGCTTTTTTTGAATTTAAAAGCACTTCTTGAAGTGGAATTTGGAGTAATTTTTGAGATGCTTTCATTTCCTCAAAGACAGGGGTTTCCTCTAAAAAGGTACGTAAAAATACCGAGATAATGCCAAAGATACCTCCTAAAAGAAATGGAATTCTCCAAGCATATTCTAAAATCTCTGAGTTTTCAAATATTAAATCAATCACAACTGAAGCAATAGAGCCTAGTAAAATACCACCTGTGACAGAAGATGTTAAAACACCAATAGAAAAACCTAAGCGATTTTTATGTGTGTGTTCACATACAAAAACCCAAGCACCAGGAAGTTCTCCACCAATAGCAATTCCTTGAAAAATACGAATAAGCAATAAAATAATAGGAGCAAAATATCCAATACTCTCATAAGTAGGTAATATCCCCATCAAAAATGTAGGGATTACCATCAATAAAATAGAGAGCATAAACATATTTTTACGCCCATTTTTATCTCCAAGATGTGCCATTACTATGCCACCTAAAGGTCTAATAAAATATCCTACTGCAAAGGTCGCATAGGTATTGAACGAGCTCCAGAAGGCACTCATTTCTGGTGGATAAAAAAGTTTAGAAATAATGCTAGCAAAAAACACAAAAATGACAAAATCATAAAATTCCAATGTTCCACCAAGTGAAGAGAGAAGCATTATTTTGGTTTGATTTTTATTTAGGCTTTTAGAGATAGGTTTCATCGAGTTTCTTCAGATTTTTGAAAAAAATATATGAATATTCCTATAAATATACCAATGACTCCTAAAAATGCTAAATAATAGCCCACTAAAATTGGGTTATATGCATTCAGATTCACCACAAGTATAGGAGCAAATCCCCCAAAAATTGCATATGCAAGGTTATAGGAAAATGATAATCCGCTAAATCTAATATTAGGTGGAAAGATACACAGCATTGTTAATGGAGTAAAATTCATCACGCCTGCAAAAAATGCCACAATCACATACCACATAAAAATATTTTTATTATCATTGCAGTGATAAAGCGTATAGAAGAATATAAGTGATGTGATTGCAAAAGCAAAGCTAAAGACAATACACGCTTTTGAAATTCCTATCTTATCGGCCAAACCTCCAGATAATATGCATCCTATAATGAGACTAAATATTGCCAACATTTGAATTAAAATGATGTGGGTTTCTTGTGTGCTAAGAGTAGATTTCATAATGTTTGGAACTAGGAGTATGAGTACAACAATACACCCAGTGAGTATCCAAGTGCTGAGCATTGAGATCATAATATTTATCTTGGCAGTTTGAAAGACTTTTTTGATAGGGATTTTTACGAGTGAGTCGCTTCTTTTCATTTCTTGAAAGATTGGCGTTTCGTGCAAATAACGCCTGAGAAAAATTGATATGATTCCAAAGAGACCTCCTAATAAAAAAGGAATTCTCCAAGCGTATTGAGTGATTTCTCTAGAATCAAAAATAAAATTGATACAAAAAGCCACGATAGAGCCTAGCAAAATTCCTCCTACCACGCACGATGTTAAAACACCAATAGAAAAACCTAAGCGATTTTTATGTGTGTGTTCACATACAAAAACCCAAGCACCAGGAAGTTCTCCACCAATAGCAATTCCTTGAAAAATACGAATAAGCAATAAAATAATAGGAGCAAAATATCCAATACTTTCATAAGTAGGTAATATCCCCATCAAAAATGTAGGGATTACCATCAATAAAATAGAGAGCATAAACATATTTTTACGCCCATTTTTATCTCCAAGATGTGCCATTACTATGCCACCTAAAGGTCTAGCGAAGTATCCTGCAGCAAATGTTCCATAAGTATTCAAGGTGCTCAAAAAAGGATCTAGTGTTGCAGGATAAAATAAATGGGCAATGGTTTGTGCAAAAAACACAAAAATAATAAAATCATAAAATTCCAATGTTCCACCAAGAGAAGAGAGAGAAAGGGTTTTAATATCTTGACGATTTAATAAACGAGATTTTGGGATTGAATTTTTCATACACGCACCTAGAAAGATTTAAAAGGGGGAATTATAGCTAATAAAGTCTAGAAGACATAACGCATACCGACACTGCCATTAATATTGATGTCTTTATATGCAAAGCCCGCTTTTGCACCCAAACCTAGATTGACATAGATTCTTTTAAAGAGTTCAAGTTCTCCTCCAGCAGTGAGTGAGCCATAGGTATTAAGTTGATCGCCTTTTTTGTAACTGAGGGTATTATTGCCCACGAATCGGACTTCTTGATCTCCTTTGCTTAAAAGGAATACGTCTCTACTCACTCCCGCAATAAAATACCAATATGAATTTCCATTAAAATATTTCCTAGTTTCCAATGCTACATTCAGCGCAATATTGAATTTTTGATCCGCATTTGAATTGATAGCAAGATCAGAGTCATCAGGATTGTTAACCTCTCCTTTGATTTGCTTATTGCACAACAAATTCCCACCAGCACAAATAAAATATCCACTCATTCCGATTTGAGGTTTGAGGACGATAGATTTATTAGAAAGAGCAAAAACATAGCCGTAATTGAAATTTATATTGCCTGTAAAGGTGTTGTAATTATAGTTTTGATCAAGCTGAGAAAGAATAATGTCTTGAGAATAGAGATTTTCTTCATTATAGCCATAAGTCCCACTAACAGAGACATCGAACTCATTATTACCTGCATAAGCCCTATAGTAAAGCCCTACATTGGCATTGTAAGATTGATTTCTTATAATATCACCGTTGTATTTTCCTTGAGCATAGGCAAGATAGGCACCTATAATCTGATTGCTAATGAATCTATCATAGCCTACATTTATTCCATATAAGGTGCTGTTTCCACCTTCTACAAAACTGGCTGCTCCAATTGCGGTTGCCCATATGTTGTTTTTATAAGTGTTTCTATTGGCAAATTTATACACTGAAGCAATATTATTATCATTAAGAGCAAAATGTTTATTTTCTAAACTTCTGATAAGTTCTGCAAATGTTGGAAGATTTGCCTGAGTGTTTGAGAGTTTCACAAGTCTGCTAGTCCGATTAACATCAGTGGCCAGACGCACAGAATCTGTGGAGTTGTTTTTACGTTTTACAGAAGATAGCTGACCCATTGTGCTTTCGAGTTGTTTTGCTGTGCGTAAAAAATAACCCAAATCATTATCAAAAACTCTAGATTTTGCCCAAAGACCATTGTGTTTATTTATCATCAATTCTTGTAACCAGCCCATAACATCAGGACCGACATTGTTTATACCATTAATCCAAGCTATACCACCTCTTTTATATAGCCAGTATTCTATGGTATTAGGATCATAAGGATTGGAGTTGTCTATCTCGTTAATTTTGAAAGAGATTTGCTTGTCATTGGCTTTTATTTCTACATCAGCCCTAGAAGGTTTGCTTGTATCGCTATCATCATAAAGTCCTATTCGATCTGCCATTTCGTTATACAATGTATTGGCAGCCTCTTTGCTATCAGTGGATTTTAGTTGTTTGCCTTCTGCATTAATATAGATATAAGTAATGCTCCCTCCAGCTTTGAATAAAATATAGTTTTGATTGAGTTTTAAACCCTTAATGCTGTTCACTTTTATAAGAGGATTAGCGTGTCCTGATGAGTCTGTTTTATCATCATTAAAATAAAAAGTCGCATTCCCTTTTACGTTAATGGTGTTTAGAGTTTTACCATTTGGAGTGATATTGATGAATGCATTATTTTTGAGTGTGAAGTTGCCATTGATGGTTAGATCAGTATTCCCTCCATAGTTCATCTGCGCACCTTCTCCTAATATGAGGTTATTGAAGTTCACTCCATGAATACCTGCAAAGGTAATATTAGGGGCATAGGGAAGATCAAGTAGCTTGGTAACATTAAAATCAGTGATTTTGCTTGCATCTAAAAACGACCAACTCCCAATTTTTGCAGTTCCTACAGTTAGAGTGTCGCCTCCAGCACTGAATTTTAATCCAGATTGATCTAATCCAGAACCTCCACCCATAAGTTCGAGAGTATCTATACTTGAAGTGCCGATATTTGTGGTGAATTCTGAATAGTAGTTGTTAATGCTACCCCCATTCCCATTACCGATCTTCAAATAACCGATTTTAAAATTACTCATCTTGATACCAGCATTCTTATCCACGCTATTAGGTCTAGCTGCATATGCTTCCATAGAGCCAATTTCTATGGGACCTATTATCCCACTTAGATCTATTCCTACTTCATCAGTAACTGTTTTATTGGCCCATAAATAAATTGTTCCAGCATATTTAAAGCTTTTTCCAGAAGCCTTTAAGCTTGAATGATTTCGAACTTTAATGCTTGAAGCTTTGTTATCTCCTGTGATATCACCAGATGATTGAAGGTCTAGATGTCCAGATATTAATGCCCCATCACCTAGTGTGATGCTTCCACCTAGATAGATATTATCTGCTTTTATGACCATATTGGATTTTGCATTGTATGGTCCAATATTAACGATACCTTCTTCGCCTCCAACATCTTGATTTTTTCCTAGTGCAAAATCACTTCCCCTTGCATCTACGGTGAATGTAGCACTTGTGCTACCATAGTTGTTGTAGTTCAAATCCTTCATATAATAGACTGTATTTTCAGCTTTTCCACTCACGCCATTTGTCCAAGTTTGCTTTTGCAAAACAAGAGTGTAGTCTTTTGCTAAACCACTAGCTCCAGGTATACCACCTATGGAGCCAAACGCTGCAGCACCAGAACCGATTCCAAATACCCAAGTGCCAGGCTTAATATAAGGACTTGCATTTACATAATGTTTTCCAGTATCATATTTAAAACCGATACTTTTTTTATCATCACTGATAGAGTAATCAAGTGCGAGAGAAGATCCATCAGGAGTGTTGAAAAACATTCTATTTTGCAAAAGTTTCACAAAATCATCATAGCCACTTTCTCCACTTTTGTAGATTTTGCCATTATCATCACTAAACCAAATCCCATCTCTAGTTTTGATAATATTATAAGTTTGTCCTGCAACCAGTCCTGCTAAGGATACATTCACATTTATAGCAGCTTTTGGGACTTGTATTTGAACATCCTCTCCTTTTTCATTTTTTGAATTTTGGCTGGTCATTGTCATATTAAATGTAAAAGAACCATCAAGGACATCAATGAGATTTTTGGCATTCTTGCTTGAATCAGACCCTAAGGATATGTTTATTTCACCATTGTTAATGAAATTGCCCCCGTGAATTTGCAAGAATGTCCCATCATCTATATTCAGATCGCCTGTATTGGTATAAGATCCTTTGGATAGATATACACTTGCGTTGTTTTTCACGGTGATGTTATTTGTATATAAATTATTTGCATAGATAGCAGAGTTATTAAAGATGATTTTATTGATAGTTGTATCCCCGCTCATCCCCCCACCATTGGTATTGGAAGCATACAAGGCGGAGGTGTTATACATATCTAGGGTATCGGCGTTAAATGTTGTTCCGCTTTTGATGTATAGTTTTGCTCCGTTATTGAGCGTTATTTTCCCATCTTTTTGTGTGGTTGTGTTTGCATACAAGAAGGTCTGAGAGTTAGAAAAGGTTGCATTATTGATAGTTAAATTTTTAGCTTTTATGGTGGCATATGAGGAGATCAGATTTTTGATATTTATTTGATTGATGCTAGAGCCATCAAGAACAGCCCAAGAGTTCAGATTAGCTGTGTCAATATCAAGTGAGGTTCCACCACCTTTAAATTCTAAGGTTGTATTATCTACATTTGATGTTCCACTATCAAGATTTAGGGTTTCTATAGTGCTAGTTCCAATGTTATTATAAAAAATTGAACGGGAAGCTCCTTTATGGGCTAGAATTGTTCCAATGTCAAAATTACCTCCATAAATACTAGCAGTAGCAAGTTCTAGTGTCTTTATCGTAGTGTGTCCTTGAATACCTGAAAAATTTAATGTTGTATTTCCAGTAGTTGATCCATTCCCGACATTGATTTTTTGGGCATTAAAGTTACCTATACCTGAAACGATAAGCTCACTATAGTATCCAAGTAAAACATCTGATTGTAGCGTGATATTTTTGCCGTTGAGTTTAAATGTTGCTGTGGATCCAGCTAGGCCAATTCCTGCAATAGATCCATTTACCTTTAGATTTCCTGTGAGGGTAATATCGCCAAAGCCATGAGTGTCTATAAATGCTTGTCTACCACCTCCATAGTTAGTGAGATCAATATTTCCGACTGTCACACTTGCATGTGTATCCACCTTTGCTGTAGCGTTTGAGAGTAGGGCTGATCTTGAAGTGGTGAAAGTATCTATGTTGATATTACCATCCACACCTATTGCATTCATAGTGGCTTTTTCATAAAGATTGAGCGTCCCGATAGAGATATTATTGCCCTTTAAGCTTCCAGTGGCATCTAAATACATTCCACTAATGTTTGTGCTTCCTGAGATTCCACTAAAATCAAAGCTTGAGTTGCCTGTAATATCAACGGTGTTCTTTATCTCAGAAGAACTGCCATTTAAAATTAGCTTGGAGCCATCATATAGATAAATATGACCACTTGTTTGGATAGATCCACCCTTTAAGGTCAGTGTAGAAGCCTTTCTTAAGGCAATTGTTCCAGCTCCAGTGATTCCAACAATTCCTTCAAGAGTCATAACGACATTACCCGTTCCTCCTGCTCCAGATCCAATCTTATTTCCCAAATCAAGATTATTTCCAATGATGATATTTCTTGCTTTGAAATTCACTATAGTTGTGCCACCACCGTAATAGTTTGTAAAACTATTACCAGAGTTTTTTCCAATTTGTATTGTTGAGTTTGATGCTGTGATAGAGATTTTGTTACCACCATCACCACCAGCATAATTAAAGAGTCCAGAGAGATAGAGTGTGTCTGAATTTCCATACGAGGTAGATATGTCTTTATTAATAGCAGAGCTTGACCAAAAGTAATTTGCGGCATTACGCCAGTCGTATTTGGATGAAGTGTTTGAACGTATTTGGCTAGCATAAAGATCAATATCAGCTGAATATGCGGGCAATGCTACAGTACTGAAGAAGATAGAGATAAAAATATATTTTTTTATTTTCGAAATACCCTCTAACATTCAGACCTTCCATATAATGGGTTATGTTTCATACTTTTTCTGTTGTTTATCTACTGATTATACTACAATTCTAGTAACAATTTTATTAAAAAATCTAATCAAGTAGATTAATTTTTTTAAACAATGCGAAAATATTACTCACAAAACTTCCTGTGGAAAAACTTAAAACAAGAAGTTTATGAAGTTATTTGTGATAGTTTTCTAGAATATCTTTTTCTGGATACACAAAAAAACTCTTTCGTTTTACACTAATGGTAGGTTCATCAATGGCATAAGCCTGTATTGTGATAGGTGTGAAAGAATCTTTCGAGCTGTTATCTCCTAGTGTTTTTTTGGTTCTGATGATGACGATTTGTTTTGATTTCCCTCCTGCTTTTACACGTATGTCGTTAGTGGGTTGTTTGATGAATAGATCATCATTGTTTAGGATCTCAAAGCCATAAGAATGATCTTTTTTATCTGTGTTTTGAAATAAAAATACATACTCATTATCGATAGTATTAATATTTCTAATTTTATAAAGTTCGCTAGATCGGGTGATATTCAATAGCATTTGTTCTTTTTTGCCCCACATTGCTATCATAACACCAAATACGATAGCAAGAACTACAATATAAGCGATGGTTTTAGCTCTAAAATATCGGACTTTTGCCTTTGTCTGTAGAGAGTTTGGAGAACTCCATTGAACAAGCGAAGGTCGATTGAGCTTTCCCATCACATCAGTACATGCATCAACACATTCAAGACAATTGATGCATTCTAATTGCATACCTTTTCTTATATCTATGTGGGTAGGGCATACGCGAACACATTTTTCACAATTAGTGCATTCAGCCTCTAGATCTCGTTTTTTTGGAGCTTGAGGGATTTTTTCTCCTTCTTTGTCATAGACAATACCACCTCTAGATGAATCATATATTGCCATAATGGTATCATTATCATACAATACAGATTGAACCCTCGCGTAAGGACAAATATATATACAAAAGTTTTCAGCGATAAAAATAATATCAAAGATCAAAAACCCAGCAATACATAGCCAAAAAGTTATCAATATCATATGATCAAAAGGATCCAACAATGAAGGAAAAAATTCTTCAGGAGGTACAAAATAAAATAAAAATACTGCCGAAGCCATTAGAGCAATGATACTAAAAAGGATAATGGCGATTAGTTTTTTGATGTCATTAGAAAAAATGGTGTATTTTGGCTTTTCCTGCTTGTTGGATATTTTTTTACGCAAACCTAGCAAGGTGGTTTCTATAAAATCTCGATATATCACACGAAATATTGTTTGTGGGCAACTCCAGCCACACCAAATCCTTCCTCCTAGTGTGGTCATAAAAAACACACCTACAAATAAAATAATTAACAATAAAGGCATTAAGTAAAGTTGTTGAACGTTAAATGCTGTGCCTAAAAGATGTAATTCCATATGGTCAAATGATAATAAAAATATATGATTACCGTTGATTTTTATGAAAGGTAGAGATATTGCGATGATCGTGATGATGAAATAAACTAAATAGCGTCTTTTTCTGTATAAGACCCTTTTTGTGGAGGGTTGCATAGCTATATCCTTAGTGGTTGTTTGTTTGATTATCTGGCAAAATGCTAAATTTTATTTGCTTAGATTTTGCTGAGATGATTATTTTCTCATATGGTAATGATTTATTTTAACGAATGCGGAATCATTGTGTTTTCATCTTTATTATGGACTGAAGTTTTTTGATATTTGTTTTGGTAGAATTTGATTTTGAATTTAATACACATAAAGGACACATTGATGTTACAGACAATCAACCTCACAATGCGTTATGCAACAAAAAAACTGTTTGAAAATGTGAATATCAAACTAGACAAAAATAAACGTTATGGTCTTATTGGGGCAAATGGTGCGGGAAAAAGTACATTTTTGAAAATATTAAGTGGTCAAAATGAAGCCAGTAGTGGGGAGATAATCATTGAGCAAGGACTACGTTTAGGGGTATTAGGACAAGATCAGTATGCTTATGAGGAACTTAGCTTAAAAGATGCTGTACTTATAGGTAATAAAAGGCTTTATCAAGCCAGCAAAGAAAAAGAAAACCTCTATATGAACGGGGATCTTAATGACGATAAAATCAATGCACGACTTGGAGAGCTTGAGATTATCTGTGCAGAAGAAGATCCGATGTATGAATACGAGGTTGTGATAGAAAAAATTCTAGAAGATTTGGGATTTCCTGCAAATATCCATAATGAACCTATGAAAACACTTACAGGTGGAGATAAGTTTAAGATCTTATTAGCACAGGTGCTTTTTCCTAAGCCTGATATTTTGCTTTTAGATGAGCCCACCAACAATCTTGATCTTCACTCTATTACTTGGCTAGAAGAAAATCTCAAACGCCATGAAGGAACAATGGTTGTAATCAGTCACGACAGACATTTCTTAAATGCTGTTTGCACGAATATTTTGGATATGGATTTTCATACTGTACGTGAATTTAGCGGTAACTATGATGATTGGTATATTGCTTCTACGCTTATTAGCAAACAGCAAGAGGCTGAGCGTAACAAAAAACTCAAGGAAAAAGAAGAGTTGGAATCTTTTATCGCAAGATTTTCTGCTAATGCAAGTAAGGCAAAACAAGCGACTTCTAGACAAAAACAACTTGAAAAACTCAATATTGAGAGTTTGGCTGTTTCAAGTAGACGTGATCCAAGCATTGTTTTTAAACCTAAAAGAGCTATCGGGAATGAAGCTTTAGAATGCGAAGGAATATCGAAAAATTATGGCGATAAGAAGGTTTTACAAAATGTAAGTTTAAAAATTTTGCCTGGAGATAAAATTGCACTCATTGGTGGAAACGGTGTGGGTAAAAGCACACTTTGTAAAATCTTGATGGAGGAATTAAAGCCTGATACTGGAATCGTAAAATGGGGGGCTACGACTCAAAAGGGATATTTTCCACAAAATGTTAGTGAAGAGATTGGAGGCAAAGAAACCCTTTATGAATGGCTCAGAGGTTTTGACAAAAAAATGGATTCCTCTGAAATACGCACAAGCTTAGGTAGGATGTTATTTAGCGGAGAAGAACAAGAGAAAAGTATTGACGCACTTAGTGGTGGGGAAAAACATCGAATGGTTTTATCGAGGATAATGCTAGAGGGGGGAAATTTTTTGATTTTAGATGAACCTACTAATCACTTGGATTTGGAGTCTATCATTGCTTTGGGTGAGGCACTTTATAAATTTAGTGGGTGTGTGATTTGTGTGAGCCATGATAGAGAACTTATTGATGCATATGCTAATCGTATTATTGAATTGATTCCTTCTGATGATGGAGCTAAAATCGTTGATTTTAAAGGAAGTTATGAAGAATATTTATCATCAAGGAAATAAAAAGTGAATATAGCTCAAGAGATAAATCTTCAATACAATTGGCAGCAAGCAAAAGCCTGTATTTTTCGCAACTATAATGGCGGGTATTTTCATCTTATCAAAGATTTTGATAGACTTGATACAAAAGGAATTTTAGGCTTAGATCAGGAAATTTCTAACTTAGAAAAAAATACCTCCGCATTTTGTGAGGGAAAACCAGCTTCAAATGTTTTGCTATGGGGTGCAAGAGGATGTGGGAAAAGCTCTATTGTTAAAGGTGTTTTATCTTCTTTTCTTTTTCGTTATTCAAATCTGAGAGTGATCGAGATAGAAAAGATAGATATTTGGGTATTGCCATTTCTGATAGATAGTCTTAGAGAGAGTGAGTTTTTGTTTATTATTTATTGTGATGATTTGTCTTTTGATGCTGGAGATACAAGTTACAAGTCTTTAAAAAGTGTCCTAGAAGGATCGTTAGAGAAAACTCCAAAAAATATTCTAATGTATGCTACTTCCAATAGAAGACACCTTATTTCTGAAGCTCAAGAAGTGCAGGAAATCCATCAAAGTGATGTTTATGATGAAATTATTTCTTTAAGTGATCGTTTTGGTTTATCTATGGGTGTGTATGCTCTTGGGAGTGAACAATATTTAGATATTGTGCGAAGTTTATGTGAGAGCGAAGATGAGTTCAGAAGCATCAAGCAGTTATCTCTAAATTATGCAGGAATGAAAGGAAATCGTAGCGGCAGGAGTGCAAAAGAATTTTATAAACTCTATAAAAATGGAATCTTGAGTAAATAAACTCACATTTTAATTGATCGAATATGCAGATAGCATCGGCTTAAAATCTCACTAAGTTTATCAAGATCTTGAATTTCTGAATAACTCACACTCACAAGTTCTCGTGATTGTGTTTCATCATAACCCATTTGTTGAAGCACAAATGAAGGTTTAAAAAATCCAAATAAACATTCTTGACCATTGATGGCATAAACTCCCTCTATTAGGAGTGCTTGGAGCAATAGTCTTGCTTTTATGGATCTAAATCTTAATGGAAGAGTATTTGGAAGAGTATTCTGGAGTGGTGCAAATAAAGATAAATTTTCTTTTAATATAGATTTGAGTTTTTTATAAAATATATTTTTTGTGTCTTTTCCTGGAACGATAGGTGGGGTTTTGATGGCGTGTGATAATGCATCAAAAACTCTAATATTACCTAGAGTGGGACAGAGTAAATTGGAAGCAAAAAAATCCTTTGTGATGATAACTCCATTTCCTCTCAATACACCAACTGATTCGGAATTGAGTAAGAAAATGGTATTCTCATCTATTATGTTGGGGATAGGAATTTTGCAACTTTGAGCATAAGATATATCAACAATGAGGATAAAATCTTTTAATTCGTTTTTGAGTAGTTTTTGGATTTCGATGATGTTATTGATGGTGAGTAAATCTTGATTTACAAAAGGAATGATAAAACAATTACATTTCTGAGTGAGGGCTTCTTTGATAGAAGTCATTTCCAATACACCACTTTGAAAGTTTATGGTGAGTTTGCAAGTTTTATTTTGAAGATGTTTGATAGCTTCATTGGCCTGCTGATGGTTGGAAATAGCATATGCAATTTGATAAGATTTTGATATCTGTGATAACAACGCAAACCAATCAGAAAAACCAAAACCAAAAGGATATGCATAATCCCCCCCAAAGATTTTAGCGAGTTCTTCTGATTTTTCTTTAAGATGTGTATTTTCTTGGGGAATCATAGGGGAGAGATTGGGATATGTACAATCAAGCAATATTTGGTTGGCTTTGGTATTGAGGGGGTAGTTTTGTAAAAAATCTAGTCTCATTTTTCACCTTTGTATTTGAAGGTGCGTTTGCCATCTGTGTTGATAATATCTTCAAAATTATCTAGATGATCTAGATATGCTATGAGATATTTTCGACTCAAGGGGAGTTTTTGCTTTAGAATGAAAATATCTACATAACCATTTTCTTTTATAAGCTCACGCAAAGTTTTTTGAATGCTAATCAAAGTATCTGTAGCTATGAAAAGATTGTGTTGAAGACGAATAATTTTTTGAGCTTTGGTGAGTGTCTTGAGGGCATTATCCCCACTTTTTCTATCAATATCAAGCTCCTCGTAAATATCATAGGGAGCTGCTGGAGAGAATCCTTGTGAAGATATTTTATCATAAAGTATTTCTTGTAGGTATTGTGAAATATTTTTGATATTGTTTTGTTTAGATAAATAAAATCCCTCTTTTTTGTGAATTTTTTCTTCTTCTAATAGTGAATCTAAAGCACTTTGTATGAATACCAAAGAAGCCCATTTCAGTTTTATATTTACACTAGAAGCAGATAGGAGTGCATTTTTATTTTTGATGAAAATTTTCAATATTTCTTCTTTGATTATTTTGAATGTTTCTAGATGGTAGATGATGAGATTTTTTTCATCCACAAACACCTCTGGGAGTGTTTTTGCTATTTTTAATGCTTGAATATGCGAGAGGTTGAAGCGTTGAGTACTGCTAATAAGACCAAATCCTCTTTTATGAATATAAGAGCAGATTATAAAAGCTTTTGCAAAGTCTTTTTTAAAGACACTATCAAGATAAATGAGTTTTTGCTTTTTTTTCATTGGATCTGTTATAGGGCAGAGAATTTCTCCCCCACCAATACTGCTTTGAGAATTTCTCAAGACAAACTTTTCGCCAAAAATACCAAAGATCTTTTCATCGGTTTTGATTGTAGCAAAACAATGATTTTGAGATTCTTCAGGGGTTCTTAATAGATAGATTTTTGCATTACATTTTTTTGATCCAATGAAAAATTGCACACTATTATTGTGAAAGGATTTTATCTCTCCAAGTGGGTATATGACCACATCAAATTCATCAAAACCCCGCAAATAGCCTTTTTTACTTAACAAATATCCTCTTTTTAAGTCAGATGGATGAACAGAACGCAGATTTAAAGCGATTCTTTGACCCATCTGTGCCTCTTGTATCTCTGTAGTATGATTTTTGATTGTTTTAATACTTGTTTCTGTATTGAGTTCGCAAATGTATATTTTTTCTTCTTTTTTTATATTTCCACTTATAATTGTTCCTGTTGTGATTGTTCCTTGCCCACTAAGACTAAAAGTTCTATCAATGTAATATCGAAAGAGTGATATATCCTCTTTTTTAGGTGTTTGTGCGTTTAGTAATAGGTTCAAAAGATGTTGATGAGTGCTTTTGTTAAAAATACTAAATGTCGAAATATTATTAAGCTTTGTGTTCCTGAGTTTGGAAAATATTTCATTAATTTGTTTTTTTAGATCTTTGAATTCTTCATTTGGTGGAAATAAGTCTATTTTGGTAATGATGCAGATAGCTTCTTTTACACCTAATATGTCTGCGATTTGTAAATGTTCTAGGGTTTGAGGCATCACACCATCATCACAAGAAACCACAAGAAGAAGAATATCAATTCCAAAAGCCCCTGCAATCATATTTTTGATAAGCTTTTCATGTCCTGGAACATCCACGAAAGAGATATTTTTACCATTTGGTATAGAGGGTGTTGGGGGGAGTTTTAGGTTAGAAAAACTAATATCTAATGTGATGCCTCTTTGTTTTTCATCTTCTCTTTGATCCCCATCAAAACCGTTGAGAGCTTTTATAAGACTTGTTTTACCATGATCAATGTGCCCAGATAGGCCAACGATAAGATTATTTTGCATCTTCGATATCAATTTGTAGGAAAATATCATAGATTTGCGAGAATTTTGTAGGGGAGAGGCAACGCATATCTAGGAGAATTTTTTCACTCTGAATTCTGGCTATGAGACCTCTTTGACGAATTTTTTCATTTAGGATTTGTGTTTTTATTTTACTATGATATAGGGCAATACCATAGGAGGGAAAATCCTCTTGAGGCAAACTTCCTGCACCTGCTTTTGAAGATAATGGAGTGATTTCACATCGAAGGTTTGAAATTTTTGTGAGCAGGGTCAATAAGGATTGAGATTTTTTCAAGAGTTCTTCTTGGGATTGATTGAACATAGCTATGGTGGGGATAGTTTTTGTATTTTGTTCTAAATACGCTCTAAGAGTGGCCTGAAGTGCGAATATTGTGAATTTATCGACACGTAGGGCTCTTAAAAGGTGATTTTTTTTGAGTTTATCAATCAAATTCTTTTTACCAAATATAATACCTGCTTGAGGGCCTCCTAAAAGTTTGTCACCACTAAAACTTACTAGGCTAGGTTTATTTTTTGCAATATCAATCAAAGAAGGTTCAGATCTTGTATTGATGCCTTCAATATAACCACTACCAACATCATAATAATCAATAAGATTATTTTTTTTAGCTAGTTTTATGATATCCTCATATGGCACTTGCTCGGTGAAACCAATCTGTTTAAAATTACTCTGATGAATTTTTGCAACCATCGTGCTTTCTTGCGAAATAGCATTTGTATAATCATTTAAGTGAGTTTTATTTGTGCTCCCAACTTCTTTGAGTATTCCCCCTGCTGAGGTAATAACTTCAGGTATGCGAAAGCTTCCCCCGATTTCTACTAGCTCTCCTCGTGATATGATAACTTCTTTGTCTTTAGCAAAAGTATTGATGATGAGCAAAACTGCACTTGCATTATTATTGACCACGATAGAATCTTCACAATCAAAAAGAGCAGAAATCAGCACAGAGATATGTTGATACCGTTCCCCTCGTTCTCCTTTTTCTAGGTTGTATTCTAAGTTATTGTATTCACAGAGTAGGGGAGTGATTTCTTTTATCAAATCAGGTGAAAAAATACTCCTGCCCAGATTTGTTTGTGTGATCACCCCTGTTGCATTTATGAGTGGAGTTAAAGTTGGTGAGAGGGTTTTTCGATAAATATTTGATATTTCATTCACGATAATTTCATAATCTGGACATGCCATGCCTCTTAGAGCATTTTGACGAAGCATTTCTATGTAGGTTTGAATGATTTTTTTGAGCAATGTGATATTGTGATGAGCAAATACTTTTTCTTTGAGGATCCTATCTATTTTTGGAAGTTTGGACAGTAATTCTCTCAAAAGAATCCTTTTTAAGTGATCTCAAATCAATATGATTATATGATATTCACCTTTAAAAGGCTATAAAACTTTTTGAAGATGGGGGGCAAGTATAACTGGTGTATGCCTTGGGCTTCAAACCCATAGAGTGTCTAGGTGTCTAGGTGCTGGGGAGTTCGATTCTTCCGCCCTCTCGCCATAAAATGAATCACTCATTTTTTAGCAACATTGTTTTATCGTCCTGTTCTATATAGATTGCTTCTAAAAAAATCAAAATCTACAGAGATTTCATGTCCAAATTGTGGTGTAATGCTGTATTAGCAAATAAAACAAAGTTATTTTTAGTAAATTAACTGTAAATATTTTAATATTTGCTTTTGTTTTTCAAGGAGTGTGTCTGAATAAAAATTTTGCACTCATATTGCTCTTGAAGGCATAGGAGAAATATTCCCATCATTATAAACATTAGGCATGATATGTCAATAATTCTAAGATTTTTTCTTATCTGCTTGTTTCTGAATTTTGAATCTTTTATAAATTTAATATAATTTTTATAAAAATATACTTTTAGATCATTCTAGGAATGTTTTATTGTTTTATTTTTGGATTGAATTTTGTCTAGTTTCTTTCATATTTTTCGAATATATGCCAAAGATTTTTTATAATCAATGTCTTATAGACTATAATTGATATAACGTTCATTTGGTATTCTACTAATATCTTCATTCATAGACTTAACAAATTTCTCTACTTGCGGGTCATCAAGCATTTTTATGGCGTATTTTAATTTTTGTATTCCTTGCTTTTTTAGTTTTTTACCTTCAAAGGTTTTAGTATCTAAGATGCTTTGGTATTGTTTTTTGAGTGCATCATACGCATCATCTTCATTTAGCTTTGCTTGATGTTTTTTATAATCTCTATAAACAAATAGAGGCAAGTCTCATCAATATTGGGGTATTTCTTTTGTAGTTCTTTGTATGTTTGTAAAAGTTCTTGATTTTTTAGTTGTTCTGTGGCATTATTGCGGGGAAGATCTTCAGAGGTTTTAGAGAGAGTCTTCTCTAAAGTATCAAGGGTAGAGTCGAACGTCTTATCCTTGCCTCTTATATCTTCATATGCTGTTAATATCCAATGATTCTCACCCTTATTATGAAATCCTTTAGATAGCCCTATTTTATAATTATCTTTTACAACGGTATGTATTCCTGCTTGTTTTGTTACTATCTTCCCTTTCTCTATAATCTCAGGAATCTTATCTATCACTTCAGGGTGTTTATCTACTCTATGGGCTAATCCCATTTTCTCATTACCCCATACCAAATCAATATCTCCTAAGCCTTCTTTATGGAAAGCTCCTTGTACCTGTCCGCTTTTAGTTTCTAAAAGCTTATTGATAGCTTCTTTGCCTTTATGATAGTACTCAGGATAGTTAATTCCAAAATCATTGATAGTTTCTAGGGGTTTGTTTTGATCTTTAGTTGTTATATGACATTATTAGGAGGAAGATTGTTTTGCAACGACTCGTGCTGAAGTTGTAAATGAAAACCATCGCTGATGCTCATAGGCTGGCTTGGATAATCTTTATAAGCAGTTAATAACCATCTTTTTTATCTCCTTTAAGACTTCAAATAAAATAATGGAAGGGCATCAAACATATCTTTATTTCTATCGGCTTAACTTTAAAGCAAAATACTTATATATTAAATATTTGATCTTATTTTTTGAATTATATCTATGATGTTTTTATTAAAGTCGATGAATACAGAGATAAAAAAATCTTTAAAAGCAAGGATTGCCATATATCGAAATTGTATATTGAAATTCATACAACTGAAATCCCCCACTGTTTTTTCTCTTTTAGATAGCAGAGGGGAATCTCTAGTGATTATTTGACTTGAACGTGAACAGGCTTTGTGATATTAGTCGTGATGTCAGTCATATTTTTATGTGCTTCAGCTTTGGATTTATAAGGTCCGATCAAATATTTTGTAACCATTTCACCATTTAATATTGAAGTTTGAGTGCGATAGCTATATTTCTTGATCTTATCCATAAATACTTTATTAGGAGTTTTGTTAAAAACACCTACTTGTAAATAATAACCAGGAGTGGCGTTAGAACCATTTTTGACTGTGTGAGCTTCTTTTGCTGGTTTAACTTCTTTTTTTGTCTTAGGAACAGTCTTTGTTGTAGTTAGCTTTGTAGTTGGTTTTATTGCTGGGACAGTTTTATCATTTTTTGGCATTGGTTTTATGGTTTCAGTGGTCGGATTGTCCAATACTCCTAATGATTTTTTATCTTTTTGTGCATCAATAGGAAGCATTTCATCAGTAGAATCTTGAACGGGTGGACTGAAATGTGTATCTTCAGCTTGATTGTCATTGGCTAGTTGTTTTGATTTGATATCTTTTACAATCTTATCGAATTTACTATCCTCATCAGATTTTGACATATCATCAATAGGCATATTATCAAAATCATCATTCAGGTCATTCCCAGTTGTGACGTTGTGCAATGTATCCATTTTTTGGATTGAATTATCCGCCGCTAAAGCTGGCTCTTGATGATCTTGACTTTTCATTTTCCAAGCCATTAGAAGTAATATCAAAATAACTACAATAGCTATGATAATCACCAAGAATAATTTCTTTGTTTTTGATGATTGGTTGTTATTGCTATCTCCTAGCAAAATTTCATTCAATTCTTTTTTCTCTTCCATTTTTTACTCCTTATGTGTATTTAAAGATGCCTTGCCCAAGAAGATCCACGTTCCTTTGCATAGACTTCATAGGGTATTACTAAGATGTTAAATTCAGGGGGCATTTCATCATTTGGAAATACCCTCCATTCTATGGGAAACGTCTGTGATAATTTCAAAGATAACATTCTACCTAATCTTTTTCCTTCACTCAACTCAGTGTGTCCTTTGTGAATATACAAATGGAGGTGACCGGGAGTTTTTGACTCATAGGCGGTAAAATTCATAAAACCTTCCTCTCTTAGCAATAGTTGAGCTTTGTGATAGAATTTTTCAGTATATCTTCCATTATAGTCAAATACAATATTTTCAACCTTATTATCAGCTAAAATCAAAGAATGAGCTAGAGTCAGCTCTTTTTTTAAGTGCTTTTGAATTAACACACTTGTAAGCATTGAATCGACTCTTTCAAACTTATCATAAAATATTTTACCCAAATGTGTGAGTTTTTTCCCCAATCCTTCTTTTTTTTCATAATAAAAGGAAGTATTCATCTTGATAAGTTTCAAATTCATCTCTGTCATAAGATCGCCTTAAAAAATTGGCTTATCATAAACCATAAATCCTTTTGTTAATTCCTTTATTTCCTCTTTGATGCTTGATTGTTTTGAAACATTTGTAATATCATCAAGTATATCGGCAATTTTATTTGCTATCCATTCAAATTCTTTTTCTTTCATTCCTCTTGCAGTTAGTGCAGGGGAACCAATTCTAATCCCACTAGTAACAAAAGGGCTTCTATTTTCTCCAGGAACGGTATTTTTATTTACGGTTATCCCAGCATTTCCAAGTGCGATATCCGCATCCTTGCCACTGAAAGATTTATCTAAAAAGTTCATTAATATCAAGTGGTTATCAGTGCCTCCACTCACAAGGCTATAACCTCTAGCGACCAACACTTCTGCCATTTTTTTGATATTTGATTTTACATTTTTAGCATAAGTTTTCCATTCAGGCTTAAGATTTTCATTAAATCCAATGGCTTTTGCTGCTATCACGTGCATCAAAGGACCTCCTTGTATGCCTGGAAAAACAGCCTTATTGATTTTTTGAGAAATTTCTTCATCATTAGTTAGTATCATTCCTCCTCTTGGACCTCTGAGTGTCTTATGGGTGGTGGTGGTTATGATATGACAATGTGGGAAGGGATTAGGATATTCTCCAGCTATTATAAGACCAGCGATATGTGCGACATCGCCCATCAAAATCGCCCCGACGCTATCAGCTATTTCTCGGAATTTTTTGAAATCAAGTTCTCTTGTATATGCAGAAAACCCACATACGATTATTTTTGGTTTCACGATTTGAGCAATTTGGGCAACTTTTTCATAATCAATCCTCCCATCAAGCTCCACGCCATAAAAAAAACTCTGATAAGTTTGTCCTGTTGTGCTTACCTTTGATCCATGGGTGAGATGACCCCCATGATTTAGATCCATTCCTAAGATTTTGTCATAAGGCTTTAAAAGTGCGGCATAAACAGCTCCATTGGCTTGAGAGCCTGAATGTGGTTGGACATTGGCAAATTCACAACCAAAGAGTTTTTTTGCTCTAGCTATAGCAATGTTTTCGATTTCATCTACAAACTCACAACCTCCATAGTATCTTTTTCCAGGATATCCTTCGGCGTATTTATTTGTAAGTATGCTACCCATAGCCTCCATAACACTTGGGAAAGTATAGTTCTCACTTGCAATCATTTCAAGATGATCATTTTGTCTTTGGAGTTCTTTGGTGATAACGTCAAAAATTTCCCTATCAGAGCTTTGTATTTCATAGTTCATTTTATTCCTTTTCTTCTGTGATTGGACCATTATTATAATCTATTTTAACTGGTTTCATTGCGGGAAATAAAATAACATCTTTGATGGTTTTAGAATCTGTAAATAGCATCACAAGTCTATCAATCCCTATTCCTTGTCCTGCGGTTGGAGGAAGCCCATATCCCAATGCCCATACGTAGTCCTCGTCCATATACTGTGCTTCTTCATCTCCAGCGTCTTTGGCTTTGACTTGTGCTTTAAATCTATCAAGTTGATCAAGAGGATCATTGAGTTCGCTAAATCCATTTGCAATTTCTTTTCCGCCAATAAATAGTTCAAACCTATCTGCAATCTGAGGATCTTGATCATTTCTTCTAGCTAGTGGGCTTATGTCAATGGGGTATTGGGTGATGAAGGTTGGATTAATTAGTTTTGACTCTACAAATTCATCAAATGCTTCTCCTAGTAGTTTTCCATAACTCATAGTGGAATCAACCTTTATGTGATGTTCTTGAAGGAATATTCTCAGTTTTTGCTCATCTTCAATGATTTCTTTTGATATGTTTCCAATCTTTTGTAATGCATCTTTATAGGAGATGATAGTGAAATCACTAAAATCAATTATTTCGCCATTATGTGGAATTTTTGTAGGTAGATGTAACTTTTGCAATAAGTATGCAAATAGCTCTTTACTCAGAGCTATTAAGTCTTCATATGTTTTGTATGCCCAATAGAATTCAATCATTGTAAATTCAGGGTTGTGAGAGTGATCCATTCCTTCGTTTCTGAAATTTCTATTGATCTCAAAAACCGCTTCAAATCCTCCAACTACTAAGCGTTTGAGATAAAGTTCAGGAGCAATCCGCAGATATCTCTGTACATCAAGTGCGTTATGATGAGTGATGAAAGGCTTGGCATTTGCACCACCAGGGATTGGATGAAGCATAGGGGTTTCTACTTCCAAAAATCCTTTATCTTCAAAAAATCTTCGAATATTAGAAATGATTGCAGATCGCAATTTAAAGGTCTGTTTTACGTCTGGATTGACAATAAGATCAAGATATCTCTGTCTGTATCTAAGTTCAATATCTGTGAGACCATGAAACTTTTCAGGCAATGGAATGATTGATTTAGTCAGTATTTTAAACTCTAAGGAATGAATACTTAATTCTCCTGTTTTCGTAACAAAGGGATAACCATAGATATTAACAATATCACCAACTTCTAATATCTTTTTGACAAGTTCAAAATCCTCACCGAGATCATTTTGAGATATATAAGCTTGCAAAATACCGCTTTGATCTTCAATTTTTATAAAGGCTGCTTTACCCATCAATCTTAAAAACTTGACTCTCCCACTTACCCAATATGTAGAGGTGGCATCTTTTCTATTATCTTCAGGAAGAGATTTGAGATTTTCAAATGTTTGAGTAAAAGCAAGATTTGAAATGCCCTTACAGGCATCATTTCTATAGGGATTCTTACCTGTGTCTAAGAGGTCTTGAGCTTTTTGAATTCGTTGTTTTATGTATTGGTTTTCAAACATTAATTTATTCCTGAGGTTTATTCTTAAAAATCTGTCTTCGTATCATTCTGATTCATATCAGGTGCTAAGCTTTTAGGAACATCTTCTATCATCTCTTTTGTACTTTTCTTGATATTGTCTTGTAGATTTTGAGTTACCCCATCAACGTTCTTTTGAAGCTTTTGGATCTCATCTTCACCTATTTGTTTGCCTACAGATTTGGTATTATCAAGTGTTTGTTGAACACTTGGAATTTTCAAAATCGTCGCAGAAATCACATTCATTATCGGGTAGATTTTGCTATTTTTTTGCAAATAACTATTAAAACCTTGAGTGAATTTAGGTTTTGAAATTCCATAGAGTATGAAACCTATAATCAAAAATATCTTACAACAGGAGAAAATAAAGCCAAGTGTTTTATCAATGATGGCAAAGTCTGTTATTTTAATAATTTTGCTTAAAATAACACCGAGTATCAAAAATGCTACCCATACCACAGCTAGTATAACAACAAATCCTATTAAAGTAGCAATTGATGGCGTTTTGAAGTCATATACACTCGCACTGATCCATTCACCCATATTTGTAGCAAATCTTGAGCCAAGAAACACTCCTAGCAAGATTCCCAAAACGCCTGAAATTTCATTTACAAATCCATTGTAAAAACCTCTTAACCCAATTACCACAATGATTATAATCAATATTAAGTCTATATAGCCCATCTTCACTCTGTATTTTTTAGTTTTAAAGAGTTATCATTCTACAACAAATAACCTAAAAAATAAAAATCTTAGGTCAAATTAAAAATTAGGAAGTATATGCTTAAACTTAAAAATAAGATAATAAATATCAAAGAGTATTTTATGTCTTTGTATGAATACACATCCAAAAGCTTGAAAATACGAATACTATCAGCGTTAGTATTGGCGGTAATATTTTTGATTCCTGTTTATGGAGGAGGTTTTTTTGCCTATTTGGGATTTGAAAAAACCGCTTTGGTCTTCCAGACTTTTTTTGGACTTTTAAGTGTGCAGATCTTTTTATCCACGCCCAAGACATTAAAATTTTGGTTTGGATTTTTTGTAGGGTTGGGACTTTTTTATTGGACAGGGCTTAGTTTTCGATTTTCACCCATGGAATTTTTGATTCCTTTTGTGATGATTTTCGTGAGTATTATTTATGGACTGGTATTTTATTTTTTATTTTTTTATAATTCTTGTTTTTGGAGAATTTTTACTCTTATGGTAAGTAGTTATATTCATCCCTTTGGGTTTGATTGGTTTGTGATTGAATCATTTTTTTCTTATAGTGCTTTTGGGGTGGATAAGCTTAGATTTTTTGGGATTATAGTTGGAATATTGATGCTGGTTTCTTTAAGAAAGTATTGGAAGTTTGTAGGGGTTTGTTTTTTGCTTTTGTGTGTAGATTGGGGATATGTGGCTAAAAATACACAATCGCAAAGTAATTTAAGCATCAATGCCCCATACTATGAAGGAAAACTCAACTTAGAAATTATAACGACCAGTGTATCGCAATCTCAAAAATGGGATGAAAAACAGATGAAGTTTATCATTGATAATAATTTTAATCTGATTCGTAATGCACAACAAGAATATAAAGATGTTGTTGTTTTACCTGAAACAGCATTTCCATTCATTCTTAATAGAAGTTTTATTTTAGATGAACTTATGATACTTGGAAGAGATATCACTATTATTGCAGGTGGTTTGCGTGAAGATGAAAATCACAGAATTTACAATAGTATATATATATTTCAAAATGGAGACTTTAAGTATATTGACAAAGTTGTGCTCGCACCTTTTGGCGAGAAGATACCTCTTCCTGAATTTCTTGCAAAACCATTGCGAAAGTTGTTTTTTGGACAGGATATAGGGCTTAGTGATGCGAAAAAACTTGGAAATATTCAAATAGGAAAAGATGTTTTTCGAGGAGCAATTTGTTATGAAGGGACTTCAGGTATAATGTATCAAGATAGACCTAGATATATGATTGTTATCAGCAATAATGCTTGGTTTGTGCCAAGTATTGAACCTATTCTTCAAAGAATGTTGATAAAATATTACGCTAGAGTTTATGGGAGTGTAGTTATTCATAGTAGTAATCACTCCTTATCTTACGTTGTGTCCGATTCTGTGCTGGGAGACAAAAATCTATGAGAGAAGAAAAATGCTAAAAGCAACTGGGCTAACACATCATTTTGAAAATTTGCTCTATAAAGATCTTGATTTTGAGATTTTTGCAGGAGAGTCTATGGCTATTTTAGGTGTGAGTGGAAGTGGAAAATCAACTATATTGAACAATCTTTCTACAATGCTAAAGCCCATAAAAGGTAAGGTGGATATTTTGGATCACCAAGATATTTATTCATTATCCAATAAAGAACTTTTAAAAATCAGACGTTATGATGTGGGGATTATATTTCAGTCTCATTATTTGTTTCGAGGATTTACTGGAATAGAAAATCTTAAAGTTGCCTGTATTCTTTCTTCTATGGATATAGATGAAGATATGCTGAAGGCTTTGAACATCTCTGAAATCGTTCATCAAAATGTTGGTGAGCTTAGTGGGGGACAACAACAGCGTTTATCTATAGCTAGAGTTTTGACCAAAAAGCCTAAGGTAATTTTTGCGGATGAGCCTACAGGAAATTTAGACAAAGAAACAGCACAGAGTGTGATGAAGGTCGTCTTTGAATATATTAAAAAAACGCAGGGAATTCTTGTTCTTGCAACGCATGATGAAAAGATGGCAAGGGAATGTACTCATAGTTTTCTATTAGAAAATAAAAGATTAAATAAAATTTAAATATTTTTAGTAAGAATGGATATAATCATAGATAGATTTTTTTATATTTGGATTGATCTCTAGTTCAAGCTCCATAATACTTAGTGGTATAGGAGAATCTTTAAGTTTGACTTCATCTTTTTGAGTCACTAGTATAGATGTCGCAGAGTGTTTCTGGAATTCTATCTGTAATTGATTCATATTAAAATCACTATGGTCATTTAGCGTTATTTTTCCAATAGTATCAGGAAGATATTCATCCAATCTAGAAGGATTAGCTATGGCTGTGACTAGAAGCATTCTTTGTGTTTGATTATTGATTTTTACTTTACGTTTATAATCCACGCCTTCAATGGCTAAAATATCGGCTATCTTATATAAAGAAGGTCTCTCTCTATACATACCACTTGGAATACAGAGTTTGAAATAAGGTTCTAGTTTTGGTTTGAGTAAAATATTTAGCTTTTTGAAATTGAAACGAAATCCATCATCAAGAAAGATAGCTTTACATCCAAGTTCTTTTGCTTTTTGGATCGCTAAAGCTCGTTTTTTGCTCACAATCACAGTGGCATTTTTTAGTTTTTTTGCTATCAAATATGCTTCATCCCCAGCTTCTTTTTGAGCACACATTATTTTTCCATTTTGGCTCACAATGACTAAACCTTTTGATTTTCTTTTATAGCCTCTAGAGATGATAGCTACGTCCATATATTCTTTTGCAATCTCTATGATAAAGGGAGTTTTTCCGCTTCCTCCTGCAATCAAATTACCTACACTGATAATAGGTATTTCAAAATCAATTGACCGTGATGCTTTTCTGCGAAGAATTGAACTAACATAATAAATTAGGGAGATGGGCAAAAAGAGAAACACAAGTATTTTTTGAAAAATACTTGGTTTATAAAAATATCTATCGATAAAACGCAAAATATTTCTTTATTTTTTTAGTGCATAAATAGTTGGGAGATTTCGCTTGAAGAGATTTTTTTTGATTCTTGTTACTATTGAATTCACCATTTCTCTCTCAAATCCAAGTTGATAGAATTTTTTCACATCAATTTCAGATAGATCGCTATAGTTTTTGGAGATTTGCAAAAGCAATTTATCAACTTCTTCATACGGATATCCTAGCTCATCTTCATCACTCTGACCTGCATACAGATCAGCACTAGGTTTTTTATCTATGATATGCTTAGGAATATTGAGTATTTTTGCTAACTCATATACCTGCGTTTTATAAAAATCACCAATAGGGTTTATTGCATAGGCAAGGTCTCCGTGTATCGTTCCATAACCCAACATCAATTCACTCTTATTGCTAGTTCCTACTACGATCGCACGAATTTCTTGAGATAAATCATATAGCAAAGACATTCTGATTCGAGTGCAAAAATTACCTTTTCGGATTAGGTTTGCTTCTTTGTGATTAGTTCTAAAGCATTCATCATATTGATTGATAGACTGAACTTGATAGGGGATATCAAATTGTTCGCACAAGGCAATTCCATCAGTGAGACTGTTTTTTGAAGAAGTAATCGAAGGCATTAAAAGTGCCTCCAAGTGTGTTCCAAAAGTCATTTTGCACAAAACGGCAACGACTGCACTATCTATTCCGCCACTCACTCCTAAAACGACACGGTTAAAACCACGATTTTTTGCTTCTTGGTATAGAAAATTTATTAGGGATTTGACGATGTTTTGAGGTAAATTTGGTATGTTCATGGATTTTTCCTAAAGTTAAAATATTTACTAATCGGGAATTTTACCAAAAATATTTGTCAATTTCACCACCATAAGAAAAAATTTCATTATTTTTTTAAAAAATTTAATTTTTGAAACATTTTTTTCTATTTAAGTATTTTTGAAATTTTTCTATCTTGATGTAGTTTTATACCTGATTTTTATGCCAATTTATGGTTTTATATCTAAAGTATTTTTTAGAGAATTCGATGACTGCTAGAATGAGGAAAGCACATAGTTGGTTTTTTTAGTTCTTATATGGTTTGACAACTTTCCATATTTTAATATCTTGATTGATTTTATTGGTTAATTATTTTTTAATATAATAATTTATAAATTAATTTTTTATATTATTAAAACTAAATTTTATGGTTTTATGGTTTTGAGTTAAAAGACTTGATTGTAGGTATTTAGGTATTCTTGTTTAGTGTCTCATAAAAAAACTAGCATGTTTTTTGATAGATTTGAAGTCTATTAGTTACCCTATGGTTAGAATATAAAAATTGATTTTAGGGGTGTGGCGAATATGAGACATAAATACTTTCGAAATATTCTCTAGATATCATTTTTGAACTTTAAATCTTCATCCATGCATAGGCTCTTTTAGTGTTTTTACTATATTTGCTATAGGACTTTCTAAACGAACTATTGGGAGATTTCTAAAATCAATATTTGAAGTGTTTTTGCAGATAGTTTTTGGATTATTTTTTTTTAAATCAAAAACATTTAAGTTTAATTCAAATACAATTCAAAGATTTTAATATCTACGTTTTTCAGAAAAACAACCTAAAAACAACAAAAGGAGAACAACGATGGCTGAAATTAAACGACGTGATTTTTTAGGAATGACGCTCGGTGGCGTGACTGCCGTGGGAGCTATAACTTCTTTGATCGCTATGAAAAAAACTTGGGATCCATTACCAAGTGTTGTGTCTGCAGGTTTTACAACTGTGGATGTTAGTGCAATCAAAGAAGGAGAGTTCTTTCAATCTGAATGGAGGGGAAAACCTATCTATATCATCAGAAAAAAAGCTGATGAGGGTTTTGATAAAGAAAGGGATTTTAAAATAAATGATAGTGTCTTTACGCTAGGCATTCAGATTTGCACTCACCTTGGGTGTATCCCTATCTTTAATCCTGATTTAAAGGAATTTTTATGTCCTTGTCATGGAGGAAAGTTCACACTTGATGGAATCAACGTAAAAGGTACCCCACCTCCTAGACCTTTTGATATTCCACCTTTTAAGGTTGATGGAACGAAGATTGTATTTGGAGAAGTGGGTGTTGAATATCAAGCAATGATAGGCAAGGCATAAGGAGGATAAAATGGCAGAAATTAAAAAAGCTGATGGATTGGTTGATTGGTTGGATCAAAGGCTCGGAGTCAAAAAACTAACAAAGGTCTTGATGACTGAATACTGGATTCCTAAAAATATAAACTTTTTATGGGCAATGGGAGTTGTTTTGACAGCTTTATTTACCATACTTCTTGTTTCAGGAATTTTTTTATTGATGTATTATAAACCAGATGCACAGATGGCTTTTAATAGTGTGAATTACACTATTATGCAAGAGGTTGCTTACGGTTGGTTATGGCGACATATTCATGCTGTTGCAGCAAGTATGATATTTGTTATTATTTACATTCATATGTTTGTTGCCATCTATTATGGCTCCTATAAAAGAGGTCGGGAGATGATTTGGGTAAGCGGTATGCTACTTTTTGTGGTATTTTCAGCAGAGGCCTTTAGTGGCTATATGTTACCCTGGGGACAGATGAGTTATTGGGCTGCGACAGTTATCACTAATCTTTTTGGTGGCATTCCTTTCATAGGTAATGATGTCGTGGAATGGATAAGGGGGAATTATGTGGTTGCAGATTCTACTTTGACTAGATTTTTTATGTTGCATGTCTTTTTGCTTCCCGTTGTTATTATGATTTTGATTGTGGTGCATTTTTATTCACTGAGAATTCCTCATGTGAATAATCAAGATGGAGAAGTTTTTGATTTTGAAGCCGAAGAGAAAAAATACATTGAAGGAAAGAAAAAAGACTCAAAAGTTATTCCATTCTGGCCAGTTTTCCTTTCAAAAGACATTTTTGTGATTTGCACCTTTATGATATTTTTCTTTTATTTGGTTTGTTATCACTATGATTTTGCTATGGATCCTGTGAATTTTGACCCCGCCAATAGCTTAAAAACTCCTACACATATTTATCCTGAATGGTATTTCTTGTGGAGTTATGAAGTGCTAAGAGGCTTTTTCTTTAGTGCGAATCTTGGATTAGTCGCTTTTGGTATAGCACAGGTCATTTTCTTTTTCTTGCCTTGGTTAGACAGAAGTCAAAAAGTTGCACCTGCACACAAAAGACCTTTATTTTTTGTGTGGTATTGGCTAATGATAGTGGATTTGATTGTTTTAACAGTCTTTGGAAAGCTTCCACCAGAAGGTATGAGTATCTATATAGGTTTTGTTGCCTCTATAGCGTTTTTGTTCTTATTTCTTGTGGCTTTACCAATAATTACGATTATGGAGAGAAATAAAGGAGGTGCAAAATGCTAAAGGAATTAAAAATACTAGTTCTTTTAATAGTTGTTGTAGGCGTTATTTATTGGGGTGTGGAGCCTTTGGCTCATTCAATAATGCATCCTAAGGTTGCCCCTGCTGATTATGATTTTAAGGATTTAGAAAAAATAGATTTAAGTAAAGGGGATGTAGAAAAAGGTAAAAAGCTCGTGACAGAGAACTGTACTGCTTGTCATGGAATCAAGTCTCAAAAAATTGATGCACCTATGGATAATGCTTCTTCTGCAGGTAGTTATGGTGTTGTTCCTCCAGATTTGTCTAATATTGCTGCAGTGCTTGATCATAATTTTTTGGCAAACTTTATCAAAAATCCTGTTAAAGCGACAGAGCTTTCACACAAGTTTGGCGATTCTCTTCCATATCCAATGCCTCCATATGATTGGATGAGTAATGATGAGATTTCTGATATCGTAGCTTATTTGGCTTTTATTGCTCCCAAGGAACTTAGCGACAAAGAGGTATTTACACAAGCTTGTGATAGATGTCATAGTATTCAATATGATAAAATGATAGCTCTTACTCCTGATGCTGATTTGGAAAGATATTTAGGCACTAAAGCTCCTGATTTGTCTATGATGATAAGAAGTAGAGGTGCTAAAGAATTGAGCGTGTTTATCAATAATCCGCAAAAAATGATTCCTAATACCCCAATGCCTAGAGTCGGGCTCACAGAAGAAGCTCAGAAGCAAGTTATTAACTATTTGGAAAAAGTAGGTGATAGCAAAAAGGCACAAAGGGATTCGCTTGGAATCAAAATTATGATCTTCTTTGCTGTGATGGCACTACTTGCTTATGCTTGGAAACGTAGAATCTGGAGTGATTTGCATTAAAAAAATATAACATACTCCGAAGGTTTTTTTTATGATTGTATCTTATCCCCTTCTTTTTGGAGAGGGAGGATACAATTGATTCATGTTTGTCTTTCAATGCTTTCTCAAAACATCTCTAGATTTATATTTTCGTTGTTAGGTTCTCTACAGATGCTTAGACTAAGGCACTTCATACTAAAATTTATGGACTGTTATGAGGATTTAGTTTTTTCTAAATTCTTTAATAGCATTTTGAATGATGATTTGAACGTCTTTGTAAAATCTTTGAGGCAAGATTACTTCACCAGATTCTTTTTGAGTAGGAGGATTTAAAATTTCAAGATCTTCATAATTCTTCATTTGTATATAACATACATAGATCAAATTTTTTGTATTTGAATTCTAAAAATCCTAATTTTTGAAGTTCGCTAAGCCAATTTTTGATTGTTTTACTAGTTACATCAAATTCATAAGTTGTATTTCTTTGATTGATTTGAAGTAATCCATCTTTACATTGAAGTTTCCATAGGATATCTCGAAGTTCTGCATAAAATAAAAAGATCTTGCTATTCTTATAGGATTTAAAGAAAGTTCTGATTTTAGAATGGTAAAATTGCTCAAGCTCAAATTGCTCAAGTTTAAAACATTTACTAGACATAAAAGCCCCTATTGGAACTTAAGTCAAGCTAAATGTTTGGATTTTATTTAAAATCAAGCCATTTTAAAATTTCAGATTTGATATTTTCTTTTTCCAATACTTTTGAATGAATCATTGGTTTGCAAAATAGATTTTTTATAAAATCTGGAGTTGGCATATGATTTTTTTCGCACATAAATGCGATAGCTTCTTTGTCATTTAATTTTTTATCAAAAATTGCTTCCACTACGCTTGGGGCAAATTTTGTCCATTCAGCAGTAGAACATATGATGGTAGGAACATCTTTACAAAATTTATCTACTCCTTTTAGGGTTGTTGCTGTATGAGGGTCTAGTAAATATCCCATATTAAAGGATTTTTTAATATATTCCAAGCATTCTCTATCAGTGCAAGATACTGCTGAAAAATAATTTTGCAGACTTTCTAATTCACTTGAAGAAATTTCATAATGTAGATTTTTTTGTAGATTCTCCATTAATTCATATGTGCGTTCTCCTCCAAAAAGTGCGAATAAGATTCTCTCTATATTTGAACTTTTAAGGATATCCATCGCAGGAGAATAGCTTTTTATAAGCGTTTTATCTTTAATGTTGTAAATACCTGTTTGAATAAATTCTGTGAGTATATTGTTTGGATTTGATGAAATAATAATTTTTTTAACAGGCAACCCCATTTTTTTTGCATAGAATGCTCCGAGTGCATTTCCAAAATTCCCACTTGGAACAACGATATAAAATTCCTCTCCAAATTTAATGTGATTGTTTTTTACTAGATTCAGATAACCCCATATGTGGTAGATAATCTGAAAAGCGATTCGTCCAAAATTTACAGAATTCGCAGCTGATAAGTAAATGTCTTTTTTCTGTAATTCTGCCTTAAAATCTTCATCTCCTAGTAAAGATTTTAATGTGCTTTGAGCATCATCAAAATTCCCATTGATTCCAAATACTTTTAGATTTTTTCCCTCTTGAGTTAGCATTTGGAGTTCTTGAACATCGCTTGTACCACCTTTTGGATATAAACAAATCACTGAGATATTATCTGTATTGGCTAAGCTTTTTAATGTCGCTGGACCTGTATCTCCGCTTGTTGCAGTGAGTATCAGATATTTTTTGTTTTCTTTAGCAGCAAGAGCGGATAAAATAGTTCCAAATGGCTGAAGTGCCATATCTTTGAATGCTCTGGTAGGGCCGTGATAAAGCTCTTGAGAATATAGATTTTTTTTGATTTTTACTAAAGGGGCAGGGTTTTTTGGATCATCAAATTTTTCATAGCTTTGCAAGGCCTGTTTTAAAATATCACTATCTAAAGAAATTCCTAAACCTGAAAATATTTCTCTTGTGAGTTTTTCATAATCAAAATCAATGAATTCTTTAAAGTTTTTTGAAGGAATATTTTCAAGCGTATAGAGTCCTCCAAAAGGAGCACTTGGATTTAAAACCGCTTCTTGAAAATTTATTTTTTGAGATTTAGCCGATTTATTTTTGTAGCGAGTTTTAGTGAAAATATTCATCAAAATCCTTTCTTCATATTTTTATGGTTGTGAGATTATAATATTTTTGTGATAAAGTGTGGTAGGTTTTGATAGATTTTTATAGGGGTAAAAATGGATTTTGAATACAAATTGATGATGTTTGGATTTTCGGCTTTGTGTGAAAATATTGATGAAGTGAAACAAAGATTGAGACAAATACCCATAGAACGAGCAATTGCTGAAACAATTGAGCAATGTTATTTAATAGATTTAAGGAGCGGCGAAAAATTTGATATAGCCTATAATGAAAAGGGTTTTTATATTAAAAATTAGGAGCATAAAATGAATAATACGCTTTTTTCAGCTTGGAAAATCAAGAATCTTCAAATTAAAAATCGAGTTGTGATGGCTCCAATGGATCAGTATAGTGCCAAATCAGATGGAAAAATAACTCAATGGCATTATCACCATTACCTGAGCAGAGCCATTGGTCAAGTAGGACTTATTATCATAGAGTGCAGTGCGGTTTGTGAAGATGGCAGAATATCTGATGCTGATTTAGGCATATGGTCTGATGATCATATAGAGGGTCTTAAGTCAGTTGTACAGGCTTGTCATCAGTATGGAACAAAGGTCATTATTCAGATAGGTCATTCAGGTAGAAAATGCGAATGTTCGGTGGATGAAATTTTAGCACCCTCAAGTATTCCTTTTTCTGAAAACTCCAAAATACCCAAAGAGATGAATACGCAAGACATTAAAAATATAATAAAAAGCTTTAAAGAAGCTGGAATTCGTGCATTAAAGGCTGGTTTTGATGGTATTGAAGTTCATGGTGCACACGGTTATCTTATCAGCGAATTTCTTTCTCCTCTTTGTAATACCAGAAATGATGAATATGGAAAGGATAGATCAAGGTTTCTGCGAGAAATTTTGGAGGCATTGAGATCTGTTTTACCACAAGATTTTCTCCTCTCCCTTAGAGTTTCAGCTAGAGATTATGATCAGGATGGAAATGACATAAAGGACGTTATACATCTTTTAGAGCCCATCAAACATCTTTTTGATGTCTTAAATGTTAGCACAGGAGGGGTTATATCAACTAACATTAAAGTTTATCCTGGATACCAAATAGAATGTGCAAGGATTCTTAAAGAAAAACTTTGTATTCCTTGTATAGGTGGAGGGCTTATAACAGATTCCATGATGGCAAATAAATTGATTGCATCTGATGTGGTAGATGCGGTATTTTTGGCTAGAGAGTTGCTTATTAACCCATACTGGCCTATTCAAGCAGCTCTTGAGTTGAACCAAAAGATTGAATTGCCTATTCAGTATGAACGTGGAAGATATCTTTATTCTTGATTTTTGATTAGGAAGTAGATAAATTTTACTTTTGAATTAATTGACAAAAACTACAACCTTGAGGGTTATAATTCTATAAAATCTTTCAAGGTGTGAGATGAAAAAATCTTTTTTTTGCTTTTTTTTGCTTTTTTTTGCTTTTTGTGCAGCTGATAATTGGAGAGATCTCAATGAACTTCATAAAGATCTTAAGGATGTCAAATTGAACCATACTCAGGATAAAGCTGTGAAAATGCTCTTTAAGGAATATCATCATCAGCTTAAAGATTGGTGGAAATTAAATGGGCAGACGGATTCACTCATAATGAAGCTTTTTTCTGGAGAGGATTTCAATATTGAAGAAATAAAAATCAAACTCAAAGAGATATATGATAGAAAAATCGATCTAGATTCGGAGTTTTTAAAACAACTTCATTCTATTTTGAATCAGGAGCAACGAAAAAAAATATCCAAAGAATTTGGAGAAGATGACCAATAGTAAGGAGTAAAGATGGGAAAATTGCTACTAATAGAAGATGATTTAGAAATGCAAGGCTTGATAAAAACTTATTTAGAGCAAGCTAGATTTAATGTTTTAGCGACGGATTTACCAAGTAAGGCACTTGAGCTTATGAGAGAAAATCAAGGAGGCATTGATCTAGTTATTTTGGATTTAACGCTACCAGAAATGGATGGATTTGATTTATGTAAAAAAATCCGTTCAATCTCTCAAGTTCCTATCATTATCTCCACAGCAAGAGGGGATATTTATAATAAAATTCAGGGGTTTGAGAAGGGTGCAGATGATTATTTAGCAAAACCTTATGAACCTGCAGAGTTGATTGCTAGAATCAATGCAATGCTAAGAAGATTCAAGCCTAAAGAAATGGTTTTTGATAATCTATCTATTAGTATTGAAAAAAGAGAAGCTAGATTAAATAATCAAGTTCTTGATTTGACTAATACGGAGTTTGATATTTTAGTTTTTTTGATAGAAAATAGACTTCATCCCATTTCAAGGGAAGCTATTGCCAATACTATCAATGCTATTCATGAAGACAGCTTATTAAGAAGTATTGACACTCATGTTAGAAATCTTAGAGTAAAACTCAACGATAACGCTAAGGAGCCTAAATTCATTCAATCTGTTTGGGGGATAGGATATAAGTTTTGTTTATAACGAGCTTGAGGGTAAAGTTCAGCTTTTTTTTTGGAATGGCATTTTTGTTTGTTATTGCATTGTGGTATCAGAGTGATAAAATCATTACAGAGAAGCAAAACGAGAGGGCAAAAAATGAGACGATGCTTTTTATTCAGAGTATTTTGCCTAACTACACCACAGGAAATTTGAATGCTGTCAGACTTGCTATGAGGAAGTTTGGATACATTCGTTTGATAGCCATGCCTAAAAGCTATAAAATTATTGAATCAAAAAATGATGATATGTTGGGAGTGAAGATTTTCAGAACCAAGTCAAAAATAGGTTTTAGTGTGAATTATTTTGGAGATAATTTTATTGTGGCTAAGGATATTGAATCTGATTTTTGGGAAGAAAATAGGTTGAAGGTATTTTTTCTACCTATTATGCTTATTTTGGGTGTTTTATATGTCATATCTTTTACATTAATCAATCCTTTAAATAAGCTTGGTTATGCGATTAAGGAATTTGCAAAAGGAAAATATGACAGGGATTTACAAACCAATAGAAAAGATGAAATTGGTGATTTGATTCGTGCTTTCAATTTTATGGGCGAGAAGATTTTCAAGATGTTAAAAAGCAGGGAACTGATTTTGAGAAACATTGGACATGAACTCAAAACCCCACTTGCTAAGATGAAGCTTATTTTGGCATTAAATAAGAATAAAACTCAAGAATTCAAAAAGCTTGAACGTTATGTGGGCGATATGCAAAAGATTTCCGATAATATGTTGGAATTTGAGCGAGTTAATAGTGGGAATATTGTCATAACAAATGAGGAATTTTTGAGTGAAACATTGATATTTGAAGCATTATCAAGTTTTTCTGATGAAGAAAATAGAATCTCTGTGGATTTTGGAAAAAATTTTAGTATTTTGGGCGACTTGCGTCTTTTATCGGTTGCATTAAAAAATCTTGTAGAAAATGGCCTAAAATATAGCAGGGATGGAAGGGTGCATATCCAATCCATCCAAAATAAAATTATTGTCAAAAATAAAGGTGATATTTTAGAGCATAGTATCAGTTATTATTTAGAGCCCTTTTGTAGGGATTCAATACATAGTGCTGTGAGTGGTCATGGGCTGGGTCTTTCGATTGTGAGTGAGATTTTATCTTTGCATCATTATGAGCTTGAGTATCGCTATGAAAATGATTATCATATATTTGGTTTGAATTTTGATATCATTTCTTTAATAAATAAAAAGTTATAATTGCATCTAGTATTAGAAGGTAAAAATTATAATGTTAGTAAGAATTATTTTAAAATAATTCTTCTTTAATGATAAGGAGAAGTCTTGAGGTTAGTTAATATTGCTTTTAAAGACAGGACACAACTAGAGAATGATTTGAGGCTTTACCAAGTAGGTCTAGATACCAATGAGAAGTATTTTGTGCAGATCTTTGGATCTTTAGGGCGAGAACTTTCAGAATATTTGATTGATGTGCTAAATGAATTGATTCCAGGTTGTGAAATTTTGATCGCTTCAAGTTCTCATCAGATTATAGATTCTAAGGTATCTAAAGATGATATTATCATGGGGATTTCTTGTTTTTTACATTCAAGTGTAAGGACAATGCACTTTTCAAGCGATGTACCCGAAAAGAAAATGGCAGAAGAAGTTGTTTCTTCTTTAACTTCTAAGACGAAACTTTTGCTAGTTTTTATTGAATATTTTAGTGTTTCTGGAGAGGAGTTTTTAAGTCAGCTATATGATCTTGCTCCAAATCTTATTGTTGCTGGGGGGAAGGCTACAGGTAGTGGAAGTAGAGGAGTTAGAACCCTTATTGGAGATACAAAGGGTATTTATCTTAATGGGATTGTCTGTGCTCTGATTGATTCAGAAGTGCTAAATGTTCAAAACAGTTATAGCTTTGGTTGGCGTCCTATTGGGCTTACTTTGCAAGTTACCAAATCCCATAAAAACATCATTTATGAGATCAACCATACACCCATCAAAGAAATTTATAAGCGATATTTTGGAAATGATATTGTTAAAACAATTGAGCAAGATGGTTGGAATTTTCCTTTTGTATTTCAAAACAAAGATGGAAAGCTAATTGGTAGGGTTTTAGATAAGGTTCTTGATGATGGCGGTATTGCATTCTTGGGTGATATTGCTGAAGGAACTATGGTTAGTTTTTCCTTTGGATTATTAGAGAATGTGAAGACAGATCTTTTTGTTGAGAATGAGAAATCTCCTCGGAGAGCTCAAGCTATTTACCTCTATTCCTGTATTGGAAGGGTATTATTTTTAGGTTTAGATGGAATCAATGATCTACTAGGAATTTCCGCTGATGCAGATGCTGTTTGCGGTTTTTTTACTTATGGAGAGGCGTATCATTTTGATTCGGGAAATGCTATATTAAATCTAACAAACACACGAATATTATTAAGTGAAGATAAGTTTGATTTTAGACCCAGAGAGAATTTTTTGGAGTTTCAGCAAAATAAAGATTCACGAATTTTAAATGCAATGACCTACTTACTCCAAGTTACCTCCAAAGAACTAGAAGCCACAACTAAGACATTAAAAAGTTATCGAGATATGGTGGATGAGGCGATACATCATAATGTTATCGACAAAGATCTCAATATCACTTATACAAATGAAAAGATGCGTAATATTACAGGTTATACAAAAGAGCAAATAGTAGGAAGAAATGTTCTTGATGTGCTTACTACTGAGATGAAGGATTATGTCCTCAATGAGATTGTTCCTACTCTTAGAAAAAAAGGTTTCTGGAGTGGCAAGATGAGTCATATCAAGTCAGATGGTAGTTTGTATTATGTTAATACTATCATCAAGGCAGTTTTTGATCGAACTGGAGAAGTTTCTTCATATATTGTAGGAGAGATTGATAGGACTGATGAAGAACTCAATCAAAGACGACTTGAAAAAGATATAAAATTTTTACAGTATTCAGATGATGAAAAACGCCATCTATTAAAACAATATGAAGAACTAATTGATAAAAATCAGAGCCTTTTCAGGTTGGATTTGAACAGAAACTTCACTTATGCTAATGATACTTTCTTAAGTATTTCAGGCTTTAAGTTGGAAGATGTTATTGGTAAAAATATTTATGAATTTTTAGATGATGAGCAAAAAGAGCAATTCATGAAAATTGGTAAGGCTCTTAATGAAAAGGGTATTTATAAAGGTATCATCAGGCACAATCGATCTGATGGAACACATTTTTATGTCAATAGTGTTGGGGTTTATATCTATGATCTTGAAGGAAGACCTATTGAAATCATGGCAGTGGGAATTGATATTACCAGAATTGTTGAATCTCAACAAGAAATTGAAAATGTTCAAAAGGATGTCATCATCGCAATGGGAACCATTTGCGAAGGCAAAAGTAGAGAAACAGGCAATCATATTCAAAGGGTAGCAAAATATTCTAGTCTTCTTGCAAAGCTTTATGGTTGTTCCAAAGAAGAACAATCTTTAATAGAAATTGCTTCTCCAATGCACGATATTGGTAAGATAGGTATCCCAGATTCTGTTTTAAATAAGCCTGGTAAGCTTACTCCAGAAGAATTTGAAGTGATGAAAACTCATACCATATTAGGTTTTGAGATGCTTAAGGGCTCTAATCGTAATATCCTAGAAACTGCTGCACAAATTGCAAAAAGTCACCACGAATGGTGGTCAGGCGGTGGTTATCCTTGTAATCTCAAGGGTGATGAAATACCTCTTTTTGGGAGAATCACAGCAGTTGCTGATGTTTTTGATGCGATTGGAAATGATAGATGTTATAAGAAAGCTTGGCCACTTCCTGAAGTGATGGAGCATATGAAAAATCTAAAAGGCAAACAATTCCAACCCGAACTTGTGGATTTGTTTTTAGAGCATATAGATGAATTTTTACTCATCAGTGACAAGTATAAGGACTAAAGAGTGAGAATTTTTTTACGTTTTTGGATTAAAAAAGAGAGTAGAAATTTTCTAGGTAAGGGCAAAGTTGAGTTGCTTGAGCATATCAAAACCACAGGATCTATTTCAAAAGCAGCAAAAAATATGAAAATGAGTTATAAGGCTGCTTGGGATGATATTGATAGCATGAATCATCTCTCTGAAAAACTTTTGGTGCAGAGTGCAAGTGGGGGTAAGGGTGGAGGTGGAACTATTATCACACCAGAGGGCGAAAAAGTAATCACTCTTTTTAAAAGAATTGAAGCTTTGATGAATAAAATTGAATCTAGCTTAGATGAATCCAAAGATTTTGATGAGCTTGAAAAAAAGATAATTTTCTTGGAGAACAAGTTTTTTCTTTAAGCAAATCGTTATATATAAAAATATACAATGATTTTAAAACGCAAAGGAGTTTTTAAAAATGAAAAAAATAATTTTCGGGGTAGTTTTGATAGGATTGTTATTATTTGCAAAAGAGGCAAATATAGCTGCAGCTGCAAACTTGCAATATGTTTTAGAAGAAATTTCTAAAGAGTTTTTGCTCACACACAAACAAGACAAACTTAATATTAGCTATTCTTCTTCGGGTAAGGCTTATGCTCAGATTTCTCAATCAGCTCCGATTGATTTATTTATTTCTGCTGATGAGGAGTTCCCGCAAAAACTTTATATGGAGAAAAAAACTCCCCAAAAACCACAAGTTTATGCACGTGGTGTATTGGTTTTATGGAGTCATAATCCAAAGATAAAAATCAATAGCTTGGAAAATCTCACTCAAAAAGATATTATTCATATCGCCATTCCAAATCCTACGCTTGCTCCCTATGGAAGGGCTGCAAAGGAAGCTTTACATAAGAGCAAGCTTTATGATTTTATAAAATCTAAACTCATCAACGCTAGTTCCATATCCCAAGCACATCAATTTGTCTCTAGTGGAAATGCAGAAGCTGGATTTGGAGCATTATCTTTAATAGATAAAAAAGATAAAGATGTGAGCTATGTTGTCATCGATAAAACTCTGTATAATCCGATTAATCAGGCTTTGGTATTGACTAATTATGGTAAGAATAACCAACTAGCAAAGGATTTCAAAGATTTTCTCTTGAGTTCAAAAGCAAAGAAAATATTTCAGAAGTATGGCTATATAATAAATGAATAAAGTCCCTTGTGTGATTGGTGAGATTATTTCTGATGAACAGATAACATTAGTTTCTATGAACTCAAAACAACATTCTTTTATGGCGATGGTTTTAAATAATGGTAATCTTGAATTGGGAATGAAGGTGAATGCCATCTTTAAAGAAAGTGAAGTGATGATCTGCGATCGTTTTTATTCTAAGATCAGTGCTAGGAATCGTTTTGTTTGCAAAGTTCTTAGTGTAAATAAAACAAAAACCCTTGCAAGAATTGTTTTTGAGTTTGAGGAATTAAAAATAACCTCCCTTATAACTATCCAAGCTTGTGATGAGCTAGAAATATTTGAAGGGGGTATTTTTGGATGGTTTGTGAAATCTTCAGAAGTGATGCTTGAATATGTTTGATATAGAATTTTGGCAGACGATTTATTTGAGTCTTGTGTTAGCTTTTTGTACAACATTTATTTTATTGCCTGTTGGAGTTTTTATAGGTTATTATTTAGCTTTTAATAAGGGTGTATTCAAAGTTGTTTTAGAAACCTTGACCTGGATGCCATTGATTCTACCACCAACGGTTTTAGGTTTTTATTTGCTTATAGCATTTTCCCCAAATTATTTTTTAGGAGCATTTCTTCAGGATAAATTTGGAATAAAATTGGTTTTTAGTTTTTCTGGGTTGATCATAGGGAGTGTGATTTTTTCTCTTCCTTTTATGATAAATCCCATTAAAAATGCGCTTTCTTCACTCCCCATATCACTAAAAGAAGCAAGTTATACCTTAGGAAAAGGTAAGCTTTATACACTTTTTTTTGTTCTTTTACCTAATGTTAAATCTAGTATCTTGATGGCGATGGTAACTACTTTTGCTCATACTGTTGGGGAGTTTGGTGTGGTGATGATGATAGGTGGGGATATTCCTAATGTCACTAGGGTTGTAAGTATTGCAATTTATACCCAATCTGAAGCTACCAATTATGCACTTGCCAATCAATATGCTTTATGTCTTTGTGTGATTAGTTTTGGACTACTTTTTTTAGTGTTATTTACCAATTCAAGAGAAAAAAATAAGGGCATCATATGATTGAGCTTGAAGTCCAAAAGTCGCTTTATGGAAACAAAGGAGAGTTTCTCTTAGAGCTTGATTTGAAAGTGCCAGAGGCTAAATTTGTCTGTATTTTTGGAAAATCAGGTGTAGGTAAAAGCACTATTTTGAGAATGTTAAGCGGCTTACAAAAACCCGACAAAGGAAGAATTGCACTAGGAAATAAAGTTTTTTTTGATTCTGAAAAAAATATAAATCTACCTGTTCAGGATAGAAAGATTGGATTTGTTTTTCAAGACTACGCACTTTTTCCGCACTTGAATGTATATAAAAATATCATTTTTGGTAGCAATAAAGATAAAAATCGCATTGATGAGGTGATTTCCTTGATGGAGTTAGAATCATTTTGTGATAAAAAAATATCTACGCTCTCAGGTGGTCAAGCTCAAAGAGTTGCTATAGCTAGAGCATTGGTAAGTTCTCCAGAAATTTTACTACTTGATGAACCCTTAAGTGCTTTAGATAGAGAAATGAGATTTAAGCTTCAAGAAGAATTGAAAAAGCTAAGCAAACATTTTAATATCAGTAGCTTTTTGGTCAGTCATGATTTGGGAGAAGTTTTTAAACTCTCAGATTATGTCTTAACTCTTGAAGAGGGAAAAATAATAAAGTTTGGAACGCCTCAAGAAGTGTTTTTGAATCAAAGATGGAGTGGTAAGATGCAAATCAATGGGGAAGTGTTGGGTATTACAAAAACAGATGTGATCTGTATTGCAGATATTCTTGTGAATAATTCTGTCATAAAAATAACCCTAGATCCGCTTGAAGCAGAGGATTTTAAAATAGGGGATTGTGTCGTAGTTATTGCTAAAGCATTCAATCCTTCTATAACGTTGCTATAAAATTGGCACGGCTTTTGCTTTGTCTAAGCAACATATTTTTAAAAGGATGTTTTATGACAAGAAGGTTATTTAATAATTCGGCTTTTTTAACACTAGCACTAGGTTTGGCAGGGTGTAATTCTATGATGAACCCATCTTCAGATGACACAAGTTTGATACCTCCATCAGCAGTGTATCAACCAGGTGGTATCCAGGCTCCAGTATACCCTCCTACAGGTTTTGCAAATCCCAATCTAAATGCAGGGAATAATATCATTAAACGTTCTACCGTAGAGCCCTTACCAGATACTAGATTTGATGATTCTGACTCCATAAGCCCTAAAGGCGATCCGATGATTCAAAATACCCCTATGCTAACTCCAAGCAATGTTATTGAGCTTAGTGCAGTTGGAATGGGCGTGGCTCCAGAATCTACGATCTCTCCTTCACAAGCTTTGGCTTTAGCAAAACGAGCAGCCATCGTGGATGCTTATAGGCAATTGGGTGAAAAGATGTACGGTATCAGGGTGAATGCTCAAGATACCGTCAGAGACATGGTGCTACAAAATTCTACAGTGAAAACAAAAGTTCAAGCCTTGATTCGAAATGCAGAAATCACTGAAACTGTCTATAAAGATGGTTTATGTCAGGTCAGTATGGAACTAAAACTTGATGGCAGGGTGTGGTATCGTGCCCTAACAGGTGGTCGTGGTTAAAAATGTGCCTTCATAAAACATTCACAGATAAAATTCCTCAGATATTTCTGGGGGTTTTTGTTTGCTTGTTTCTGACTTCTTGCACTTCTTTGCAGAATTTTTTTTTACCAAAAGATCCAGGTGAAAAAACTTCCAAAAAATCTCAAAATATAAAACAAACTCCTACATTCAAGCTTGTGTATATAAAAACAGCGATGTTTCGTTTCTATGATTATGGAATTTTGGATATTGGACCTAAGGAAATAAAATTAGAGCTTTTTAAGCTTGGGAAAAGCATGGGCAGTATTTTGGTAAAAAGAAAACAGATATGTCTTTTGAGTGATTGTGCCCCCAAATGGCCAGCAGCAAAGAATTTTTTTGGAAAGGTTAGCTATGGAGATCTATTTGATGATATTTTGCTATCAAAAGATATTTTTGATGGAATTGGTAAGCAAATAACTCCAGATGGTGGGGTGATACAGAGATTTCAAAAAAGCGGAGAAGTTTTTTTCTATGAGCGCAAACCTGGTCATATACTCTTTAGAAATATGAGTACGGGCGTAACCATATCCATTGATGACTATGTAGATCCTAGTTTGCAAACCCAATCTCCCTAGTCGTTATCCCTAAGCGTTTTTCAAAGTTTTGACAATATTTTTTTAAATTATTTGTATTTTTAGCATTCATTCGATAGAATAAAGGATTTTAAATTTGGTTGCATAGCCAACTATTGGACAGAGGATTGATGAAAAAGATTTTAGGGCTTTTACTATTATCATCATCGCTTGGCTTTGCGAATGGATTTAAGATCCAAGAGCAGAGTATCAATGGCACAGCACTCTCTTCTGCTTATGTAGCTGGAGCAAGGGGTGCGGATGCGAGTTATTATAATCCTGCAAATATGGGCTTTAGCAATGATTGGGGTGAAAATAAAAGCGAGTTTGAACTAGCAACTTCTCTCATTACCATACCTGGATTTAAATTTGATGTGCCTACAACAAATCAGGGACTATATTCTGAAACAACTTTGAAGTTTAGTTCTGGTACTCAAACTGGGATCAATATAGGAAAGACCTTTATTCCCGCATTGGAGGATTTATCAAAACCTATCAAACTCTACCATACTTCTCCAGATGTGCAGGTAGTAGGTGGTTCCACTGGAGATACGAATTTTATTTTGCCAAAACTTTTCTATAAGTCTCGCACACATAATGGTTTTACCTTTGGAGCAAGTTTTGTTGCACCTTCAGGTCTTGCGATGAACTGGGTAGGCAAGGGCGGAGAGTTTCTTCAGGATGTCTTTATTATGATGATAGAATTTGCTCCGAGTGTGAGCTATACCATCGGGGATCGTTTTTCTATTGGTTTTGCCCCAAGGATTCTTTATGCGATGGGGAGCTTCAATAACGTTGTGTATGTTCCATTGGACAAAAAGAAACTAGGCATCTCTTTAGATCCTTCTCAAATAGGGAATCTCAGTAATGATGAAGTTGCAGGTTTGATACCTCAAAGTATTAAAGATCAAGTAGGTCCTCTTTTGAAATTCGCCTCATTTTTTATGCCAAGCCTTAAAAATTCTGATGGCACCATTAATTGGACAGCTTTAATGAGTGGTGTGGAATCTGAAACCACTAATTTATTTGGCACTGCGCAGGTGTATCAAAAATCTGATGGAAAAGCCCTCTCTGCTGGATATCGGGTCGCAGCTTCTTTGCGTGTGTTTGATAATGGAATGCTTTCTGTTGTGTATAATTCTCCTGTAAAGCTTAATATGCAAGGAAGTCTTTCGGCCACAACTTATATTGGAGGGGCTATTGGAGATGTTCTTACCACAGGAGATCTCAATATTGCTGTTACGATGCCTGAAATTTTAACCCTTGCTTATGCAGAAAATTTTTTTAAAAATCATTTGCGAATAGAAGGTGTGTATGAACGAACGTTTTGGAGTAGGGGTAGCAAGTTTCTTGTAACTCCTGATTTTGAAAATGCCACTTACAAGGGGTTAAGTGGAATGGTTGCTAATACAAATGTATTTAACTCTGACACGCTCAAGGGAATGGTAGGACTTGCTGATTTTGCTGGAGTGATGAATATGGGTGCAGGATGGCGTGATACAAATACTTATCGATTGGGAGTTACTTATATGGGGAAAAGTTTGCGTTTGATGGGATCTTTGGCATATGATCAAGCACCCAGTCCTCAAGATAAAATTGGAATTCCTGATTCTGATGGTTATATGGTGGGTGCGGGTGTTAAATATAATTTTCGAGGTTTTGATTTGGGGGTTGCCTATTCTGTGACTTTTAAAGATAATCGTAGGAGTATGTACCAATCTGATGGATTAGGACAATTAAAAATTGCCACCATGAGCTTAGGTTATAGGTGGTAGGGGAAGATATGGCACATATGGTAGATGGAAAGGTAATTCTCATCACTGGCGGTACAGGAAGTTTTGGAAAAAAATTTGTCCAGAGTATTTTAACAAACCACAATCCAAAAAAAATTATTATTTATAGCCGGGATGAACTCAAACAATATGAGATGGCACAGATTTTTGTTGATAAAAGGATGCGTTATTTTATTGGTGATGTTAGAGATAAACAGAGACTTCAAGTAGCTCTAAGAGGTGTTGATATTTGTATTCATGCTGCTGCACTTAAGCACGTGCCTATTGCTGAATACAATCCAATGGAATGCATCAAGACCAATATTGAAGGTGCGAGTAATGTGGTAGATGGATGTTTGGAAAATGGGGTTAGCTCTATTATTGCTCTTAGCACCGATAAGGCTGCTAATCCCATCAATCTATATGGTGCAACCAAGCTTTGTAGCGACAAACTCTTTGTGACAGCCAATAATATTAAAGGTTCTCAAAATTCAAAGTTTGGGGTTGTGAGGTATGGAAATGTTGTTGGTAGCAGGGGAAGTGTGATACCCTTTTTTAAGCATTTGATAAAGCAAGGAGCAAAACAGATTCCTATCACTGATGAACGAATGACACGTTTTTGGATAACTTTAGAAGATGGTGTTAGATTTGTGCTTGATTGTTTAGAACGAATGCAAGGAGGAGAGATTTTTGTGCCCAAAATTCCAAGTATGAAAATCACTGATTTAGCCCTTGCTCTTGCTCCAAATATTCCGATGAAAATTGTTGGGATTCGACCAGGTGAGAAACTTCATGAGGTAATGATTCCAAGAGATGAATCACATTTGGCACTAGAGTTTGATAGGTTTTTTATTCTCACTCCTACGATAACTTTTCAAACCCCTATTGATTATAGCAAAACACTTAAAGGTGAGATAGGAAAGAGTGTGCAAGAAGGATTTGAATACAGTAGCGATGGAAATGATAAATGGCTCAATAAAGAACAGATATTGAAAATGAGTGAAGTTATTTCAGAATAAAGTCTAAAAAAGTGGAGTTTTGATGAAAAGCTTTGAATCTAGTTTGCAGAGTATGAATTTACTTAAAGATAAAAAGATATTGTTATTAGTGACAGGCTCCATAGCAGCTTATAAATCTCTTGAGTTAGCTAGTATGCTTAAAAAACTTGGAGCTTCTTTGTGTGTGGTGATGAGCGAGGAAGCAAAAAAATTTGTCACTCCATTATCCTTTGAGGCAATCACTCATTCTCGGGTTTTGCACATTCAGACTGAGGATTGGACGCATCAAGGTGCTAAAATAGCATGTAATCATATTTCTTATGCAGCTTGGGCAGATGTGGCAATTCTTGCTCCTGCTACGGCCAATACGATTGCTAAAATGGCTTTTGGTGTGAGTGATAATCTTGTTTTGAGTACCTTGTTAGCGTGTGATAAAACCAAATTTATCGCTCCTGCAATGAATACAAAGATGTTTGAAGCTCCTCAGATTCAAGAAGCTATTTCTAAGCTCAAGCATTTAGGTTTTGAAATCATTGAGCCTAGAGTTTCTATGCTTGCTTGTGATACTTATGGAAAAGGCGCAATGGAGGAAGTTTTAGAGATTGTTTTTGCACTCACAAGAGAGATCTCTCAAAATTCTTTTTGGAAAAATAAGCAAGTTATTATCACAGGTGGGGGGAGTATTGAAAATATCGATTCTGTCAGATATATTTCAAATTATTCTAGTGGGCTTCAAGCGAGTTATTTAGCCATAGCACTTTATCTTTTGGGTGGGAGAGTTAGTCTTATTTCTTCAATTTTTCCTATTGAGTTGCCTTCAAAAATAGAATGCGTGAGAGTAAAAACAGCTCATTCATATTTGCAAGCGATTATCTCTAAAATACCCTCTAGCGGACAAGGATTTTTATTTATGGCAGCAGCCATCAGTGATTATGCACCTAAAAATCCTTCGAACACAAAACTAAAAAAAGATAAAATAGGAGAAAATTGGGAGATAGAATGTGAAAAAAATCCTGATATTCTCAAAGAGGTGAATTCTTCAAATCTCATTAAAATAGGCTTTAAGGCCGAATCTGAACAAAGCAATGCAATTTCTTGTGCTAAAAAGCTTTTAGATCCTCTAGAGGAAGGCGGGAAAGGCTGTACAGCAGTATGCTTGAATGTGATTGGGAAATACAATCCTTTTGGTGCAGAAGAAAATGAAATGATATTTTTCTCTAAAAATAGCACTTATCATACTGGTTTTAAAACCAAACTCAATATTGGGTTTGAGATTGCTGATTTTGTTCAAAATCTTCTGTGTTAAAGCATATCAAAGCTCTAAGTGAGCTCTCCAAAATTGGAGGCGAAGTCAAAAATATCACCGAATTCAATGGAACATTGCCTATTTTGTTAAAAGTGCTTTCAAAACAAAAAAATGGAGAGTTTTTGTTGAAAATGGGCAATACTGAAATAAGCACTAGAAGCCAGAAAGAACTGATTGTAGGCCAGGAATATTGGGCAAATATGTCTAAAAGTTCAGTTGGTGCAATCATTCTATCAAATCTTATTCGTACTCCCAAGATGCTTAATATGATAGAAAAAAGTCCTTTGAAGTTTATTATTAGAGATTTGGATAAACTTTTTCAAGAATCCAAATCAGATGGCTTTAGAGAGTATAAAGATTTCCTGCTAGATAAATTGCTTTTAGTTCAAAATAGGTTAGAGTTTTTAACTTTGAGTAATTTACTTCTTTCTTTGCATAATGAAGTGTTATCTCTAGTAATTTCTGATGGAAATAAAAATGAGCTTGTGCAGGTGAGAAAAAGCAAAAACAAAAAGCAGAGTTTAGAATTTTATGGCCTCTATCCACATCTTGGTGAAATAAAAGGAAGGATTTATTTGTTAGAGCGTGGGGTTGGGGTTGAAATATGGGTGCTTTATGAAAGTGTAAAAAAAATACTAGAAGAAAATAAGAATAAACTAAAGGGTTTTGAATCTATAGCCATTTATCAAAAAAAAGAGATCGTCCCTTTATTTGAGTTTGAAGAAGGATTTTTAGATATCAAGGCCTAATATTTTAATCCTATTTGTTTTTTTTGTTAATATTACTAAAATATAATATTAAAAAATAATACAATAAATTATTTAATATTTATTAAAAATTATTTATTTAGATATCTTTATATTAATAATTAATAATAATAAAGTATATAAAAATAATAACTATTTAATCATAATGATAACTTATATCATTATGATTAAATGAAATATTTAAATTAAATATTATTTGTGTTATAATAAAATTTATAATTTATTGTTGTGACTCATGATTTTTATTAGAATCTATTTTATATATTTTGATTGGTAAATATGAAAAAAATTTTGTTGATAATTTGTTTTTATTCAGAGATGGTTTTTGGGGCGGGATTTATTTTTATAGAACCAAAAATCGGTATCACTCCTTATCAAAACTTTCAGTCCAGGACAGAATCTGAGACTTTGAATGATTTTTTTGATTATGGATCGGATATTTATTTTCCTATTCCAAAAATGACAGGTTTTGATATTGGGATTGGTGCTGAGATAAGGAGAATTCATCCGTTATTGAGTAATAAGAAGAATGTAGGATTATTTTTCACACTTCTGAAGCTTCCTACATTTCTTGATACTAAGATTGTTAGTAGAATTGGATTTTTACAAAATATTACTTTAAAAAAAACTTTTTATTATGCTTTTGGTATTGAAAAATCTATTCATCGCCTAGTTTTTCAGGTTTTATTTGATGATATGCAAATTAATGATAGCAATATGAATTCACATTATCGTTCAGTTGTTTTCAAAATGGGAGTGAAAATTTGAAAAAGGTTTGGATTTTTTTGATTGTTTTGAAGGTTTGGGGTGATAATGCCGATTTACAACTTCAAAATCAAAATAGAGTTTTGGATTTATTAAATAAAGAAAAAGAAGAAAAATATATTCAAGAACAGCTTCAGTATCCAGATAAATATCGCAATGAACCTGAAGGAAAAATACAAGAATTTGAAGATGGTAAAGAATATTTTTTTAAAAATATTAGCATACAAAGTGAGTATAAAGTTCCTAAGACAATCGTTAAAATATTAAAAAATTATGAGAATAAAGCTTTAAAAAAACAAGATATTTTTGAGTTAATCAAAGAAACGAGTGAGTATTATGTTAGAAAAGGCTATACGACTACTTTAGTTACAATAAAATCAGGTAATGTGAAAACTGGAAAATTAGTTTTAGAAGTCAAATTTGGGTATATCAATAGCATTCAGATTAAGGATTCTAAATATTCTAAACTCAGGGTGTTTGACGCTTTTCCCATCAAAAAAGGTAATTTGTTAGATATTTATGCACTAGATCAGGGATTAGAGAATCTCAATAATGGTGGTTATTTGTATAAAATGGAGGTTGAGCCAAGTGAGAAAATGGAATATTCTGATGTTATCCTTGAAGAACACAAGATTGATGGAGGTATCAGTATAGGTCTAAATAATAGTTCCACTATAGATAAGGGTGCTTTTAGATCGGTGTTGGGCTTTAATCAATATAATTTACTTGGAATCAATGACACATTATTTTTGACTTATATGGAGCGTTTCATACATCATCGTGATAAGAATAAGGAGAGCATCTATTCAGGGAGTTATTCTATTCCATTTAAGTATTGGAAATTTTCTTATTCTGTGAGCTATACAGATAGCTACATTGATATAATGGGTCAGTTTGGGAGTTATACTAATAAAAGTCAAAATCTTCGCCAAACCTTCAGAATACAAAGAGTTTTGCATAGAAATAAAAATAGCAAAACAACTCTTTATTTTCAAACCAAACTGAGGAGACAAAAAAATCATATTAATGATCTTCTGATAGAAATAAATAGTAAAAATTATACAGTTGTTAGTACAGGGATAGAGCACATTAATAAGGTATTTGGCGGGAATTTGTATCTTGATATGGAGTATTTGCGTGGAGTGCCTATATTTGGTGGGGAAGGCAATACGAAAAATTCTATTTTTAAGGCCGAGTATAACAAGATTAATTTGAATGCTTCTTGGCAAAAATATCTTTATTATAGTCCTTATATTGCGCTCATGTATCGTTTGAATATTGGGGCGAGTTATAGTAATGATGAATTGTTTTATGCCGATAAATTTTTTATTGGGGATCAATACACTGTGAGAGGCTTCAAGGAGAGTTCATTGGCACTTGATGAGGGCGGATATATCGCTAATACTATTACTTTAAAACCTATTTATTTTCAAGGGAGTATTTGGAATATTGAGCCATTTTTTGGATTGGATTATGGCGGAGGTAGAGATTATGGCCTGAATCATAGCGATCAGATTGCTGGATTTGCTTTTGGGGCAAATTATTTTTGGCAGGCTATTTCTCTTGGACTTACCATTTCAAAGCCGTTTCTTCGTTCTAAAGATATGCCTAAAGAATCAATGCCTATCTTTTTTAATTTAAATATTTCAATATAAATTATACTATCAAATATGTTTTTTTTATTAGTAAAAAATATTGTATCATTCCATCAAAAATTAACCTGAAAGAGCAGAAAATGAATTTAGAATTCCCCTTTAAAAGATTTTTATCTTTATCAATCACATTGACCCAGATTCTTTCTACGTGTGCAGTGAATCTTTCAGCAGCAGATTTAAGGCCTAGAAATAATATTCAGCCTTTGATGAATGATCCATTTGCACCTCAAATGAATCATTCTGCAAATGGGCGAGATGTCGTTAATATAGTAAATCCAAACTCTGAAGGTATTTCACATAACAAATATCAAAGTTTTGATGTAGCCAAAGAAAATGGAGTTATTCTGAATAATTCGCAATCAAATGGGGTATCGGTCACGGGCGGTTATGTAAGTGCTAATCCAAATATTTCCTCAAATGCCAAATTGATTATCAACGAAGTTTTATCTAATAAAAATACTTCTTTAGAGGGGACTATTGAAGTATTTGGCAAAAATGCAGATGTCATGATTGCTAATGAGAATGGTATTGTTGTTAATGGTGCATCTTTTATTAATGCTTCAGGAGTCACCCTAACTACGGGACTTATTGATAATATTAATCAACAAATTTTAGTTAGAAGAGGAAATGTTGATATTTTAGAAGGTGGACTAGGAATAGATGGAGACTATTTCTCTATAATCTCTAGAAGTATGGAACTTTCAGGAAATATTGCAAAGCTTGATGGAAGTCCAATTAAAAATGTGAACTTTATTGCTGGTTTGAATGACGTTAAATTGACAGTAGATATGAAAAATCCTATCATCAATCGTAGCCTCCAGTCTGCTTCAGAAAAGCCCAAACTTTCTATTGATGGAAATATGCTTGGATCTATGTATGTAGGCTATATTCATTTCATTAGTACCGAAGAAGGGGTAGGGGTACGACACTCTGGGGTGATTAAAAGTGCGAACGATATCGTTATTAATACTAAAGGAGATATAAGCACTGGCGGGTTGTTGGCTCAAAATATTGATTTGCAAACTTCTGGTGATTTTACAAATAAGGGAGTTGTCGTTGCCGATGAAGGACTTAAAGTTCAAGCTCATTCATTAAATAATGTCAGGACAGTTGATCCTGAGATTGCACAAAAATTAGGGATGGAATTAAAAACCTCTTATTTGCAGGCAAAAAATATTGATTTAAAAATGATAAATTTATCTAATGAAGGAATAATAATTGGTTTTGATAAAATTAATATGACTTCTTTAAATGAATCTAGTTATTTTAATAATAAAGGTAGCATTGCTTCTAAAAATCTTTTAATTCAAACTGCTACACTTGAAAATGCTGGAACACTCTCTTCAGGCGATCTTAAACTTGAAGCCTCTGAAAAAGCTCTCTCTTCTGGAGGAATTGAAGCAGATTCTTTGAATGTAAAAACCAAGAACCTTGATAATGAAGGAAAGCTTGTTGCTAATACAGGAACATTTAACACCGATAGCTTTCAAAATAAAGGAGAGATGCAAGTAGGTTCTTTAAGTGTATCAACTAAAAATCTTTCTAATGAAGGCAAACTCGTTGCTAATACTGCAGATTTAAATGCAGATGATCTTCAAAACAAAGGAGACATGCAAGCAATTTCTTTGAATTTAAAAACAAAGAATATTAACAATCAAGATAAAGGTAGCATTGCTTCTAAAAATCTTTTAATTCAAACTGCTACACTTGAAAATGCTGGAACACTCTCTTCAGGCGATCTTAAACTTGAAGCCTCTGAAAAAGCTCTCTCTTCTGGAGGAATTGAAGCAGATTCTTTGAATGTAAAAACCAAGAACCTTGATAATGAAGGAAAGCTTGTTGCTAATACAGGAACATTTAACACCGATAGCTTTCAAAATAAAGGAGAGATGCAAGTAGGTTCTTTAAGTGTATCAACTAAAAATCTTTCTAATGAAGGCAAACTCGTTGCTAATACTGCAGATTTAAATGCAGATGATCTTCAAAACAAAGGAGACATGCAAGTAGGTACTCTAAGCCTAGATGCTCAAAGATTAATCAATACTTCTAAAATTAGTACTTCTAACGCACAATTGAAGATTCTAGATTTGAATAATAGTGGAAGTATTCAGAGTCAAAATCAGTTATTTTTAACTTTTAAGGATGCTTCTAAAAATCTCTCCGAATTTTTTCACAACAATGATGGTGTGCTTGAGAGCAATAATATTTTAAGTATCAAGGGCGGGTCGGTAGATATTGATTCTGGATTTGGAAAAGTTATGGCCAATATGAGATTATTGATTGAAAGCAGTGGAGATATTTTCATTAAAAAAGACTTTAGTAATGTCGGCTCAATCGGATTGAAGGCTACTGGAACCATCTATAACGATCCTAATATACTTTTGGCTTCTCAAAATGATCTTTATTTAAATTCAAAAGCTTTTTTAAATAATTCTGGAGGTTATCTTTTTGGAAAAAATATCACTATTGAATCTGATGAAATAACCAACAACGAAAATAGTTTTATAGATGCCCAATCTGAAATGTCTCTTAAGGCAACTACAATCAATAATAATATGGGTGTGATAAATTCCGGCGGAGATATGCAGCTTTTTGTTAAGAATTTGAACAATAACGCAAAAACTTCTGGAAGTATTGATTTTGAAAATATTAATTCCATTGGTTGGTTGCACTATTATTTTGAAAAAGATTATTTTGGAAACAGAAATTTTAACGCATCTTATCTTGCCTATAGAATCATCAATAATTTGGAAAATAAACAAGCACTTATTAGATCTGGAGGTAATATTAATATTGGATTTGGAGATAACAACGCTGATGTAAATAACAACGACTCTGTGATTAGTGCATCCAAAGACATTTTTATCAAGGGTAATGTTTATAATACGACAACTCAAAAGCAATATGATGTTGCAAGTTTATTGAGGAAATTTTCTATTAATAGGGTAGAAGCAAAGCCAACATATTTTGGAGGAAGCAACACTGTTTATCGTCTTGGAGATGGGGATCCTTTGCAAATTTTAGATAAAGCAAAAAATTCAAATGATGATAATGCAGGTTATTTTGGATTGCTAAAAGATTTAGCAGGAAAAAATGATCTTTTTAGATTCCTTATGGCGAAAGCTTTTGGAAGTGATTGGCTTTCTCAAAGCGACCCTAAAAAACTTCATTTTAATGAAAATGCAAAGATGCTCTTCACTCCTAAAAATCCCGCTCAAATTATTGCTGGTAACAATATCAGTATTCTTGGAGGGGCTGTTTATAACTCTACAGGTTCAATTCAAGAAATCAAAGCAGATATTAATAATATCAAGGCAAATTTAAAAGATATTCAAAATTTTGATGCTAGTAATGCTCAAACTCCTCAGGATGTTTCAGATTCTCCTAAACCCCAAAATCAAGAACCTCTTAAAGACAAAAAGATCTTCAATGGAGAAGTTTTACAATCTGCGGGTTTGAGTGAGGAAGAAATATTACAAATTGGTAACAAGCCTTTATTTCATATAAATAGTGCTGAACTCAATTCAAAAACAAACAACCCTGTTGAAGTTAAACCTAAAAATGACAATGATTTTAATTTGCAGATAGGCACCCCTGTTGAAGTTAAAACCCAATCAGTTCATGTAAATAGTGCTGAACTCAATTCAAAAACAAACAACCCTGTTGAAGTTAAACCCAAAAATGACAATGATTTGAATTTGCAGATAGGCACCCCTGTTGAAGTTAAAACCCAATCAGTTCATGTAAATAGTGCTGAACTCAATTCAAAAACAAACAACCCTGTTGAAGTTAAACCCAAAAATGACAATGAACTCAATTCAAAAACAAACAACCCTGTTGAAGTTAAACCCAAAAATGACAATGATTTGAGTTTGCAGTTAAGCAAGCATGTTGAAGTTAAGCCTCAATCAGTTGATATAAATGGTAATGACCTGAACTCAAAAATTAGCTATTACATTGAGACTAGACCAGACTTGGTTGATATGAGTAAATTTTATGGCTCCAAGTATTTTTTCACTCAAATAGGTTATGCTCCCAATAAGCCCATCTCTGTTATTGGGGATGCTTATTATGAAAATAGACTTTTAGATCAACAACTTACCAAGAATTTAGGTTATAGCAATTCTTTAAGTGCTAATGATGTAAAAGATTTGCTAGATAATGCCGTTTTGGAGCAAAAAAATCTTGGATTGGTTGTTGGTAAACCTTTGACCGAGGAACAGGTTTCAAAACTTCATAAAGATATTGTTTGGTATGTCAATAAGAAAATCAATGGAAAAGATGTATTGGTTCCACAGTTGTATTATTCTAAAAATACATCTTTTAAGAAAAACGATGTTACTGAGGGTTCAAATATAGCTTCTTCAGGTGATATGTTTTTAGATGTAGGCACATTTCAAAATAAATTTTCTGATATTCAAGCAGGAAACACCCTAGCTATAAAAGCTAATGAGGATGTGAAGAATATTGGTGGGACGATTTCAGGGGGCGATATTGCAATTAGTGCGAAGAGTTTTACATCTCAGAGCCAGTTAGGTATTGTTAAAGCTGGAAATTTTGAAACCTTGCATCAAGCTAAACTTTCATCTAGAGGAAACATTAATATTCAGACTCAAAAGAATATTAAGATTCAAAATTCTGCACTTTATTCTGATGGAAAAGATTCGAAAATTAATTTAATTTCAGATAATGGTCTGATTCAAATTCTTGATCAGACGATAAAAAAAGTAGATTATAAACAAGAAAATAATCAAAATACACACTCTTCTTGGGTGAGTAAAACAGTTATGGGTACTGGCTCAATCATACAGGGAGCCAATATTAATTTTAAGGCCGCTGAAGGCATTACAATCAAAAATTCTTTCTTATCGCAGAATTCAAAAGAAGGAAACGTCAATCTGATTTCAGATGGAAATATTAATATTATTCCAGGCACAAAAAATGTTGATACAAAAACTAATATTTCTTTTAGTGGTCTAAATGAAAATACTGGAATGTATGAATACTCCACGAAAACAAACATAAGTGAAAAATTACATCAGGCTCAAGGTAGCCTTATTTCAGCTTTGGGAAATATCAACATTCAAACCAATCAGAATTTGAAGATTCAATCCTCAGGCCTTAAAGCAGATAAAAAGATAGTCTTATCAGCAGGAGGCAAGGTTGATATTTTAGATTTTCAAAATACTTCTGTTTCGAATTCTTCTCATCTATCTGGGCAAGTTCTTGGAGTACAGGCAAGTTTTGAAAATCAATCTGCCTCCCTTTCTTCAGGGTCTTCCATACAATCTGGTGAGGGATTGTTTATTGATTCCCAAAAAAGTATCCATATTGTTGGATCTAGTCTTGATGGAGGAAAAGGGGATGTCATCCTTAACAGTAAGGAAGATTTAAAGATTGAAGCTGGAAAAAATACCCTTCACCAGGAGAGCACATCTTATGGTTTTGGAATTGTTGGTTCGGTAAGTGCTGGAGTGATGGGTTATGGAGTTTCTGCAGGATTTGGAATAAATCCAGGACAGAATTTTGCCAAGATTGATAATAACTTTGATCCAAAGAATCCGCTTCCTGAGAAACCACAAATGAATCTTTTAGCATCTATGGATGTTGGTTTGGAATTTAGTTATAACTCTCAAAAAACCGATCAGGTGCATTATACAAATTCAAGCATCAAAGCGGGAGGCAATATAGGGTCTGTTGTTGAAGGTTCCGCAGATATTGGGGGTGCAGATTTTGATTCATCCAAAGATATTATCTTAAAAGCTGCTTCTATTAAAACCACTAAGTATGTTGATCAGACTACAACTAGTGCTACAGGTTTTAGTATTTCAGCAAAACAGAGTGTGATTAGTACTACCACTGATGCAGTGAATATGATTTCAGACGTTGCAACAAAAGCTGGTAATGGAAAAGAACTTAATGCAGGAATTGTTGCTGCAGGAGTTGCAGGAGCAGTGACAAATCTTATATTTAATGATTTGGTGGGAGCTACTTCAATTCAACAGGGTGATTTTAAAATAAACCATCAAGATTCTCATAAAACTTCCGAAAATATCACAAAAATAACTGCAGGGGGCAATATTTTGCTCCAAAGCACCAAGGGGAATGTTGATTTAACCGGTGTTGCAGTTAAAGGAAATTCGCTAGATATTGACTCGGCAAAAGATATTAATATTATGGCTGCAAAGAGCACCAATGAAGAAAAAGGATTTTCTTTGGGGGTTATGGGGAAACTCTATGAATCAGCAGGTTATTCAGCTTTATGGGGAAGTAACACTGATATTGGAGTTGGAGGGAATGTAAATGTTTCTTATAATGAAAATAATGAAACCTCTTATCAAGCTTCAACTTTCGATATTAAAGATCAGGCTAAACTTTCTTCTAAGGGAGATCTAAGCATTATTGGTGGGAGAATTGATGCTGGAACTGCAGATATTCAAGTAGGTGGCGATTTGAATATTCAAAGTGTTATCGATTCTAAAAATTCTAAGAGTGCGAATGCAAGTTTAGGCGGGACTGTTTCTTTAGGTCTAGCAACCAACACTATTGGTAAGGGGGATTTTTCCTTAAACGGAGGTGCTGGATATCATTATGAAAACTCCAAAAGCGTGGGTGTTCAAGCTGGTATTAGCACTAAAGGGAAATTAAATGTTAATGTCAAAGGAAATGCAAATCTTCAGGGAGCTGTTTTGGATTCTAAAGCCCAAGAAGGGTCATTTGACGTAGGAGGAAAACTTAATATTTCAGATTTGGATTTACATAAGGACATTGGTGGGGGAAATGTAAACCTATCTGGAGGATTGACAGGTAATTTTGGGGGTGAAATCAGCATAGCTGATCATTCAAAACAAGAAGGAAAACTTCATAGTGCAATTAACATTAACACCAATGCTAAAGAAGGGGTTTCTATAAATGGATCACAGTCTTCTTCTGTTAAGGATATCTATAGTGATACTCAAAAAACGAACGTAATTCTTTCAAGCGAGTCCTTCACAGGCGGAGATATCGGTTTTACTGTTGATGCTAATCGAGCTAAAGAGATCTTAGGCTCTCACAATAATCATCCACACAATGATAATGATTCATTAAACAATAATGGTGAATCTATTCCTTTAGGACCTATTCAACCTGGCGAGAATGGGTCAAGTGGACTTGAAGGAGCACAGGGAGTTTCTGCAAACCCAACTGATGCTAATCATTCTGAGTCTTCATTATTACAAGGAGCACAGGGAGTTTCTACAAATTCTTCTTCATCCAAGCAATCTTTAACTGAAAAAATGAAAAACTTTTTTGGAAAAAGTAAAGGTTCTTATGACGTTAAAGATTTGAATTCTGATGCTAATAGTGATATGCAAATGACATCCCATAAGCCTTCTAGTGAAGGTCATCAAGAGCAGCCTGCTGAACCTTCATTATTACAAGGAGCACAAGGAGTTTCTACAAATCCTTCTTCATCCAAGCAATCTTTAACTGAAAAAATGAAAAACTTTTTTGGAAAAAGTAAAGGTTCTTATGATGTTAAAGATTTGAATTCTGATGCTAATAGTGATATGCAAATGACATCCCATAAGCCTTCTAGTGAAGGTCATGAAGTCCTACCTTCTGCTGAAGGTCATCAAGAGCAGCCTGTTAGTGATCCTTCTGCACTATATGCAAAGGTCATAAAACCAAAACAACCAACTGATGCTAATCATTCTGAATACTCTTTATTAGGAGCACCTCAAGGAACCGATGGTAATCCAACTGGTACTAATCATTCTGAATCTTCATTATTACAAGGAGCACAGGGAGTTTCTACAAATCCAACTGAACCTAGCAATCACTCTGAATACTCATTGGTAGGAGCACCTCAGGAAAATCCAGCTAGTAACAATCCTGACCCTTCTGCACTATATGCAAAGGTATCAAAACCAAAAAAACCAACTGATGGTAATCACTCTGAATACTCTTTATTAGGAGCACCTCAAGGAACTGATGCAAACCCAACTGATGCTAATCATTCTGAACCTTCATTATTACAAGGAGCACAAGGAGTTTCTACAAATCCTTCTTCATCCAAGCAATCTTTAACTGAAAAAATGAAAAACTTTTTTGGAAAAAGTAAAGGTTCTTATGATGTTAAAGATTTGAATTCTGATGCTAATAGTGATATGCAAATGACATCCCATAAGCCTTCTAGTGAAGGTCATGAAGTTCTACCTCATAATGAATCTCATGAAGAGCAGCCTTATGGTAAGGTTCATGATGCTCTGCCTCATAGTGATGTTTATGGTCCTCTACCTTATAGCGAAGTTTATGACGCCCTACCTTTTGATGGAGTTCATGACACCTCGCCTCATAGTGAATCTAATGACACTCCACCTCCTCTCCCTCCTAAGTCAGATTTTGTACTTTCTGAACAACAAGCTTTAGCTAAACATCAAAATGATTTACATAAATTTGCAGATATGGGAGAAGAAGTACCTCCTAGGGTTCCTATGGATAGAGAAAATAAATCATCTGAAGGAGATGTGAAGGATTTAAAAGATTTACTTGATCGAAGTGTGTTCAATATTCAAGATTTGAATTTATCTCAAAGTAATGATCTACTCAATGCGATTGCAAAAAATCCAATTTTTACAAACAATCAAGAAAATGAGCATCGTAACAGTAATGGAAGTCTAAAGAACTATATGAATGAGTTGCTTTCAGAAGTTGGAGAGAATTTCCCCCATAAACCAGAAGCTGAAGACTACGAAGAGCTCAGGCAGAATATTTATACAAATTTAGAAGAAAAGATGATGAATAATCCTAAAATAGAGGATTACATCAAAAATTTTAATCCTTCAAATCAAGAACATTATGAGAGATTAGCTAAAGAATTAATCACTCATTATTCTGATGCATTAAAGGATGCAAAACTAAATACTACAGATACAAATGTTCATTTTTCAGGAGATATTAAAAATGGATTTTATTCTCCAAATGATGGCGATATTCATATGCCCACACCCAAGAATTATCTAAAAAATTATTTTAAAAATCAAAATCCTACTCCAGAAGAAGTGGGCTTACATGTCTTAAATGAAGTAGTCCGTGAGATGACTCACAAACAACAAGATCTTCTTGTTAAAAATATGGATAATCCTGACATTTCTCAAAATATTAAAGATTATGCCTCCCTCATTGATTTGAATTTTAAGTTTTCTCCAAATGCCAATAAAGATGCTCATCATTTAGATCCTAATAATATTCTAAATAAAGAAGCTTCTGACCATGGCAACACGACGATGAGGAAATATGGAGATTTCATCAGAGGAAATTCTTCTAGTGATAATCCAGGCGATTTAGCACAAACTAAAAATACCAAGCAAAAAAAGCCATTCCTTGAGAGATTACGAAATGTATTTGCTAAAAAAAATCCTCAATTCGAACATCTAGTTCAGAATCCTGAACCTTCATTAGAACAAGGAGTACAGGGCACTGATGCAAATTCAACTGGTACTAGTGAGAATGTTGATCCTTTATATGAAGTGATACCTGAACCAGGACATCCAGTTCTTGGCACTAGCAACAATCCTGAACCTTCATTATTACAAGGAGCACAGGGAGTTTCTACAAATCCAACTGGTACTAATGAGAATTTTGACCCTTCTGCACTATATGCAAAGGTATCAAAACCAAAAAAACCAACTGATGCAAATCACTCTGAATATTCTTTATTACAGGCACCTCAGGAGAATCCAGCTAGCAATCATTCTGAATATTCTTTATTAGGAGCACCTCAGGAGAATCCAGCTAGCAACAATCCTGATCCTTCTGCACTATATGCAAAGGTATCAAAACCAAAAAAACCAACTGATGCTAATCACTCTGAATACTCATTGGTAGGAGCACCTCAAGGAAGCGATGCTAATCCAACTGGTACTAATCATCCTGAACCTTCTTTCCTACAAGGAGCACAGGGAGTTTCTACAAATCCTTCTTCATCCAATCAGGAAGCTCAGAATACTTCTACAAATCCTTCTAGTGAAGCTCATCAAGAGCAGCCTGTTAGTGACCCTTCTGCACTATATGCAAAGGTATCAAAACCAAAAAAACCAACTGATGCAAATCATTCTGAATACTCATTGGTAGGAGCACCTCAAGGAAGCGATGCTAATCCAACTGGTACTAATCATCCTGAACCTTCTTTCCTACAAGGAGCACAGGGAGTTTCTACAAATCCAACTGAACCTCATGATGATCTGCTTTATAATGATGTTTATGCTCCTCTATCTCGTAATGGACTTTCTAATGAAGTTCGTGGCATTTCACCTCATAGCGAACCTCATGATGATCTGCTTTATAATGATGTTTATGCTCATCTATCTCGTAATGGACTTTCTAATGAAGTTCATGACACTCCACCTCCTCTCCCTCCTAAATCAGATTTTGTACTTTCTCAACAAGCTTTAGCTAAACATCAAAATGATTTACATAAATTTGCAGATATGGGAGAAGAAGTACCTCCTAGGGTTCCTATGGATAGAGAAAATAAATTATCTGAAGGAGATGTGAAAGATTTAAAAGACCTGCTTGATCGAAGTGCATCCAATATTCAAGAATTAAATTTATCACAAAGTGCTGATTTGCTCAATGGAATTGGAACAAATCTAGTTTTTATAAAAAATCAAGAACAAGAGGGTCTAAAAACTGACTTTATTCGGTTGTTTTCAAACGTTGCAGATGATGTTCTTAATAAGCCAGATTCTAAAGAATATAGAGATCTTACAGATTCTATTTTTCACTCTTTGGAAAAAAATATAACAAGTAGTCCTAGAATAAAAAGTTATGTCAGAAATTTTGATCCTTCAGATCAAGATCATTATGAAAGATTAGCTAAAGAAGTGATCAAAAACTATTCTAAAGCTTTGGCTGATGAAGGTTTTAATATCACAAATACAAAGACTGTTTTTTCAGACGTTTTTGAGCATATTTTTTATTCCTTAGATGATCATAGTATCAATATTCCCACACCTGAGAAATATATAAGGGCTTACGTTTCAAATCAAAATCCCACTCCACAAGAAGTTGCCTTACAATTTTTAAATAATATTGTTTATCAGATGACTCATAAACAACAAGATTTTCTTGTTACAAATATGGAGAATTTTGGATTCACGCAAAATACTAAAGACTATCTTTCTCTAATGGATTTAAATTATAATTATTATGCTAATTATCTAGTGCATGGTTTTGATTTGGCTAGTCATCAGATTCTAGAAAAACAGGCCTCTACTCAAGGTAAAAATATAGCAGAGGCATTTAAAAATAGCGTAATGAATCATCCTTCATTCGAGCTTTCTGAAACACCTCCTCTCCCTCTTAAATCAGATTTTGTACTTTCTGAACAAGCTTTGATCAAACATCAAAACGATTCACATACTAGCGAAGGAGATGTGAAGGATTTAAAAGATTTACTTAAACGAAGTGCATCCAATATTCACGAATTGGATTTATCTCAAAGTGCTGATTTGCTCAATGCTATTGGAAGAAATCCAATTCTTTTAGCAAATGAAGAACGAGAGGGGCTAAAAAATGATTTTATTGGCTTGCTTTCAGATGCTTCAGATGATGTTCTTAATAAGCCAGGTTCTAAAGATTATAAAGATCTTAGAGGTACTATTTATGCAAATTTAGAACAAAAAATAATGAATAATCCTAAAATAGAAAACTATATCAGAAATTTTGATCCTTTAAATCAAGATCATTATGAAGGATTAGCCAAAGAAGCGATCAAAGACTATTCTAGTACTTTAGCTGATCAAGGTTTTAATATCACAGATACACAGACTGTTTTTTCAGATCAGTTTGGTAATGCTTTTTATCATCCTAAAGGTAGTATTAATATTCCCACACCTGAAAAATATGTAGAGGCTTACCTTCCAAATCAAAACCCCACTCCACAAGATGTCGCCTTGCATCTTTTAAGTACCGTTGTTCATGAGATGACCCATAAACAACAGCAGTTTTTTGTTCATAATATCGATAATCCTCTATTCACGCAAAATGCCAAAGACTATATCTCTATGGTTCGTTTAAATTATCAATTTTATGCTCAATTTCGAACCGATGGTATTCATTTGGCTAATAGACAGATTCTGGAAAAAGAGGCCTCTGATCAAGGTGAAGGTATAGCAGAGGTATTTAAAAATAGCGTGATGAGTCGTCCTTTATTTAAAGCTCCTCAATTACCGCAAACACCTCAAGGAAGCGATGCTAATCCAACTGGTGCTAATCATCCTGAACCTTCTTTCCTGCAAGGAGCACAAGGAGTTTCTACAAATCCAACTGAACCTAGCAATCATTCTGAATATTCATTATTAGGAGCACCTCAGGAAAATCCAGCTAGCAATCATCCTTCAAACCAAGATAATGGATTTGAAGAAACACTTGTTATTAAATACTCTGAAAGTCCTGAGCAACAAAATTTTGCTCCAAATCCTATTAAAAATATAATTCAAGGAGCACAAGCACCTCATGGAGCTTCCACAAATCCTCCTAGCACTAGCAACAATCCTGAATCTTCTGCACTACAAGGAGCACAGGGAGTTTCTACAAACCCTTCTTTAGCTAATCAAGAAGCCCAGAATGCTTCTGGAAATCCTTCTTCATCCAAGCAATCCTTAGCTAAAAAAATCAAAAACTTTTTTAGAAAAAATAAAGGCTCTTATAATGTTAAAGATTTAAATCCTGATACTAATGGTGATGTCCAAACCACATCTTATAAGCCTCATAGTGAGGTTCATGAAAACTTGCCTCCAAAATCAGATTTTGTACTTTCTCAACAAGCTTTAGCTAAACATCAAAATGATTTACATAAATTTGCAGATATGGGAGAAGAAGTACCTCCTAGGGTTCCTATGGAGGGAGAAATCAAATCACCTGAAGGAGATGTGAAGGATTTGATAGATTTGCTTGATCGAAGTGTGTTTAATATTCAAGATTTGAATTTATCTCAAAGTGTCGATCTGCTCAATACAATAGTAAAAAATCCAATTTTTATAAATAATCAAGAAGTTCAGTATCCCGATAATCCAGATACTCTAAAGCACTATGTGGTTGACTTGCTTTCAGAAGTTGGAGAGAATTTTCCTTATACACCACAAGCTGCAGAATATAAAGCTCTTAGGGATGCTATTTATTCAAATTTACAACAGAACATAATAAATAATCCTAAAATAGAAGGTTATGTCAGAAATTTTGATTCTTCAGATCAAAAACATTATGAAAGATTAGCCAAAGAAGTGATCACTAATTATTCTGATGCATGGAAGGAAACAAAACTAAATATTACAGATACAAGTGTGCAATTTTCAGAAGATTATAAAAATGCATTTTATTCCCAATCTAATGATGGTGTTCATATTCCCACACCTGAGAATTATCTAAAAAGTTATTTTAAAAATCAAGAACCTACTTCACAACAAGTGGGCTTACACCTCATAAACACAGTAGTCCATGAGATGACCCATAAACAACAAAATCTTCTTATTAGAAATGTGAATAATCCTGAAATTTCTCAAAGCATTAAAGATTATACCCCCCTCATTGATTTGAATTTTAAATTTTATGCAAATGGGCATGTAGATGGTTATAATTTGTACCGAGGTCAGATTCTAGAAATAGAAGCTTTTAACCAGGGTCAGGCAATGATGAAAAAATATGCATATTTGTTTGGAGACAATCTTTTCAGTGATAATCCAGAGAATCTATCACAAAATAAAAATACTAAGCAAAAAAAGCCATTGCTTGAGAGATTACGAAATGTATTTACTAAAAAAAGTTCTCAAGATAGTGGAATTTCAATGATGCCTGAACCAGAACTTCTAGCTTCTGCTAGCAACAATCCTGAACCTTCATTATTACAAGGAACACAAGGAACACAAGCAGCACAGGGGACTTCTGAAAACCCTTCTTCATCCAAGCAATCCTTAGCTAAAAAAATCAAAAACTTTTTTAGAAAAAATAAAGGCTCTTATGATGTTAAAGATTTAAATCCTGATGCTAATGGTGATGTCCAAACTACATCTTATAAGAGTTCTAACCAAAACCATGAGCCTTTGCCTCCAAAATCAGATTTTGTACTTTCTCAACAAGCTTTAGCTAAACATCAAAATGATTTACATAAATTTGCAGATATGGGAGAAGAAGTACCTCCTAGGGTTCCTATGGATAGAGAAAATAAATCACCTGAAGGGGATGTGAAGGATTTACAAGATTTACTTGATCGAAGTGTGTTTAATATTCAAGATTTGAATTTATCTCAAAGTGTTGGTTTGCTCAATGGTGTGGCAAAAAATCCAATTTTTATAAACAATCAAGAAAGTGAGCATGCCAGCAATGATATAAGTCTAAAGCATTACATGATTGAATTGCTTTCAGAAGTTGGAGAGAATTTCCCTTATAAACCAGAAGCTAAAGACTATAAAGACCTTAGGAAAGATATTTATGCAAATCTAGAACAAAAAATAATAAATAATCCTAAAATAGAAAACTATGTCAGAAATTTTGATCCTTCAAATCAAGAACATTATGAGAGATTAGCTAAAGAGGTCATTGCTCATTATTCTGATGCATTAAAGGATGCAAAACTAAATACTACAGAGACGAATGTTCATTTTTTAGAAAATATTAAAGATGCATTTTATACTCAAACCAATGATGATATTCATATTCCCACACCCGAGAATTATTTAAGAAGCTATTTTAAAAATGAAAATCCTACTCCACAACAAGTTGGTATACATGTCCTAAACGCAGTAGTTCATGAGATGACTCACAAGCAACAAAATCTTCTTGTTAGAAATATGGACAATCCTGATATTTCTCAAAATATTAAAGATTATGCCTCTATCATTGATTTGAATTTTAAATTTTATGCAAATGGAAATAAAGATGGTTATCATTTGTATCGAAGCCAGATTCTAGAAAGAGAAGCTTTTGAACATGGTGATGAAACGATGAAGAAATATGCAGGTTTCATCAGAGAGAATCCTTCTAGCGATAATCTAGGGGATTTAGCAGAAACTAAAAATACCAAGCAAAAAAAGCCATTCCTTGAGAGATTACGAAATATATTTGCTAAAAAAAGTCCTCAATCAGAACATCCAGTTCTTGGTGCTAATGAGAATTCTGAATCTTCATTAGCACAAGGAGCACAGGGAACTGATGCAAATTCAACTGGTACTAGCAACAATCCTGAATCTTCTGCACTACAAGGAGCACAGGGAGTTTCTGTGAATAAGCCTCATAGTGAAGTTCATGATGATCCTATTTATAGTGAAGTTCGTGATGCCCTACCTTCTCATGAAGCTCATAATGATCCTATTTATAGTGAAGTTTATGATGCTCTGCCTCTTAATGGAGTTCATGACACTCTACCTCCTCTCCCTCCTAAATCAGATTTTGTACTTTCTCAACAAGCTTTAGTTAGCCATCAAAATGATTTACATAAATCTCAGAATATGGGAGAAGAAATACCTCCTAGAGTTCCTATGGATAGAGAAAATAAATTATCTGAAGGAGATGTGAAGGATTTAAAAGATTTACTTAAACGAAGTGCATCCAATATTCACGAATTGGATTTATCTCAAAGTGCTGATTTGCTTAATGCGATTGCAAGAAATCCAGTTTTTATTGGAAATGAAAAACGAGAGAGTTTAAAAACTGACTTTATTGACTTACTCTCAGATGCTTCAGATCATGTTCTCAATAAACCAGAATCTCAAGATTATAGAAAACTCAAAGGTGCTATTTCTCAATCCTTAGAACATAGAATAATGAATAATCCTAAAATCGAAAACTATGTCAAAAATTTTGATCCTTCAGATCAAAAACATTATGAAAGATTAGCTAAAGAAGCGATTAAAAATTATTCTCAAGCATTAAAGAAAGAAGGTTTTAATACTGCAAAGATACGTGTTATTTTTTCAGATAGCATTCAACATGCTTTTTATCGGGCTTCTAATAATAGTATTAATATTCCTACACCTGAGAATTATCTAAAGACTTACATAGAAAATAAAAACCCCACTCCACAAGAGGTTGCTTTAAATCTTTTAGATACTGTTGTTCATGAGATGACCCATAAACAACAGGATTTGTTCGTTAAAAATATGGATAATCCTCTATTCACGCAAAATACTAAAGAGTATCTTTCTTTGCTTAATTTGAATTATAAATTTTATGCTGAATATGAAACGGATGGTTCTGATTTGTCTGATCGTCAGATCATGGAAAAAGAAGCCATTACTCAAGCTGAAGATATAATAGGACGATTTAAAATTAATGTGATGACTCGTCCTTCATTTAGAGCTCCTGAACTACCACAAACACCTCAGGAGAATCTAGTTAGTGCTAACGACAATCCTGAACCTTTATCATTACAAGGATCACAGGGATTTTCCACAAATCCAGCTAGTGTTAGCAATCATCCTTCAAACCACGATAATGGATTTGAAGAAACACTTGTTATTAAATACTCTGAAAGTACTGAGCAACAAAATTTTGCTCCAAATCCTATTAAAAATATAATTCAAGGTGCACAAGGAGCTTCCACAAATCCTTCTTCATCCAATCAAGAAGTTCAGAATGTTTCCACAAATCCTCCTAGTGCTAGTAATAATCCTGAACCTTCATTATTACAAGGAGCACAAGCAGCACAAGGGACTTCTGAAAATCCTTCTTCATCCAAGCAATCTTTAGCTAAAAAAATCAAAAACTTTTTTAGAAAAAATAAAGGTTCTTATGATATTAAGGATTTGAATTCTGATACCGATAGTAATGTCCAAACTATATCTTACAAGAGTTCTAACCAAAACCATGAACCTCTCCCTCCCAAATCAGATTTTGTACTTTCTGAACAACAAGCTTTAGTTAGCCATCAAAATGATTTACATAAATCTCAAAATATGGGAGAAGAAATACCTCCTAGAGTTCCTATGGATAGAGAAAATAAATTATCTGAAGGAGATGTGAAAGATTTAAAAGACCTGCTTGATCGAAGTGCGTCTAATATTCATGAATTGGATTTATCTCAAAGTGCTGATTTGCTCAATGCTATTGGAAGAAATCCAATTCTTTTAGCAAATGAAGAACGAGAGGGGCTAAAAACTGACTTTATTCGGTTGTTTTCAAACGTTGCAGATGATGTTCTTAATAAACCAGATTCTAAAGAATATAGAGATCTTAAAGGTGCTATTTATGCAAATTTAGAACAAAAGATAATGAATAATCCTAAAATCGAAAACTATGTCAGAAATTTTGATCCTTTAAATCAGGATCATTATGAAGGATTGGCCAAAGAAGCGATCAAAAACTATTCTAGCGTTTTAGCTAATCAAGGTTTTAATATCACAAAAACACATGCTGTTTTTTCAGAAAACTTTGAGCATGCTCTGTATGATCCTCATACTAATAATATTCATATTCCTGCACCTCAGAATTATCTAAAAGCTTACCTTTCAAGTCAAAATTACACTCCAGAAGAGGTTGCCTTACATTTTTTAAATGCCATTGTTCATGAGATGACTCATAAACAACAAGATTTTCTTGTTACAAATATGGAGAATTTTGGATTCACGCAAAATACCAAAGACTATCTTTCGTTGATTGATTTGAATTATCGTTTTTATGCTGACTATACAGTTGATGATGTTAAGTTGGCTAATCATCAGGTTTTAGAAAAAGAAGCCATTACTCAAGCTGGAGAGATAGAAGAGGTATTTAAAAATAGCGTGATGACTCGTCCTTCATTTAGAGCCCCTGAACTACCACAAACACCTCAGGAGAATCTAGTTAGTGCTAACGACAATCCTGAACCTTTATCATTACAAGGATCACAGGGATTTTCCACAAATCCAGCTAGTGTTAGCAATCATCCTTCAGACCACGATAATGGATTTGAAGAAACATTTGTTATTAAATACTCTGAAGGGCCTGATCAACAAAACTTTGCTCCATCTAGAGAGATAAATCAAGGAGCACAGGGAGCTGCTGCAAACCCAGTTGCTGCTAACAACAATCCTGAACCTTCATTATTGCAAGGAGCACAGGGAGTTTCTACAAACCCTTCTTTAGCTAATCAAGAAGCCCAGAATGCTTCTGGAAATCCTTCTTCATCCAAGCAATCTTTAGCTAAAAAAATCAAAAACTTTTTTAGAAAAAATAAAGACTCTTATGATGTTGAAGATTTGAAATCCAATCCTAATGATATCAGTGTGATATCCTATCGGGATACCACTAATGATCTTTATCTCCAAGCAAACCCAGAAGGCGTTGATTCTTACGTTATTGAACATTTGCCTACGCGCAATATGAATCTTGAATCCATTCTTGATGGTGAAGCTAGTTTTGGAAATATAGCACTTGTGTATGGTTTGAGTTCAGATAGATACATCTTATATGAAAAAGTACCAAGTGAGGAGTTTAAAAAAAGACCTGTTTTGGCTGATGAATATCTTGATGCTTTAAATTTGAATCTAAATAAAGAAAAAAGAGAAAGATTTTATGATTTTATTGAAACCGTAGTTGCTGGAAATCCATCTTTAATGAAAGAAGAGATTTTGAATTATAAAGAACCTGTGAAAACTTCTAGAGATGAAGGAATAAATGCTATTCCAAAAGAAGATAATGCACAAATTCTTGAACAACTATTAGCCGATCCAGAAGTCTTAAGAGCTATTGATAATGCACATATCGCTAAAATGGGAATGCGTGTTATTGAAAATTTGATAAAAACTTACAAATTAGAAGAATTGCGTGATGCCATAGATACGAGAACAGATCCTGGAAATCTTCATCCTCATCAAAAGGAGTTATTCGATATTTATATGAAACATTTTTTCTCTGAAGATGGGAACATGTTTTTTGCTGCTAAAACTATTAATGTTCTTAAGAATGTTTTAGACTCGGGTGGAAAGATTTATTTCAACTTAGATAACATAGTGACAAGTTATGGTTATTTCACTAATTGGCTTCAGGAAGTCGATTTGGAAGGCTTGAAGGATCTTTATGATCCTAAGCATGAACATTATAATTCCATAACTTCACAAGAACTGAGGTATGTTTATGAAAATTATAGATCGCATCCTGGTTTAAAATTTACAATCAAAAAGCAAGTAATTGAAAATCCATTCAAGCTTCCTGAGATTGTTGGAGCTATAGAATCTGAACGTAGCAAGCATAATAAAACTGATGATTGAAAGACATCAAGACTTTTTAAGAGGCCTAGAGCCTCTATTTAATTCCCTAGAATTTCATAGTATTTGCATTAAATCAATTTTAAAATTTGTTTTATACGTATTACGAGATATTGGGAATCCCTTCCTGATTATTTTCTTTATATTCTTTTAGTTTTTTGTAAAGCTGAATCTTTAAACGCCTCAACGCATCTTCTTTGTTGTTTTCTATGCTATGGACTTGTATGTAAAAAATCGTTTGATTGTTGCAATCATTGATATTTACCTCAAGAGAAGCTTTTATTTTTTGTTCTTTTTGATCTGTGTTGATCGCGATCTTATTATAAATAGTTTGGACATCTTTTTCATCTGTATTTTGTATGAATTTTGCGTATTCTGAACTCAACATTTTTACTGCATCAGGGTCGCTTTGAGGGGAAAAAACTAGTTTTGCTTTTGGGAGGGGAGAATTTTGAGTTAGCATATTTTCATAAGCTTTTAATGATGCAACTTTTGAGGAAAAATCAAGTGCTTGAATACTCTGAGCTGTTGAATTTGCTTGTTCTAGGAGATTTTCAAGGATATTCTTATCTTTGATTGAGATTGACTTACAAAATTTAGGGTTAAAGTCTTTGAGCTGTTCATATAAATTCTGGTATTGATTTTTTAGACCTCGAACAAGCAAATCTTTGGATATTTTGATTTGAGAATAATACACTTTGTTTTTATATTCAGTATGCGTGAGTATTATATTTTGAAGTTCTATTGTCTCTATAGAAACTTTAATGTCTTGTAAGATCTTTGAGTCTTGTTTTTGATTATCCTGTGAGTTTAAAATATTGGTATTTGAACTCACTTTGAGTTTTATACTTGATGCTAGATCGTTGATGGCATTTTGTTTAGATTTTTCAAGACTATCCCCACTACCATTTCCGTACAAAAAGACATTATCCCTAGTTATAGAGAGAAACCATTTTGGTGGAGATGAAATGGTTTCCAACCTGAAACAAGCAACAAAAAATAGTGCAATAAAAAAATATATTAAATTTTTCAGTATCAATTTATCACCAAGCAACAGATTTATTTTTGCCTAGTTTGATTATATTGGTTTCATCATCCCATACTACAAGACCTGTTTTAATATCTGTGAGCGTCAATAAGAAATAATAATCCACTCTTTGTTTTGAGCCTATTTTTGTATTCCTTTGAACAATCTTTCCAGAGAGAGATAACTCTGGGGCAATAAGACTTCCTTTTTCTTGCACAGTATATTGATTGAATTCGCTATTTGTTCTTGCTTCTCGGGCTTGTTGTAACATTTTATCAGTGCTTCCACCACTCCCTGACATTGCCATTGTGAGGATAAATTTTCCACTATTTCGCATATCTCGAGTTATTTTTCGGGTGAGTTCTTCTGTGCTAAAATTTTGCATTGTATCATTTATGACATCAGAAATTGCTAGAACCTTTGGTTTTTTTTCAGTAGCAAGATTTTTTACATAACCACTTTGAAGCAAGGATTGGACACTTTTTTTTGCAGCATCTTCGATATCGTGATAATCAAGTCCTATGCTTGTGTATTCTTTGGAATCCTTTGTATCAATATATTTGATTTTGTCCGCACATCCAACAAAGATGAGAGCACTTAAGGTTATTGTATTGAGTATTTTTACATTCACTTTTTTTCTCCTATGATTAATTTAGGTATTATATTATTTTTTGTTGTTCTTATGTATAAAAGATTGTTGGTATTTTTGCATACGGTGTATTCTTTTTTTTCTTTGTTTTTTAAGATTGGATTTTGTGTTGGGTCATCAAAAGAAGCTTTATTGGCATTACAATTGATAAGTTTGATTTCAAGTATTTCTTTTTGATTGGCTTTTATGGTTATTTTTTCTTCATTATTTTGCACTCGATTTAGCCATATTTTATGTGGAAATACCGTGGTGATTCTTGTGTCAGCTGCAGTTGTAGTTGCTGAAAAAAGAGCTCCACCCATAGCTCCATAACCCCCTAATATTTGCTTTAAAACACTTTGCATTGAAGCTTTATAAACCGCAGAGATAATAGCACGAGTGATGATATAAGGTAGTTGTTTGGAAAATTCATTCGCAATAACGCCATCAATAAGAGAAATTTCTTCAAAATTTTTAGAACCTTTTGTGTCTATCATATCAAATGAATCATAAAAACTAGAGCCCTCTTCTAATTGGGGTAACGCTAATCCAAAATAGAGCACCTGATCGCTTATAAGATATAAGGGTAGATTGATGCTGAATTCTTTTTTTGTAGGGGACTTGCCATCTTCAATTACAATCCAAGTATATTTTTTCTTCATGTATTGTTTTTTTTCAAACAAGATCATATCTTCAGCAATTAGCTTGGAGCGATTGATTCCATAAGCTTCTTTGAGCAGATCTATTCCTTTAAAATCTCCTTGTAAAGAAAAATATAATCCTGAAATATACGATATTGCAGGATTGATAAAACCATCATATATCGCAAAACGTTTCAGATTTGAATATTGAGAATTCAAGATGTTGTCAATTTTATCACTTGAAACATTTTGATCAACTTGTTTTGCTTTAGGATCTTTTTTGTATTTTTCTTCTTGATTTTTTAGTGCTTTTTGGATTTCTTTTTGATAATAATCCTTTGCTCTTCTTTGCCTATCATTGGCACGATTGAACTCAACTCTTGCTCTTAAATCATCATCCATCATCAATGCATTAAGAGCTTTATAGTAGTTTATAAGAACGCCTTCATAGAGATTTCCTTGATAGCTTTTTATATTATCATTGAAAAGAGTTGCACCCACATTGCTAAGGGAACTTGAGAAAAATCCTTGTGCTTGGTTTTTGTTTATTAGATTTTCAGCGGCATCTAAAATAGACATTGATTCTTTGTATTTCCCGGCCATGTAACCACTCACGCCACTTTGGATTTTCCATAAAAGATTGTTTTGAGCCATTTTTTTTGAGAATTCAAAAGCTTTTTGTTCATTTTGATTATAATAGAGTGTATCAAAGGTATTTAGATTCCCCTGATAGGAACATCCAGTCAATAAGAGGAAAAAAATAAAAACTAAGGAAACATAAAAATTTTTCATTATAGAACTTTTCTAAAGATTTTTTTTAACTCTGTTATTGAATCCCAAAAAAGCTTAAATTTCAATTACTATCAAAAAATTGCTATTTTTCTAATAGATAATCTATTTATTAGCTATTGCAGGAGTTTAAGAATAAAGCTATCTATAAAGTAAAAAAGGGCAAAATTGCCACATCATAAAGTTCAACATAATAGAGGCCAAAATGTACCCCCCATTCATACAACCAGATGATCTTCTGATGCTTGAGAAAATGTCCAATACAATTCGTTTTTTATGTGCTGACATGGTTCAATCCGCAAATAGTGGGCATCCTGGAGCTCCAATGGGATTAGCAGATATTGCCTGTATCCTTTCTTTGCACATCAATGTTAATCCTAAAGATCCTGATTGGATCAATCGTGATAGGTTGGTTTTTAGCGGAGGCCATGCCAGTGCATTGGTGTATAGCTTACTTCACTTATGGGGATTTGATTTAGATTTAGAGGATCTGAAGTCTTTTCGTAAATTTGGCTCAAAAACACCTGGCCATCCTGAGTTTGGTCATACAGAAGGCGTTGAGATTACTACAGGTCCATTAGGACAGGGGGTAGCTAATGCAGTGGGATTTGCCATGGGTGCGAAATATGCACAAAAGATTCTAGGGAAAGAGGTCATCAATCACAAGGTTTATTGTTTTTGTGGGGATGGAGATCTTCAAGAGGGCATCAGTTATGAAGCTTCTTCTATTGCAGGACATCATAAGCTTGATAATTTAATTGTGATTTACGATAGTAATGCTATCACCATAGAAGGTGGTTTGGATGTCGCAATGAGTGAAGATGTGAGTCAAAGATTTATTGCTCAAGGGTGGAAGGTGCTAAAATGCAATGGACATGATTTTGTTTCCATTAATAACGCCTTCATAGATGCCAAAAAATCTGATAAACCAACCATTATCATAGCCAATACAAGAATTGCTAAAAATGCAATAGGCTTGGAAGGTTCTCACAAATCACATGGATCGCCATTAGGGGAAGAAATTATCAAGGTTTCCAAAAAGGCTTTAGGTTTTGATGAAAATGCTACATTTGCAATTTCTTCAGATGTAAAAATTCGCTTTTTAAATGTATTAGAAAGAGGTGAATTGGCACAAAAAATTTGGTCAGATGAGCTTACAGAGGATATAAAAGCAAAGATCTGCGATTTGAAGAATCCTCATTTTGCTAATATTTCTTACCCTGATTTTTCATCTTCTGTTAGTTTAGCTACAAGAGTGAGCAATGGAAAGATTTTAAATGCGATTTCACAAGCCTTGGAGGGTTTTATCGGTGGAAGTGCAGATCTTGCACCTTCTAACAACACGCACTTAGAAGGAGAAGGAGATTTTCCTAACGGGAAAAATTTACATTTTGGCATACGCGAACACGCTATGGGAGCAATCAATAATGCGCTTGCAAACTACGGATTATTTTTACCATTTTGTGCAACATTTTTTGTATTCAGTGATTACATGAGTGCGAGCATTCGAGTAGCTTCTATCATGAAGGCGAGGTTATTTTATATTTTCACACACGATAGCATTGGAGTGGGAGAAGATGGAGCAACTCATCAGCCTATTGAGCAACTCACTCATCTAAGGGCTATTCCTAATCTTTGTGTATTTCGTCCTGCTGATGCTTATGAAAACATTGCTTGTTGGCAAATAGCACTCAAAGCAAATGGTCCGAGTGCATTTATTTTGTCTAGGCAGAATTTACCTGTTTTAAATCCTATTGTGGAAGCAAAAGTTGCTAAGGGCGGTTATATTCTAAGAGATACTCCTTCAGCAAAAATAACACTTCTAGCTAGTGGATCTGAAGTGCATATCGCACTAGAAGGAGCAAAAAAATTAGAAGAAGAAGGAATTAGAACTAGAGTTGTGAGCGTACCTTGTTATGATCTGCTCATTTCTCAAGATAAAGAATATATCAGTTCTCTTTTTGGAGATACAAAGGTTTTGGCCATAGAGGCTTCAAGAGGAATTGAGTGGTATATTTTTGCCGATGATGTGCTCGGTATGGAGGGCTTTGGAAGTTCAGCAAAAGGTGATGAATTATTCAAGCATTATGGCTTCAGTCCTGAAAATATTATCATTAGGGCAAAGGCATTACTAGGATATTCTTAAAAATATTACCAAACCAATAAATTTGCTACAATAATCAAAAGGCCAAATAAAGGGATCTAATTTGAAGGAATTTTTTGAAAAAAAATCTCCCCTATATGTATTTTCTACCCAAAGATATGCTAATGAATTCTACCAAGAATTAGGAGATGGTTTTTTACCTCAGGCAATGGGGGCAGGGGAATTTTTTTCTACGATAGTGTTTGTGCCATTTGCCAGAGTTGTTCCAAAGAATGTTCGCAAGATTTTTTTATTAAGCACTATAGCAAATATTGAAAATTTAACTTCTGAGTTGGTGTTTGAAAAGAGCTTTTTAGGTTATTTAGAAAGCAGCTCTTTTTTGTTTAATTTTTTTGATGAGATGGCTTCGTTTTTAATAGATATCAAACAAATTCCTTTAAAAGATACATATGGAGATTATGAAGAATATTTGAATGTGATTTTTGGTATTGGTGAAAAATATCATCAAAAACTCAGAGAGTATGGATTTTATGATACTTTAGTAGGAGATAATTATGAAGTTTTGGGTGAATATTTCGAAAATATATCTTCTGTGGAGTTTTATCTAGATGGTTTTTTATCCACACAAGAGAGAGAAATTTTACTCAAAATCTCTAAGATAGTGCCTGTTTTTTTGCATATCAGAACTGATAGATATAATTTTTCTCATTTTGATTTTTTAAATATTTCTCTTCAGAGCAATTTTGATTATAAAATCAATTTGGAAAATTCTGAAATCATTACAAAAGAACCTGCGAAGGATATGGGTGAGATAGAGGTTTTTGGTTTTGGTTCAAGATTATCTCAGAGTGCTTTGGTCTTTGCACGAGTCAATGAATGGTTAAGTTCAGGTATAGATCCTCAAAAAGTAGCTATTATTACTCCAAGTGAAGATTTTGCAAAGTATCTCAAACTTTTAGATAGACACAACAATTTGAATCTAGCTATGGGCAAGAACATAGAAGAATCTCACTATATAGAGATTTTAAAAGAAAAACTCAGATCAATAAAAGAAAGTCCAGTGCAAATAAAAGAACATTGTCTAGATTGGCTTTTAGAACTAACAAATGAATCTTTGCAACTAGCTCGTGATAAATCAATTTTGATAAATTTTCATAATGAACTCATTGCATCTTATGAAAAAATCAGGAAGATATTTGATGAATTTTCTTATATTGAGACTTTAGAGCTGTATTTAAGTGATTTTTTGAATTTTCGTATTAATGATGTGAGTGGTGGAAAAATTAGAGTGATGGGCGTTTTAGAATCTAGGGGCTTAAGCTTTGAGGCTGTGATAATTGTAGATTTTAATGACCAGTTTGTTCCCAACTACAAAGATAGTGATATGTTCTTGAATACCGCCATTAGAAAATCATTAAAAATTCCTACCATAAAAGATAGACAAGATTTGCAAAAGCACTATTATTTACAAATTTTTAAAAATACTCGTAAAATTGATCTTACATTCACAAATACTCAAAGCAATCCCCATTCTAAGATGATTGACGAACTTGATTTGAGCCAAAAAATTATTGATGGAGAAGAGAGATACAGTATTTTTCCTATCAATGAGGAAAAAATTTATCAAAAAGAAGAAATTATTGATAAGATACCCTTAGATTTTGTTTTTTCAGCTTCAAAACTCAATACATTTTTTTCTTGCAAAAGAAGATTTTATTATGCTTATATACAAAAACTTATACCACCAAAAGAATCTAGCGGTGAAATAAGCTCAATTTTACATCAAGCATTGAATTTGGCCTACAAACCCTTTATTGGTAAAACTCCCAATATAGATAATATTAAAAAAAATGTTCAAGACTATATCCATCAAGTTAAAACCAATAATGGAATTGATAAACTCAAGTTAGAGATAGCCACTTTTGAACTAGCAGATTTTTGGGCAACAGAACAAAAAAGAGCATCAGATGGATGCGTTGTGCTTGATTGTGAGAAAGAATTTCATGCAAATATAGGGGGTTTTAATTTTCTAGGACGTATAGATAGGATAGATCAACTAGGGGATATCTGTTATTTGATTGATTATAAATTCAAATCCAATCTCAGAGTAAATCCAAAAAAAGAAGATAATAGTGATTTTCAACTCTCAATCTATGATTATGGAGCAAGATCTTTAGGATATGAAGGAAAAATAAAGGGGTATATTTATGATCTCAAAAACGGAAAATTAATAGAAGAAGAATCTTTTGAGGATAAAAAGGAGCTATTAATAGAAGAGCTAAAAATATTCCAAAAAGAAATAGACTTTGAGATCACACAAGATAAAAAGAACTGCAGATATTGCCCTTATGTTGATATTTGTTGCATATAAAGAAGATTTTTTTTTAATCTTGCAAACCCATAATTTGTTCTTTAGAAACTATGGTGAATTGTGTATTTTCGTTGTATTTAGAACTCCTAGCTTCCTCTAAAAGTTGTTTGATGTCTGCATCCACATAAGGATCAATGTAGCCTAGTTCAAATTTTTGAGAGCTTATATTTGCGTAAAATTCCCCATCTTTTTTTACAATCACGACACTATAATCCTTAGAAATAGACATAATCTGAATTTTTAAAGACATTTCTAACTTTTGATTGGTAGTAAAGATTAAGAATTTTTTCTCATGTGTTTGTTTGTATTTGTAGTAGTAGTTATATACAGCTTTCTCATTCTCGCTTAATTTGTTTTTATCTAATCTACGCAAATATTGACCTAAAAATGTCATTGTGCAGTATGAGTCATTGATATCGTGCTTGAAAAACATATTTTTTATGGCCTTTGAACTCATTCCTAGTTTCCATATTCTGTTATCAAGCTGAGTTGCACAAATATTCATTGCTTCAACTGTCTTATCAATGAGAAGTTCATAGAATTTTTTAAATGTTGTTTCAAAAAGTTTAAAAAATTGCACCTTAAAATCTTCAGCTAATTTTGTAAGATTTTCTAGAGTTTTTTGGAGTATTTTTATTTCTTCTTCGGATTTTGAAATAATAGCACGTATATTTTCTAGTTTCACATTCAGGGCTTTTTCGTCATTTTTTTTGTTTTCTAATTTGAGTCTTATCTGTTTGATTTCAAACACACTATTGCGGATTTTATTATTGAGTTGAAGGATTTTCTCTCTTGTGCCTAAAATGGCCTTACTAACTCCTTTATAGTTATATTGCATCTCTAAAAAAGATTCTTCATAGATTTTTTCAGCATTGATATTGATATTTTTTGTAAAATTTTTATAAGAATATTCTAATCTATTGAGTCTTTGAAGATCAATGCTGAAGGTATCCATTGTGATATTTCTATCTGTGAATACTAAATAATCCATAGCTTTGAGTAAAAATCGCTTGGTTTGAAGATAATTGATCTTGGCTTTTTCATTTGATTCGTTCATAATGAAATTAATGGCACTGAATTCCTGTGCGAAATACTCTTTCAGACAATCTTGAACAGATGAGGTCAATTCAATAGATCTGAGTGTAAAATAATTGGTTTCTTTAAAAATTTTTTGTGCAATCTGGTTGCGAATATCCTGCTCTTTTTGTTTGAGCTCTTCATCAGAGTTGCTTTTCCAAAAATCTATTTCTTTTATGATTGAATCAGGTGGAAAATCTTGATAATAGGAAGCTTTAGCGTCCGTGATTGAATAACCATTACTATCGCATCTAAATTCTACAAGCATTCCCACAACGGGTAAAAACCTTGAATCATGCCAACTCTCTTTTCTGAGTTCAAATATTTTCTTGGAAGAATTGGTCACCACTCCTGAACCCGTTGAAATGGAATATCTCAATATTTTCCCGTGCATTCTTAATCCTAAATTTTGTTGTGTATTGGCTACTATGCTATAATTGCAAAAATCAAAGATTTTATCCAAAAGGACAAGCTATTAAAAAATTATACACTTTTGTCATATTTTCTGCAACTTCCATATTTTTTTCTATTGCGACAATATTTGGGAATACTGGCTTGGTAGGGAAGTTTGGAGTTTTTTTTGCAGAAAAAAATATCGGTATTTTTGGATATCTTTCTTACGTGTATCTATTATTTTTGATTTATCCTGCGTATAGATTTTATAAAACTCAAGAGCTTACTCAACGACGTTTAGAGCTTATACTGGGAGGGATTTTAGGATTTTTAGCATTGCTTGTTGCTCAAGCTATGATCTTCAAAAAAGGTCTTTTGGGGCAGATGATTGTAGATTTTTTGCATCCCTTTATAGGTCTTTTTGGGATTTTTATTTTAGTATTCATTATGTTTTTTATTGCTTATATGATTTTTTTTCAAAAGCATTTTATGCAGGTAACGTATGTTTGCAAGCTTTATGTCAAAAAACTATCTGAGTTTTTGAAAGATTTTTTTTCTGAAGATCTAAAAAAATATATATCAATATACAATCGCTCCAAAGATCGTATTCAAAAAAAATCTAGGAGTGATTTTGATACTGAAATATTTGATCTAAAAATATCTGCGCAAATAAGCGATCTTGAACCTGAAAAAAAACCGACTAGTTCTGTGCCTGATATTGGTTTTGATGAAAAGAACATTAGGGTGATTTATAATCAGGTCATTGATAAAGATAATCAAGAAAAAAAATATGCAGATATGGTGAGATTGGTGGGTGAAGATGAACAGCTAGAGGCACGAAAGGAAGATATCAAATATTTACTTGATAAAAATAAAAAATTCTTTGAACAGCTTTCTGAAGAACACTTTCAAGAAGAAAAAAAACAAAAATCTACTCACAATGCTGATGAAATTCTAAAGGATATCTCAAAAAATATTCAAATCCCAAGAATTTCACCCAAAGAAGAAAATCAACCAGTCATTTCTGATGTGGATCAAGACAAATCAAATGTTAAGCGGGATTTAGATCTTCAAATACAGAGTTGTTTTGAAAAACAATCATTACAAGATTTTGATTTTAAGGAGTCTTTTGAAATCCTAGAGTCACAAGAGGAAACTCAAACAATTGATTTTATAGAGCCTGACAATATGCTTACTAAGAATCAAAATAGATCTAATAGACCATTGATAGTAAAAGAACTTAGTGAAAATACAGAGCTTCTTAAAGGACTTGAATTTGGAGAACCAGAGAAGCCAAAAGACTACAAACTTCCTAGTCTTGATCTTTTGGAAAAACCAAAAACCAAATCAATTCAAATTGATGAGAATGAAATAGATAAAAAGATTCAAGATCTTCTTGCAAAACTTAAAATGTTTAAAATTGATGGAGATATTGCTAGAACGTATTCAGGCCCTATTGTCACAACTTTTGAGTTTAAACCCGCAGCAAATGTGAAAGTCAGTAGAATTTTGACATTAGGAGATGATCTAGCGATGGCGCTTAAGGCTCAGTCCATACGAATTCAAGCACCCATACCTGGAAAAGATGTGGTGGGTATTGAAATTCCTAATTCTAAAACTGAGATTATTTATTTGCGTGAAATATTACAAAGTGAACTTTTTGAAAATTCTTCTTCGCCTTTGACATTAGCACTTGGAAAAGATATCGTTGGTAATCCATTTATCACTGATTTGAAAAAACTCCCACATCTCCTCATTGCAGGAACAACAGGGAGTGGAAAAAGCGTGGGAGTGAATGCTATGATTTTGTCACTTCTTTTTAGGAATTCCCCAGATAGTCTTAAACTCATTATGATAGATCCAAAAATGGTTGAATTTAGCATGTATAGCGACATACCGCATTTGCTCACTCCCATTATCACAGATCCTAAAAAAGCAATTTCAGCACTTGCGAGTGCAGTGAATGAAATGGAACGTCGTTATAAGATTATGAGTGAGTCAAAAACAAAAAATATTGACAAATACAATCCAAAAGCCAAACAAGAAGGTCTAGAAGTTTTCCCATTTTTGGTAATTATTATCGATGAGCTTGCAGATTTAATGATGACAGGAGGAAAAGAAGCCGAATTTCCAATTGCTAGAATTGCACAAATGGGAAGAGCAGCTGGACTTCATTTGATAGTGGCCACTCAACGTCCAAGCGTGGATGTAGTTACAGGTCTTATTAAAACAAATCTTCCTTCAAGGGTGAGTTTTAAGGTGGGTTCAAAAATAGATTCTAGGGTTGTTTTAGATACTGAAGGGGCGCAGAGTCTTTTAGGAAGAGGGGATATGTTATTTACTCCACCAGGAATTAGTGGAGTGGTTAGGCTTCACGCTCCTTGGGCTTCTGAAGAAGAAATTGAAGAAATTGTCGAGTTTATTAAATCGCAAAGAGAGGTTCAATATGATAAGAATTTTTTGATTCAGGAGAGTCATCTTATTGCTAAAAGTATTCCCTCTGAAAGTGGTGAAATCATTAATGAAGCTAAGAGAATTATATTGCAAGATCGAAAAACATCCATCAGTTATTTGCAAAGAAAACTTGGGGTAGGATATAACAAATCTGCCTCTATAATTGAAGAACTCGAAAATGAAGGGTTTCTTTCTTCTCCAAATTCAAAAGGAATCAGAGAGATTATAGGAATCTAATTTTTTTTCAATTTTTTTGAGAAATTTTCTTATTTTTGAGTTAATATTTTAAAATATATTTTAAAGGATTTTTATGTGGATTACTAGACAAATTAGCCCAAATTTCAGACAAGAATATACTATCGAAACTAAAATTCTTGATGCTAGAAATAAAGAGCATATTTTAGAAATTTTTAAAAGTGATGATTTTGAACAGATTGCAATGATAGATGAAAAATATATTATGTTAAAAAAATATCTCTATATTGAAAGTGAGCTTAATGCACATATAGGGATGTGTTCGCACCCTGATGTAAAAAATGTCCTCATATTGGGTGGATTTAACATTGAGATTGCCCATGAAGTTTTAAGGCATGATGGAGTAAGAGTTGATTTTGTTCAAAGCGATGAAAAGATTTTTGATTCTTTCATAAGTTTTTTACCAAATTTCTCTCCATTAATGCAAGATGCTAGGTTTAAAAAATATATAAGGGCAATTGATTTGCCTGTAAAAAAATATGATCTGATTATTTGTCTAAATCAACCAAATAAGCACGAGATAGATGGTATTTCAAGAATGCTTTCAAAAGAAGGGATTTTAATTTTTTCTACCAAGCATCCATTATTGGAATTTGATTCTTTTAAAGATAGCATTACAACTAGTGGAGAATTTTTTAATATTGTGATGCCATTTTTTGCTCCTTTATCGATTTTAGCTGATAAGGGTTTTATTTTTGCCTCTAAAAGATACCATCCTTTAGCAGATATGTTGTTGCAAAAAATTGATATGCTAGATGGACTTAAATATTATAATTCTGATATTCATCAGGCTAGTTTTGCATTACCCAATATTTTGAATAAGAAACTTAAGGGTGCATTAAAAAACTAAATATGTCAGATTTTAAACACGCCATAGTTATTACAGGGGGTATAGGGAGCGGTAAAAGTTCAGTTGGAGCTATTCTTGGCTTATATGGTTATACTATCATAGATGCTGACAAGATAGCCCATCAGGTTCTAGAAGAGAATAACATCTCAATTAGAGAATTATTTTCTGAAGATATTTTAGATAAAGAATACAAGATAAATCGAAAAAAACTCGCTCAAATTGTATTTTCCAATCAGGATAAGAGGAAAAAATTAGAAAATTTCCTACATCCTAAAATACGTCAAGAAATATTCAATCAGGCTCTAAAGCTTGAACTGTATGAACAATATTATTTTTTGGATATCCCTTTATTTTTTGAGGTTGGAGGTAAAAAAATTTATCCAGTTGATAAGGTTTTGCTGATTTATTGTCCCAAAGAAAGACAAGCACAAAGAATTATGGCTAGAGATAGCATTTCACAAGAAGATGCATTCAAGCGAATTGATGCTCAAATTGACATTGAGTACAAAAAAGAACAATGTGAGTATATTATTGAAAATACAAAAGGACTAAAAGAGCTTCAAAAGGAAGTAGAAAATTTTTTACAAAAACTCTAGTAGTGTTCTGTAAGCAATAAAAGTTTATAATTCCACAGATCTTAATCCTAATTAAAAGGAACAGTATGATAACTCTCAAGAAAGCCTTATCTTTAAGCGAAGAAGAACTTAAAGATATTAAAGATGATATATCAAAGAAAGTCAAAGAAAAGCTTGAGATAAATGCCTATATATCTGAACCTTTATCTAGTCTTAATAAGGGTGTTCCTATACTCATAAAAGACAATATAAATGTTAAAGATTGGGAGATTACCTGTGCAAGCAAGATACTCAAGGGGTATATTTCTCCTTATAATGCAACTGTAATACACAAGCTTCATCAAAATGGTATGTGTGCATATGGAAGAGCCAATATGGACGAATTTGCTATGGGCAGCACAACTGAATCAAGTTGTTATGGTAGAACAAAAAATCCTCGAGATACTTCTAGGGTTCCTGGAGGAAGTTCTGGAGGAAGTGCTGCGGCTGTGGCTGGAGGGATTGCGATAGCAGCACTTGGGAGTGATACAGGTGGCTCTATTAGGCAACCTGCAGCATTTTGTGGGTGCGTGGGTTTGAAACCTACATATGGGAGAGTGAGTAGATATGGACTTGTGGCCTATAGTTCTAGTCTTGATCAAATTGGTCCTATTACCCAAAACATTGAAGATTGTGCGATATTGTTTGATGCTATCAGTGGGTTTGATAAGATGGATTCTACTAGTTTTGATTTGCCATCAACGCAGACATTTTCAAAATTAGATGAGGGTAAGCGATTTAAAATAGCTGTTTTAGATGATTATCTTAAAGATGCTGATGCCGAAATTCAAAAATCTTATCAAGATACTATAAAAACACTCCAATCATTAGGTCATCAGATAGTTTCTAAGAGTATGCTAGATACAAGCTATCATATTTCCGCATATTATATTATTTGCACGGCAGAGGCTAGTTCAAATCTAGCCAGATTTGATGGTGTTAGATATGGGAATAGGGCAGGTAATTTGAATGATCTGAAAGATTTATATATAAAAACTAGAAGCGAAGGATTTGGGGAAGAAGTGAAAAGACGAATTATGTTAGGAAGCTTTGTTCTCAGCAGTGGTTATTATGATGCTTATTATATTAAAGCTCAAAAAATTAGAAAACTAATCAAAAAACAATATGAACAGATATTTAACGATGTTGATATGATTTTGAGTCCTATAGCTCCTAGTGTTGCTCCAAAATTTGGCAGTTCGCATTCTCCACTTGATATGTATTTGAGTGATATTTATACTATTGGTGTTAATCTTGCTGGAGTTCCTGCAGTTTCTTTGCCAGTAGGGAAATCAAAAGATAAATTACCTATAGGAATGCAACTTATAGGAAAGAATTTTGATGAACAAGGAATACTTGATTGTGCTTATGGTTTAGAAAAGATTTTGGATATACAATTTGATTAGGAGAAAAAATGAGATTGATACAAAAAGCCCTAACTTTTGAAGATGTGTTGTTGGTTCCAGGATACTCTGAAGTATTGCCAAAGGAGGTTTGCATTGTCTCAAAACTTACTAAAAACATTGCTTTGAATATTCCGTTTGTGAGTGCTGCTATGGACACTGTGACAGAATACAGGACGGCTATTGCAATGGCTAGATTGGGAGGGATAGGCATTATTCATAAAAATATGGATATTGCTTCTCAGGTTCATCAGATAAAAAAAGTGAAAAAAAGTGAAAGTGGTATCATCACAGATCCTATATATATTCAAGCCAATCGTAGTTTAGCAGATGCTAAGGCTATCACTGATAATTATAAGATTTCTGGTGTCCCCGTTGTGGATTCTGATGGATTGCTCATAGGTATTCTCACGAATCGAGATGTGAGATTTGAGACAGATTTGAGTAAAAAAGTCGGAGATGTGATGACAAAAGCACCTCTTATTACTGCAAATATAGGCATTAGTTTGGAGGAAGCTAGAGAGATTATGCATAAGCATAGGATAGAAAAGCTACCAATTGTAGATAGCAAGAATATCCTTAAAGGCTTGATAACTATTAAAGATATTCAAAAGCGCATTGAATATCCAAATGCAAATAAGGATGAATTGGGTCGATTGAGAGTTGGAGCTGCTATTGGAGTCAATCAGTTAGATAGAGCAGAAGCGTTAGTTCAAGCAGGTGTGGATGTGCTCGTTTTAGACAGTGCACATGGGCATTCTATTAATGTCATGAGGACATTAGAAAATATTAAAAATAAGCTCCAAGTAGATATTATTGTCGGTAATGTCGTGACTCCTAAGGCAACTTCAGATCTTATTAGTGCGGGGGCAGATGCAATAAAGGTGGGGATAGGGCCAGGTAGTATCTGCACCACAAGGATAGTAGCTGGAGTGGGTATGCCTCAAATTTCAGCAATTGATGGTTGTTCAAGCGAAGCACTTAAGCATGGAGTTCCAGTGATTGCAGATGGTGGTATAAAGTATTCAGGTGATATTGCAAAAGCACTTGCTGTTGGTGCTTCTAGCGTGATGATAGGAAGTTTATTAGCTGGGACAGAGGAATCTCCAGGAGATTTGATGATTTTTCAAGGTAGGCAATATAAAAGTTATAGAGGTATGGGAAGTATTGGCGCTATGAGTAAGGGAAGTTCAGATAGGTATTTTCAAGAAGGAACTGCTCAAGAAAAGCTTGTTCCTGAAGGCATTGAAGGTAGAGTCCCTTATCGAGGAAGGATTGCTGATGTGATACATCAGCTTGTGGGAGGACTTAGATCTTCTATGGGGTATTTGGGTAGCAAAGATTTAGTTCATTTGCAAGAGAATGCTGAATTTGTACAGATTACTTCTGCAGGGCTTAGAGAGTCTCATGTTCATGATGTTGATATCACAAAAGAAGCTCCCAATTATCACGGATAATGAAGACCATCAAAACTGCTGATGGTACATTTACTATCTATAATGAAGAATTTAATGAATGTTATCATAGTCTTGGAGATGGAGCATATTTAGAAACTTTGTATAAACATATTCTACCTCCTATGGAACTTAAAAATTTATTTTTCAAGTCTCAAATTAAGATTTTAGATATTTGCTTTGGACTTGGGTATAATTGTTTCACGACTATTTCACAATATCTCAAGATGAACTATAAAGGTAAATTAGAGATATTTTCACCTGAAAAAGACACAGAAATATTTGAAAAAATAACTTCTTTGCAATATCCTTTAGAAATTCAAAATATCAATATCTCTAAAATAGTAGATGAACTCAAGAGAACTCATAAGTTAAATTCCATTCCTCAAGTGAGTGTTGAATTGTTCTTAGGCGATGCTAAGGAATATCTTTTCCTCCTTGAATCAAATAGTATTGATGTGATTTATCAAGATCCTTTTAGTCCAAAAAAGAATCCAGAGTTGTGGGATATAGAATATTTCACTAGATTGTATGAAATAGCTGCACAAGATTGCATCATAACAACGTATTGCACAAGTTTATCTGTGAAGGAAATAGCAAAAAAAGTTGGTTTTTTTGTTTATGATCACAAGAATAGTTTCACTAGAAAAAGTACTTTATTTACCAAAAAACCATTAGATGCTATTTGACATTTTATTGCAGTTATAACGCCTTATTGTTGTGAAATATTTAATATTTTCAGTAGTTTATATTTTAATCTATCAAAAATTTTTAAATAGAATCTAGGATTAATAAAGAATGATGGATTCTTTTTTATATAAGTTTTTATTCTATAAGAGAATAGAGTCTTTTGATGCGTTGCAATTATCGTTTTTGGAAGCTCTGCTAGGTACTCTTTTAAAAAGGGAGTCTGAGCAAGATAGTAAAACCATAACTCAGATTTAGGTTCATCTACATAAACCCAAGGCTTTTTATTGCCCTCATAATGAATTTGAATAGGATATGAATTTGCTTCATCAAGCTCTTTTTTAGAATAGATAACAGGAGTTAGCTTTTCCCAATTTTCTCCAAATCTTTTCCAAGCATAATGAGCTACCATATGTTTGAGAGATAATGTATCAATATAAGGGTAGCAGATAATATTTAGCACATCTTGTTCAGGAAGAATGAGTTTATGAGAATTCAAGGAAGCATAATTGATCCATTTTTCTTCAATACCATCTTTTCTTATTGCTTTTAGATTGGCGATAAAATATCCAGCACCTATGCCATATTGAATTGCCTTAAATTCATCTTCTGAAAAATTTTTATATCCTTCTTTCCAATTAGTGAGGGGAAAAATACCATCAGGATCGTTTGGTTTGATTCCAGCCAAATACGATGAGCTATTAGTATCAAAATCTAAAAAACTTTCACTCACATCACCTAAAAATACTACATCTACATCTGTGATGATTATTTTGTCATATTGTGGGAAAAGCCTTGCTGGTATTAGTTTATAAAAAATTTCTTTACTGAAATGATGTTTTGAAGGGATATTTTCCCAAATATTACTAAAGAGTCCCTTTGTGTCGATGAATTCTAAAGAGGAGTTCGAAAAGGTTTTGATGGTTTTCTGTAGAGTATCTTTTTGGTTTTGTGTGATGTCATCATGTAGAACATAGAGTCTATACTCTATAGCCCCCCCCCCTTAGAAGAATACTTCGTATTAGTTAAGAGCGAATAAAAAGCCACACTAGCAGGTATAACATAACGAGTATCAAAACAAAACATTATAGGGATAACTTGTTTTTGAGGATTTTGCATCATTTGTATCCAGTTCCTTTAGAGTTTTGAAGAATTTTACAGGAATTTTAATAAAGAGATACTTTAGAGCCCCAAGAAGGGGGCAAAGGCAAGAATCTATTCTACTTCTGCATCAATGACATCATCATCTTTTTTATTTGCTTGAGCATTTGGTTTCTCTCCTTCTTTGGCATACATTGCTTCAGCGAGTTTGTGACTAGCTTCAGTCAAGGCTTTGAGTTTTGCATCAATCTCTTCTTTTGAAGCATTTTCATTTTTCAAAGTCTCTTTAAGTTCATCAACTGCCTTTTGAATTTTTTCTACCTCAGTTGCTTCTAGTTTGTCTTTTAACTCTGTCAAGCTTTTTTCAGTTTGATAAACTAGGCTATCAGCTTGATTTCTTGATTCAATAGTTTCTTTTCTTTTAGAATCTTCTTCTTTGTGAAGTTCGGCATCTTTGACCATTTTTTCTATTTCACTATCAGATAAACCACTTGATCCAGAGATTTTGATTTCTTGAGATTTTCCACTTGCTTTATCTTTTGCCGATACTGTTAAAATTCCATTTGCATCTATATCAAAGGTGACTTCAATTTGAGGTACCCCTCTAGGAGCAGCTGGAATTCCTGTAAGGTCAAATTTTCCTAGCGATTTGTTATCTCTAGCAAGTTCTCTTTCTCCTTGCAATACGTGAATAGAGACAGCAGGTTGATTGTCTTCAGCTGTGGAAAAAACTTGAGCTTTTTTTGCAGGAATAGTCGTGCCCCTATCTATGACTTTAGTCATAACTCCACCCAATGTTTCAATACCTAAGCTTAATGGCGTAACATCAAGCAACAAAACATCTTTTACATCCCCTTTTAAAACACCACCTTGAATCGCAGCTCCAATAGCAACCACTTCGTCGGGATTTACAGATTTGTTGAGTTCTTTACCAATAAAATCTTTTACTCTTTGTTGGGCTTTTGGAATTCGTGTGGATCCCCCTACCATTACAACTTCAGAAATATCATTTTTGCCAAGTCCAGCATCTTTGACAACAAAATCAATTTTTTTGATAGTTTCCTCTATGAGATCGTCTATGAGAGTTTCAAATTTTGCTCTAGTAAGTTTTTTTACTAGGTGTTTTGGACCACTTGCATCTGCAGTGATAAAAGGAAGATTTATCTCAGTTTCTTGAGCTGAACTCAATTCTTTTTTTGCATTTTCAGCTGCATCTTTTAGTCTTTGGAGAGCCATAACATCAGATTTAATATCAATGCCACTCTCATCTTTAAATTCTTTAGCTGCCCAGTCAATGATTCTATTATCAAAGTCATCACCACCTAAAAATGCATCTCCACCAGTTGCTAAAACCTCCACAACATTATCGCCCGTTTCTAGCACGGTAACATCAAATGTCCCACCACCTAGATCATAAACCATTATTTTTTCAGATTCTTTTTTATCAAGTCCGTATGCTAGAGCAGCTGATGTGGGTTCATTGATGATTCTTAAAACATTTAACCCTGCAATAGTCCCCGCTTCTTTAGTAGCCTTTCTTTGTGCATCATTAAAATATGCTGGAACAGTGATAACAGCTTCACTCACTTCTTCGCCCAAATAAGCCTCTGCATCTTCTTTGAGTTTCATTAAAATTTTTGCAGAAATCTCCTGAGGAGTATAGACTTTATCAGCTATCTCTATTGCACAAGCTCCATTTCTGTCCACAATTTTATAAGGAAGTCTTTTCTCAGCTTCTTTTGCTTTGTCTTCATTGAACATCAAACCCATAATTCTTTTTATTGAATAAATGGTTTTTTGAGGATTGGTGATAGCTTGTCTTTTTGCGGGTTCGCCCACCAAAATTTCACCTTTGTCTGTAAAAGCCACGATTGAAGGAGTTGTATTTTTACCTTCTTTATTGGCGATAATTCTCGCCTCATTCCCTTCATAAACTGCCATTGCAGAGTTTGTTGTTCCTAAATCAATACCAATTACTTTTGCCATTTTCTATCCTTTGTGTTGAATTTAATTTTTTGCGATACTTACCATTGCTGGTCTTAAAACTCTCTCTTTATATTTGTAGCCCTTTTGTAAAACTTGAACAATTTCGCCATCTTGCTTATCTTCAGCAGGAACCTGCATAATAGCGTCGTGAAAATTGGGATCAAAATTTTCATCACAAGAGATCTTTTCGATACCATGTTTTAGCAAAACTTTATGCAGATTATCAAGAGTGAGTTCTAATCCCTGAAATATTCCTTCAGCCCCTGACGTCTCTTTTGCACTTTCAAGTGCTTTTTCAAGAGTATCTATGATGGGCAATAGATCCCGTGCTATTTTTTCATACGCATATTCTAAAGCCTGATATTTGTCTTTTTCAAGACGCTTTTTGGTATTTTCAAAATCAGCGTGAACGCGAATGTAATTTTCTTGAAGTTCTTGATATTTTTTTTCATAATCCTCCTGTTTTGGGTTATTTTCTTGTTCTGAAAGTTCTTCTTCAGATTGATTTTGCTCTGTAATTTCTTCTTGGTTATCTAAATCTTTTTCCATTCTTACTCCTTTTAATGTTGATTTACGCAACTATTTTTTCATAAAAGCTTGTGTAGTTTTTACTCAGCTCTCCCATACAAAACATTTGTGCTTGTTTTTGATTTAAATTGATGTTTTGGACGATTGCAATACTACCTTCAGGGATAGTATTTTCAAAATAAACTCCTCTAGAGAGTCTATCAAAAATATACCCATTAATCACTTCAAAGAACAATCTATCAAAACCTCTGATTTTAAGAATAAAACTCAAAAACTCAATACCAAATGTATGTAAAATCACATCAGAGGCTAGATTGAGCTTTTCTAATAGTGCCTTTGCACATACTTGAGAGCAGATTTTTTTGATATCTTCAAACTCTAATCCTAAGAGTTCTCTTAAAAATCTCTCTATGGAATGATTGAAAGGAACACATATTTCATTATCCTCAAAAACCAATATCAAAAATCTATTTTCATGATTGATGATTTCTCTTAGGGTTTGTGATTTTTTTTCTCTAATAAGGCAAAAAACACCCATTTCTTGGCAAGCTTGTTGTATTTTTTGAATATCTATATCAATATCATTTTCTTTATATGGAATATGAGATCTCCAATAATCTTTTAGGGCTTTATTGGTAGGAATTCTGCCACTACTGATATGGGTTTGGGTCAAGATCCCCTCATCTGAGAGAGTCTTAAAATAATTCCGAATTGTCGCAGAAGAAATTTTTATACTCATAGATACTTTCAAAGATTCCGATCCTATGGGTTCGTTTGATTGAATATATCGCTTGATAATTCCATCTAAAAGCAAATCTTTTTTATGATTCATATTTCTAAAACCTCACCTGTGATTTTAATGCCAAAATATATTTTCTCGTATTATAGCAAAAAAAGTTAATGAAATTAGCATTCATATAAAATTATTGCTAAAATAATCAAAAGTTTAGTCTATATAAATAAACTTATATAAATTAAATGACTAAATATTCTTTATATAAATATCTTGAGAATCATAACAGGGATATTTTTAATTGTGATTATAAGGATTTAATGCTAGAATCACCCTATGAATATACATACAAAAAACATAGAAGAATCTTTGATTGAGGAAATTAGCAGTGTCTCTTTGGCGATGTTTAGAAAGAGTTTTTTTGGGGTTTTTCATGGCTCCATATCTTCTAGAATATCTCAAAATAGATTTTTGATAAATAAAAAAGATGCTATTTTTGATAGAATTGATAGCAATTCATTGATTATGCTTTATGATAAAGAAGATTATCGTTGGCAAGAGGCTAGTATAGATGCCTTTATTCATTCTAATATTTATCAAAATATCACAGAAGCTCGTTTTGTTGTCTATGCAATGCCTCCTTATAGCGTAGCATATTCTTTATCCCATGATGTTTTGATTCCAAAGGATTATTTTGGTTATAAGCTATTGGGTAAGCAAATAGATATTTTTGATCCAAAAGATTATGATAGTTGGTATGAGCGTGCAGATATTAATATTTTGAGATATTTTAAACAGACAAAAAAAAATTTTATATTTATAAAAGGCTATGGAATCTATGCTTATCATAGAGATTTATATTCTTTAGCTAAGACCATTGCCCTCATAGAAAATAGCTGTAAATTGTTAAATCTAGCTAGAATGGTAGATATTGGCTATGAAAATGAAACTAGATTTAATGTCTAATAAATAGAAGACAAGAGGTATTTTGAATTTTAAAAAGCCGAGGATAGCTCCTCAGCTCAAAATTAAAGCTTATTTGCGTTTTCAGAAAGATATTGAGCTACTCCATCGTGAGTTGCTTTCATCCCTTTTTCGCCTTTTCTCCATCCAGCTGGACAAACTTCTCCATTCTCCTCAAAAAACAATAAAGAATCTGCCATTCTTAGCATCTCATCAATATTTCTACCTAATGGTAAATCATTAATAACAGCGTGGCGAACAACTTGATGTTTATCAATCAAGAATGATCCTCTAAGTGCTACTGCTCCATCAAATAAAACATCATAATCTCTTGAAATTTGCTTAGTTATATCAGCAATCATTGGGAAGGTCACATTGCCAATACCACCTTTTTCAATAGGTGTATTTTTCCAAGCAAGATGAACTACTTCAGTATCTGTGGATACGCCAATAACATTAAAACCTTTCTCTTGAAAATCTTTCACACGATGATCAAAAGCAATGATTTCAGAAGGACATACAAATGTAAAATCCTTTGGCCAAAAGAATACAACGGCACCATTTTTACCAAGATTTTTTGATAATTCAAAATCTACGATTTCATTATTTGCTAATACTGCCTGGGCTTTAAAATCAGGTGCTTTTTTTGTCACTAACATCTTTTCTCCTTAGTTTTCATTCGAGTTTTGTTTTGATAATATGAAATAATAATTATCAATTACTAATAATAACGACCAAAAGTTAATTGATATGTAATGCCTTTTTAAGAACACAAAATGAAGGTATTTTTTCTAAAAAATATTTGTCAAAAATGTGCTACAATCCAGAGGAGAATTTAAAAATACAAGGTGAGTTTATGAAAAATGAGTTTCTATTTACATCAGAATCAGTAACTGAAGGTCATCCTGACAAAATGGCGGATCAAATAAGCGATGCTGTCTTAGACTATATAATAGGTAGAGATAAAAATGCTAGAGTTGCTTGTGAAACACTTGTTTCTAATGGTTTTTGTGTTATAGCTGGAGAATTAAAAACGTCTGTTTATGCTCCTATGCAGGAAATCGCAAGAGAAGTTATCAAGGATATTGGTTATACAGATGCTTTGTATGGATTTGATTATAGAAGTGCAGCTGTTTTGAATGGAATTGGAGAGCAAAGTCCTGATATCAATCAAGGAGTAGATAGATCTGATGGAGAGATAGGAGCTGGAGATCAAGGACTGATGTTTGGATATGCTTGTAAAGAAACAGAGTCGTTGATGCCTTTACCTATTTGGCTTGCCCACCAACTTACTGAAGGACTTGCCAAAAAGAGAAAAGATGGCACTCTTCCATTTTTGAGACCTGATGGTAAATCTCAAGTAACCGTAAAATATGTAGATGGAAAACCTGTATCTATTGATACCATTGTTATCTCAACTCAACACTCTCCTGAGGTTGATCAAAAACACTTAAGGGAATCTGTGATAGAAGAAATCGTTCATAAAATATTACCCAAGAAATATCTCAATGACGATATTAAATACCACGTTAATCCAACTGGTAAATTTGTTATCGGAGGGCCTCAAGGAGATGCAGGTCTTACTGGACGTAAAATTATTGTAGATACTTATGGCGGAAGCTGTCCTCACGGTGGCGGTGCATTTAGTGGGAAAGATCCTAGCAAGGTTGATAGGAGTGCTGCTTATGCAGCTAGATATGTTGCAAAAAACTTGGTTGCTAGTGGAGTTTGTGAAAAAGCTACTGTGCAATTGGCTTATGCAATTGGTGTGGTTGAACCCGTATCTATATACGTGAATACACACGGTACATCCAAATATGATGATATAAAAATAGAAGCTTGTGTGAGAAAAGTTTTTAGACTCACACCCAAGGGGATTATAGATAGTTTGGACTTACTAAGACCTATTTACAGAAAAACTTCTGCTTATGGACATTTTGGCAGAGACTTATCAGATTTTAGTTGGGAAAGAACTGATAAAATAAGCGAAATCAAAGAATTTTTAGGAATGTAAAATTTTAGGCTAAGGGGATAATATTACAATGTTTTTGAATTTATCTCTTCTGGCTTTAGAAACAAATAAATAATTGTACTTAAGATATGCGTCCAGAAAAAACGCAGATGGATTAATTTTTAGGGATGTAAAGGGGGTAGTATTTTTGAGGCCATAATTGACATTTTTTCTAAAATGTAAAAGTGAGAGCTCAAATTTGGATAGAGTTTGAGTGGGAAAAACAGGAAAAATATTATCATTATTGCATTAGATTAGCTTACAACCTCTTTTAGTGCCTGTTGTGCAGAGTCTTTTGTTTGAATCTTGTTTTCCATAAAGATGCTCACAGTCAGTTTGTCACTTAAAAAATTGCACTTGAAATAAAGGCTTAAGCATTTTCAATAATTATTTTGGATACAATTAGGGTTTGGATTATTTAAGGTAGTAAAAGGAGATATTAACAAATGATAGAACAGACACTTTCCATCATTAAGCCCGATGCGGTTCAAAAAGGTGTGATTGGAAAAATTATTGATAGGTTCGAAAGCAATGGTTTGAAGATTGCAGCTGTAAAAAAACTTCAGCTATCAGAATGCGATGCAAAGGCTTTCTATGCAGTTCATAAAGAGAGGCCTTTTTTTGGTGAGTTGGTTAAGTTTATGATCAGTGGTCCTGTTGTGGTTATGGTATTAGAGGGTGAAAATGCCGTGATAAAAAATCGTGACTTGATGGGGGCTACTAATCCTAAAGAAGCCAAGGCTGGAACTATTCGTGCAGACTTTGCAGAGAGCATTGATGCTAATGCAATTCATGGAAGCGATAGTAAGGAAAATGCAAAAATAGAAATTGAATTCTTCTTCTCAAAAAGGGAAATTTACTGACTTCAATGAAAATTGAAATGAGAAAGATAACACAACTCCCTAAGAGCTTTTGTATTGTCTCTGATGGGATTGAGTTAAGAGGACAGATTTATAAAAAAGCTTCAAAAATATTTCAGATAGATGCTGTTTTAAAGGGTTCTATTGAAGTTATCTGCGATCTTAGTGGAGATTTTTTTACTAAAAATTTTGAACAACCTTTGGTTTTGTATATTTCAGATGGTCTTTGGGATATACAAAGCCAAAGTTCAAAGCTTGATGATTTTGACATTATCGAGTTTTTTGATGGCTTTATTGATCTAGACTATATTTTGCAAAGTGAGATAGAATCTATCAAGATGGATTATCATATAAAAGAATAACAAGGAGTATAAAATGGCAGTTCCCGACAGAAGAGTAAGTAAGACTAGAGCCGCGAAAAGACGTACGCACTATAAAGTAACGTTAGCACGACCTGTTCGCGATAAAGATGGAAGCTGGAAGATGCCTCATCATATCAATAAGTTTACAGGCTCTTATAAGTAATACAAGATTTAAAGTCCATTAGTGTTGGTAATTTAAATTTATATTTGGAAGGGCTTGATGTTGAAGATAGTTGTTGATGTTATGGGTGGTGATAACGGTGTTTTACCGATCATAGATGGGGTTAAGAGAGCTTTAAAAACTAAAGATTTTCAAGCAATATTAGTAGGCGATGAGAGCTTGATAAAACCTCTTGTTTCTGAAGATATTGCCCATAAAGTTGAGATAGTGCATTGTTCTGATTATATTAAGATGGAAGAGAGTGCATCTGTTGCAGCTAAAAGAAAAGATTCTTCCATATACATAGGTACAGAGATTGTCAGGAATGATCAAGCTCATGCTATTGTTTCAGCAGGTCATAGTGGAGCTACAATGAGTCTTGCTACTTTGAGAATCGGCAGAATTGAAGGTGTCTCACGCCCTGCAATTTGCACGTTAATGCCCTCTATTACACAAAATCCAAGTATTATCTTAGATGCAGGTGCGAACACAGATTGCAAACCTGAGTATCTAGTTGATTTTGCTATTATGGGGTATGAATATGCTAAGAATCTGCTTGGTTATCCCAATCCTCGTGTGGGGCTTTTGACAAATGGAGAAGAGGATTCTAAGGGAAATGAACTCACAAAGGAAACTTTTAAGATTTTAAAATCTTATGATTTTTTCAAAGGGAATATTGAAGGAAATGATATATATGATGGAAGCATAGATGTTGTTGTGTGCGATGGTTTTACTGGAAATATTGTTTTAAAAGCAAGCGAAGGTGTAGCCACTTCGGTGAGCTATATTCTTAAACAACACATTAAATCTTCTCTGATCGGGCTTTTGGGTGGTTATCTTCTTAGGGATGCTTTTAGCAAACTTAAGAAGAAATTAGATTATGCAGAATATGGTGGTGCACCTCTTTTAGGAGTAAATAAAACCGTTATTATTAGCCATGGAAAAAGTAATGCTAGAGCAATTGAATGTGCTATTTATCAGGCTACAAAAGCCGTAGAAACAAACGTTTGCCAGAAAATAGCCCAGGCTTTTGCTTTTAAGGAACGGTAATTTATGAAAAAATATGCTTGTTTGAAGTCCATCGCTTCTTATATTCCAACAAGATGTGTGAAGAACTCTGAGTTTGAAAAGAGTCTAGATACGAGCGATGAGTGGATACGCAAACGTACAGGAATTCAAACACGTTATTTTGCCTCTAAGGAGCAAAATACTAGTGATTTGGGGGTTGAGGCCGCTAAAGTTGCGTTAGAACGTTCTGGATTTCAGGCTAGTGATATTGATTTGGTGATAGTGGCTACCTTGAGTCCAGATTATTTAAATATGCCCTCTACGGCTTGTCTCATCAGTGCAAAATTAGGCATAAGGAATAAACCAGCATTTGATATTTCTACTGCTTGTTCAGGGTTTATTTATTTGCTTTCTTTGGCAAAAGCATTTATTGAATCAGATGCTTATAAAAATATTCTCATTATTGGTGCTGAGAAAGTTAGTAGTGTTCTTGATTTTACCGATAGAGGCACTTGTGTACTTTTTGGAGATGGTGCAGGAGCTGCAGTGATTACTTCTACTACAGATAAGAATAACTCTATTTTAGATGTGCATATTTCTGCAGATGGTTCTTATCATGATTTTTTATTTACCCCAAGAGCCACTAGGCAAAGTGAGTTTATGCAAGAAAATTGTATTTCTCAATACTTGCAAATGAAAGGAAATGAAACTTTTAAGTTAGGGGTAAAAACACTTATCAGTGATGTAGAAGAAATCTTACAAAGAAACAATATATCATCTACTCAGGTGGATTTTTTTATTCCTCATCAAGCAAATTTACGTATTATATCTGCGGTTGGGGAGCAGTTAAATTTTACTTCAGAACAAGTCGTTATAACTGTTCAGAAATATGGCAATACATCCGCAGCTAGTATTCCAATGGCAATGAATGATATTTATGAGAGTGGAAAACTTAAAAATGGGGATTTGATATTATTAGATGCCTTTGGTGGTGGGGTTACTTGGGGTTCAGCTTTGCTTCATTTTGGGGGCTAGGTAATGCTTTTTGTATCTGATAGAATAGGCGAAGATTATGAATGTTTTTCTATATTTTCTAAAGATAGATCCTATCGTTTTATGTTAGAGCGAACTTGGGATCAAAAAAAACCAAAATTGTGTTTCATTACCCTAAATCCAGAAACCTCTGATACCCACCATTGGGATAGCACTTTACTTGTTTGTAAAGAGTTTGCGATGATGTTTGAAGATGGAAATTATGGGGGCATATACATGCTTAATCTTTACCCATATATCAGTCATAAAACTACGGATTTGCTTCAATATAATGGGGAGATGTCTGAAAAAAATCTCCAATATATCCAGTATTGTGTTGCCAAAAGTCAAAAAATCTTCTGTGCGTGGGGAGATAATGTTTTTCGTAGAGCAGGAAAACTTGAGCTTCATAATGCTTATGCAACGAGTTTGTGGAAAAAAATACAAAAATATCAGGATAAAATTTATTGTTTTGGATTGCTCAAAAGTTCTCATCCTTGTCATATTGTTCCAAAAGATGGAGGAATTTTGTTATCTAATTTTTTGAGCAGTTTGCAAAATGGGATTTCACTTGAACATTACCATTATAGGGGACTTCAGCTTTTATAAGATTTTTTATCTCTAGTAGTTCTTTGACAGTCTCAGCTAGGTTTGTATTTAAAATTCTATGAGAATGTTTGGCTATTTTATAAACTTTATCGTAGTATTTCTCTATTAAGATTCTAGCAATTTCTTCAAATTCTTGATTTTCCCATAATTTTTCAAGACTGATAAAAATACTCTTAGGGATATAAGGCTTTATTTTTTTCATTGCAGAAAAAAACTCTGTTTCAGATATATCTTGATATAAATTTACAATTCGTTTGATTCGTTGTTCCATAGGGGCTTGTATCAAAACATTTGTACCCTTGTGATAAGTCTCAAACAGAGTACTTGGAATGATTAGATTTCCTAGTTTTCTTGATTCTGATTCTATGAACAAGATAGATTCTTTTTCCTTGTTGCACAACTCCTCATAAAGAGTGTTCTCAAACATTTTTTGTGAAGGTTGATTTCCCATATGCTGAGTTGCCATTGTGCCAAAACTTGATCCATAATGCTTTGCTAATTTTTCTAAATCAATACTAGAAGTTTTTAGAATTTCTATGATTTCGCTTTTTCCGCATCCAGTGGGACCACAAAGACTTATGAAATGATGTCTTAGGGGAGTAGAAAAATAATTCACCACTTCATTTCGATAGCCCTTATAACCATTCTCTAATTTTGTAACTCGAAACCCTATATGCCCTAAAATTGTTTTCATTGCTTCGCTACGCTTTCCTCCTCTTGCACAATAAATAAGTAATTTATTTTTGTGATTTAGAATGGATTGAAGTTCTTTATTTTTGGGGATTGAATCTAATATAGCAGAGATATTTTTACAAGCTATACTTGCTCCCATAATGGTAGCTTTTAGGGGAGATTCTTGCTTGTAGATAGTTCCTATGTTCTCGTGTTCTTGATTTGTAAATACTGGTAAATTGACAGAGTTAGGGATGTGAGAGTTAGAATATTCTTTTGGTGTTCTCACATCAATGACATAATCGAATTCTTCAAAAAGTTTTTTATTTGACAATATTACCCCTTGTGAATATCCACCAACTCAAAAATTTTGCCTCTTCAAGCTTTTCGTAAAGTTTTTTTGCTTCTTCTTTGTCATCAGATTTTGGGAGTGCATTTTTAAAGTATTCTAGTGGTGTCTTAGGAACATAGATAAAACGATCTGTTCCGACGACATAATACCCTAATGCATATGCATTTTTGTGATATTTATTTGCGTGATTATTGCTAAAGAGAGGTTTGCCAAAACTGCTGTATTTAAAACCTTTTTGTGATACGAGCTCTACAATGGTTGGAGCAATATCAATATGAGAACCTATGTTGTAGAGTTGTTTAGGGGTTAGGGTTGGAGAGTAGATAATCAATGGAATTGACTTATAAATACGCTTGGTTAGCTTTGCCCTAATATATTGTCTGCCATAATGATCGCCTGTGATAACAAAAAGAGAGTCCGGAAAGCGTTTAGAAGCCTCTTTGATAAAGCGGGTGACTTGTTTGTCATACCACCAAATATGACCCAATAATCTATCATTATCAGAATCATTAGAGATATCTTTTTTTGGAATGTGAGTCTTTAGAAAATTATTTATTTTATCCATTGGAACATTATAGTATTTTAGATCCACATCATAGGGCGAATGGTTGGAAGTTGTCATCACCATATTGAATGTAGGTTTTTCTGAATTTGCGGTATTTGCAATTAAAAAGTCAAATAAGATTGGATCATACACGCCCCAGGTATTTTCAAGAGGTTTTGGGTAAGGCTTATCTTTGGCATATTCTAGAAAATCAGTATTGCCAAAAATTTTATCAAATCCTTCTGATTCTGTGTATCTATCGAGTCTTTGCCAATTTGCCGAACCTCCATAATAAAATCTATTTTCATAGCCGAGTTTTTTCATCATCCCTGCAATCGCAGTTGGGAATAATGGCATAATACTCGCTTTTGAATTCAAGGCTACATCAAATTGAAAAAGACCTGTAAGTTGAACATCTAGACTTCTTATTGTTCCATCGGCATTTTCTAAAAAATGTTCTATTTTAAAACCATGTTTTCCATCGATAAGAGATTTTAAACCCGATGTTAAGCCCAAATCATCAAATTCATCATCAAAACTCCATTCACTCAAGCTTTCAGAAACGATGTAAAAAATATGTTTGATTGAAGGAGCTTTTTCTATATTTGTGCTTGTATGTTCGAGTAAATTGGAGAGATCAAAAGGTGGTTTTGAATCTGGAGGGAGATTAAAAAAACTCTTAGTTGTGTCAATAGGAGATCTATTGGGAAATAAATTATTGAAATTTGTTTTATGATTAAAAACGATATACAAATCACGAAATGACCCTGTAGTGATTTTTCTAAGGAAGCGATTTTTTGAAAACTTAGTATAGGCATCTAAAGGAATATCTCTGGTGCCTAAATGTGAAGTGATAAAAATAAGTGTCAATATCCCAAATATTCCAAATGCAATCAATGTTGAAATGAATATATAAATTTTAGAATATTTCTCAGATCTTCGAACAAAAAGATATTCAATTAGGTTGCAGAATTTTTTATAAATAAATATAGTAATCATGCTTGAAACTATCCAAATAACTATTTTTGGCAGGATATGATAGTGACCTTCAAAGGCAGTTTTGATGATTGCTATTTGATCATCATCAATAAGCCCTAGTAAATTTTCATTAAATGTATCCTTGTAGATATTATAAAAAGCCATATTCGAGATACCTAAAAAAATACATATAAAAAAGATGATTCCCGCATAAATATTCAAGATGCACTTTTGAGACGAAAAAAAGCACGACAGAAGTCCAATAACTAAAAATACCACTCCGCTAGCTGCTACTGTTTTGTTGTCATATTTAGAACCATTGATGAGGGTATTTATGATGTCATTAATCCCTACATCATCTCCCATTGCACCTCCATGGATGCCAACATAAAGTATAAAACATATGCGAATGCACACAAATAAAAAAGCAAGAAAAATACTAAAATTAATCGCTCTTAGTATGGTTTGAAAAATCCTCATCGAAATGCCTTTTATGGAAAATAAACATTATAATAAAGATTTTTTTATAAAAAAACAATAAAAGAATATTAAAAACTTTATTTTTTTAAAAATTTTCGTGTTACGTAGGTGAAAATGTAAATGATAGATAAAAACCAGGTTGGCACATCAATAAAATAATCAAAAAGATTCTTTGAATCCATTACATTCAAAGAATATGCAAAAAGTGATAGCAAATAGATAATTCCCAATATTTTATCAATGAAATATCCAAGAATTGCAATCAAACAGCAAGTGATAATGATAAAAATAGGTGATTGGTAGTATAGATTTACAGGAATGATATTAAATGCACTCAGATATAAAATAAATCCAAAAATAAAAATAAATACAAATCCCTTAAAACTCAAAAGATTACTTTGGTGGGTTTTAAAATTTTCAAATATCATTACAATGCAAAAAGTGAATAGAAAAACACTCATTTCTCCTACATAGCTATAGCTTAAAATATTGATTGACAGGTTTTTAATAGGGATATTTACTACAATGCCACCTAATATTATTAGGGTAAGGTTTATTCTTTTTGAAACTTTTGCTTTGTGTCCAAAATATCCTAATAATGCCATATATGCTAATGAAAAGACATAATGGTTCATTGTTTTGTCCTTAAATAGGATCTATTTAGGCGGATATGCCTAATATTTTTTCTATTGAAGGTATAGACTATATCTATATTATCACCATCTGTGATTGTTGTAGGGTAGCTTACTTCAGCAGAGTTTGTATGATCTAAATCCATAATTTTTTTGAATTCCTTTGGGGAAATCATCACTGATAAAGTTAAAGTACCACGATCAAGATTAGGGGATTTGTTGAAAGTATTATGAATAAGATAGATATCTTTGTTGAATCTAGTAAGATTGGCCGAATTGTCATAGTTTTTTATATTTGTTTTTTCAGGAGGGAACCATTTTTCTCCAGCATTCTCGCATAATTGAGAAAACATTGTGTTTTCATAAGCACCTTTATTTCTGAAAATAGCCAGACATTTTGTGTGTGATAGTGGAGCTAGGCTTGGTTGAAGTTGTTTATGGAGATTATTTGGTTTAGTTATAGAAATAACATTTCCAGAAGAGTCAAATTTAATCATCAGTGCATATTTATCAACAAGTTCGTGATAGATGGGCAATATAAATCCACCACCATTAAGTGGAATAGGTGCGGATCTCACAAGATTGCTGATATTCATAAAAGGGCTCAAATGGAGCACTTGTTTGTAGTTAAAAGTTTTCTGAGGCGAGAAACCATCAATATAAAATTCATAGATTTTACTCGTTGCCCATCCACCAATACTCACTCCAACAACAAAAAGATAAACTCTATCCTTGTCTCTGTATAGGACAGGATTGCCAAGCTTTTTGATGTATTGTTTGGATTTTTTGCTTAGAGCTTCTCTTGAAAGAATCACAAAAGGTTTGCTCCAAAAACGTTTTTTGGCATCATAAACACTACCATAAATTTTCACATCCTTTGCTCCTTCTCTGCTTCCTGCAAAAAATGCCACAAGTAAATCGCCATTTTGAAGACTTGTGAGTGTTGCAGAATGAGCAGAAGGAATTCCTTCGGGCATAGGAATATCTATTTTTGAAAAATAAGGGTTCGTATAGGGAATTGGTTTTATAGCTATTTGAAAATCCATTTTATCTTCTAGATTTTGATAGGAGAGGTATGAAAACCATCCACCAAGCAAAATCACAATAAGAATAAAATAGATTTTTTTCATATAATCTGTGTCCATTCCAATAAAGAACCCGCATTAAAGGGGATGATATTGTTTTGTATGAGTTTTATTTGAGAAGGAACCCAACAATGCTTCTTTTGTAGTCTCACTTCTTTGGGATCTAAATCGTTTATATTATATATTTTTTTAGCATTATCGCTAATAAAAGCTTGAAGATTTTCAAGTTTGTTGTGTTTTTCAAATAAGGTGGCCAAAGCACATAGAATCATAGGAGCAGAAAATATTCCTGCTGAAGCATTATCTTTGAGCTTATTTTTTTCCAGATGAGGGGCGCTATCAGATCCAAAACTAACCTTTGGGTGTGCATTGATTGCTAGATCTAAAAGCATATCTCTATCTTTTGGTGTCTTTAAAATTGGCTTACAAAAGCGGTGAGCCTTGAGCCCTCCGCCCAACATGTCATCTAAGGTCATTGTGATGTGATGTAGTGTGAGTGTTGCATATATATTAGGATATGTTTCTAATAACTCAATACTCCTATGATCACTCATATGTTCAATGATGATTTTGAGTTTAGGAAAATCTTGTGCTAGTTTGGCGAATATTTTTCCAAATTCATACTCTCTATCTAGTGAAAAACCATTTGTTTCCCCGTGAATAGAGAGTATAAATCCCATATCTTGAGCTATCTGACAAATTTTTAGCATATGAGGTGTAAAAATTTCATTCAGACCATCTTGACTATTTGTCGTAGCACCTTTTGGATAAAGTTTGAGGATTTTAACTCCTTTGCTTCTAGCATGTTTAAGCTCCTCTTCGTTCATAGATTCGGTGATATAGAGCGTCAAAAATGGTTTGAAACGTTTGTATTTTGAACCTGAAGCAATTTCTTCACGATATTGAAGTGCAAGTTCAGTTGTAGTGATAGGTATGTTTAAATTGGGCATAACTACCGCTCCTGCAAATTGAGAGGTTGTGTATTCGATGATATTTTTGAGCATTTCACCCTCTCGCAAGTGTAAATGCATATCAAGCGGATCTTTCAAGACAATTTCTTTCATAGGGCGTCCTTGATTTTTTGTTAGGCTTTAATTTTACTATGTTAGAATTAATTTTACTCCTATTCTTGGAAAATTTTTTAATATCAAATGAAGTTTGTTTAAAATAAATGCTTCAAAAAAGATAAAAGTTATAAAAATATTTTTGATTTAAAAATACAAAAAAATATTAAGACAATAATATTAATTTTTAAAAATATGATATTTGATAAAAATTATTTTTAAATAATAATATCTAAATTTCAAATGTATTAAATTGTATTCACAAAGACGGCTCATAGGGTTATTTTATCTAATAGATCTAAAATAGCAGTAAATACGGATTTTAAGAGTGTAAAATTAGAAAAAATTAATAATTTTATCGGCATTATCTGTATAGAAAATATCTCACATTGATTCTAATAAGTGTTTTTGTTGTCGGTCTTGGATAGTCTTTATAGGCTATTTGTACAGTTTTGATGGTATTTTTATCTAGAATAATTGATCCTGAATTTTTGATGATTTTTAGGTCGCTGATATCACCGTTAGGATAGAGATAAAATTCAATAGCATTAGTTCCATCTTGACCCAAATATCCTGCTTCTCTTGGATATTGTAGGTATTTTTGCGTGATCCTGCCAATATCCCTTAAATTATTTTTGATAAAATCTTTTTCTGCACTTCCTAAATCTCCAAATTCATCTCCATAGAGCTTATCTATTTCTTCTCTAGTATAGCGATCTTGCCCTTGGTCGTTTTTTGAACTTAAATTTGAGCTGTTTTGAGGCATTTGTAATGCCATCATTTGTTGGTTGGAAAGCAGGGAAAGATTTTTGGGATCAATATAGCTTTTTTGATATTTATTAAGTGCTTTATTGTTTGAGTTTGTCTGTTTTTTCTGCTGGGTGATTTTATTTTTTTGTTCTTGTTTTATAGGGGTTTTTTGTGCTTTTTCTGGATTATCACTTTTGTTTGGAGTCGGAGAAGTTTTTTGCGATGGGATACGTGTGGGAGTATTTCTTGATGGTATTGGGGTAGGGTTGTTTTTGCTTGACTTTGTTATTGGGGGTGCACCAGGTTTAGTTTTTGAGGGATCTTGAGAATGCCCTCTTTTTAAAACTAGCAGATTGCTTGCATCTATTTTTTTTAATTGAGCTGGGCTATGAGTGAATTTGCTAATTGCATACAAAAGCAACAACATGAGCAGATGAAGGAACAGGGATAGCAACAATGCAATAATAAAACGTTTTTCAGAGTTTTTGTCTTGCATTTTTGCCTTAATTTAACCTTATTCTTATTTTAGAGAAGTCCAAATTTTATCATCAATGATTCTTTTTTGATTCATTTTTGTTTTTCCTGTATGCTTTATTTCTTTTATAAATTCAGGAGATTCAACGTGTATTTTATCAATAAGTATATTTTGTTTATTGCCTAATAGTATTAAGTACTCGTATTTTTCTCCACCAATGAGTAAGAGTTTGTTATTTGTATCAATATTTTTTGTTGCAAGAATCTGAAGTTTTGAATTCTTCATTTCAAAGATTGTTTTTTTGTCTTTATTTAAGCTTAATTTTCTTCTCACAAATAACATTACTAAAATTAATGCTACCATAATAGCCAAAACTAGCCAATATTGATAATCTTGTACTCCTAAATTAGGAGTATCAGAAGAGATGCCACGGTTAATTGATGCGGGTTTAACCGATAAGGGTGATTTGATTATGGATTGAATGTTATCAATAGATTTCTTGGGTGTAAAACGAAGCCTTAATGTGTAACTATCTTTGGATTTACTTGCGGTGATCTTAAAGGAGAGTTTTGATTTTGGAATGATGTAAAGATCTTTATTCTTTGAGAAGACCTCAAGAGAGTCTAAAATAGAAGAGGGAAATTTTTTTTGTATTTTTTGTTCAGTTTTTGTATTTTTAAGTAATATTATTTTTTCATTTTGGATATTAAATTCTTGAGGAGGAGAAGTGAAAATCATATCGGAGAAAAATATCACATCAATGCTGTTGTTGCGGTCAAAAATCTCTATTTTTTTGATGGTAGCTTCTGAGAACAAATAACTACAGAAGATAGTGAGTATAATCAATATTTTTTTCATTTACGATCAAGAATCTTTTGTTAGGTAGTAAATAATAGCATTAGAATCAAGTATTTCATTCAGCCTGATAGCAAGGTTTTTCTCATAAACCATAACCTCACCTTTTCCAACCACTCTACCATTGACAAAGGTATCCACACTTTCTCCAGCAGGTTTCCCTAAATCAATAATTGATCCTTTTTCAAATTTGAGTATTTCTGATAGTGGAATTTTTGTTGAACCAAGCTCGGCATTAAAAGTAATTTCCATATCTAGTAATCCTTCATAATTACTCATGAGATCTTCGAGGTAAGTTGCTAATTCAATATCCTTTTGAGAATGGATTTTTTGTTGGTCTAAAATAGGATTTTGTTCATTCATTTTTCGCCCTTAAAGCTAGATTCAAGCCATATTAATCTGTATCTAATTTTTATTTATATCTTGAGAGTCCTAGTTAAATTATACCCTAATTTAAATTTGATAATCTTTTCCTATTTTCTCAAAATTTCTCAAAAATTACACAGGTTTAAAGTTGCTTTTTGAGAGGCAAAACTCTTGCACAAAACAATTTTCGCAATCAGGTTTGACCGCTTTGCAAGTATATCTTCCAAACAGCACAAAAGCCTGATGCAGAATGCTAAGATCTGTTTTAAAGGCTTTGCTAAGATCGGTTTCTGTTTGTAAGGCTGTCTTGGCTTTAGTTAGTCCTAGTCTATGAGATGTTCTAAACACATGTGTATCTACTGCCATATAGTTGGCTTCAAAATATTCTATCAAGACTACATTGGCAGTTTTTTGCCCCACTCCAGATAGACTTTTGAGTTCTTCTTGAGTGTGAGGGATTTTCCCTCCGAAATTTTCCATTACTTGGTTTGCCATTCTGATCAGATTATTTGCTTTTGTATTGAAATAAGAGATGGATTTAATAAGCTGTTTAACTTCTAAAATATCTGCTTTTGCTAAAAGATCAGGAGTGGGGTATTTTGAAAATAGTGCAGGGGTTACGATATTCACTCTCTTGTCTGTGCATTGTGCGGAGAGCATCACGCAAACTAATAACTCATAAATATTTTTATATTTGAGTTCTGTTTTTGCATTTCCATAGTGCTCTAAAAAGCGTTTTTTGATTTCTTTAGTTTTTTGAACTTTGGTCATTTTAAGAAATATTTTCCACTTCAATTTGTTTAGCTTCATACTCACGTAAGGCAATTTGAGACTGATCAATACATACACAAAGTGTGGATTTTGTTGCCGTGCAATGCATAACTTTAATGATCGTCCCCCTTGTAACTCCAAAAGCTATAAAACGACTTTTGAGGGCTTCATCACAAAAATTTATATTTGTTATTTTGTATTGACGACCCATTTTACACTCATTTAATGTCATTTTCTCTCCTACATGAGGTTTTATAGATCCACATAATTATAATACTTAATATTAAATTCATTCTTTTTTATTGAATTTTTATTATTCATTTTCGTTCATTTCTTTTTTAACTTCATTGATAATGATGTCAATAGGCGTAAAAGCCCTTCTTAAAATATTAAATGGAGCCTTAATAACATCTTCGGCAAGACTCACTTGGGTCTTTGGATCTTTTAATGTACCATTAACGATCACATTCGTAGATATTTTTCCTTCATTGCCGAGTATGAGATAGCCTACGATAGGGATTTTATTTAAGATATTGCTAAAATTCTTAATGGTAGAAATCTTTAGATTCATATTGATTTCATCTGTATCTGATTCAATAATACCATTTCCATTTACATCCATTGAAGTTCCCACTAGATCAATACGTTCAAAACCAATATATTTTTTATTGATAGCAAATATAATATGTCCTTTTTGGATCTCATAGCCTTTTGTTCCCAAATTGGGATTTTTGAAAACTACCAAAGATGGAATGGTATCAATAAGATTAATGATATTTTGCAATACTGCAAAGTTCTTAAACAATGTATTTTGAATGTTCAATTCACCATTAAAGGTTTCATTTTTATAAGCTCCAAAAAATGAAAATAAACCGCCTTTAATGAAGTTTATCTTGAATGCATCATTGATAAAATCCCCACTAAAGTTATTGGCACGAACAAAAATATTATTATGCACAAAATCCAGGTTCATCACTCCGTTGTTACGTGTTGCATCTACTGCTAAACGACCATCTTGAGATCTTAAGTTTATGCTATCTAAGGGGATTTGATAATCTTTGAATGTGATGGTAGAGTTATCTGATTCTAGATTGATGATACTAGGTTCAATATTATGTGTTCGCTCATATTTTCTTTTTTCACGAATAAAAAAAGTCTCCTGCTCAATTTGCGGGTAACTCAGGTCAGATTTTTTTGAATTTTCATCTTTAAAAATTTCTTCAACAGCAGGGATTTTACTGTTCATAAATTCGTTAAGATTGAAATCCATATCCTTTAGTTTTATCTTTATTTGAGAACCTTTGATATTCAATGCCATTTCATTATTTGGAGAATTTGCAATGATACTATCCTCGTTAATTTTTCCTGATAAAGAGATATCTGATATTTTTTTCCCATCTTTTTTATATAGGGGGATGTCTAGATCTGCTAACTGAATATTAAAATCAATATTTTGAAAATCACTTGTTGTTATGGTGGCATTCCCATTTTTTACGCCTATATACTTTAAGAGTGGAGAATATGGATAAAGTTTTGATATATCATTTGCCCTTAAAGAATAAAGATTCGCTTCTATATTCCCAGAAATTCCTATATCTGGAATAGATAATTGCAAGGATTCTGGATTTGAAAAATCAAGATTCACATCAAGTGTAGGCAATGTATCTGAGGTTGCATAAATCACATCTTCAGTGAATTTTTTTTGATTATCTGCTTTGATAGCTTCTATAATCTTGCGTCTAAGTTCTTGCGAGGAGAGTTTTTGGGTTGGGAAAATGAATTTTTCTTGAAGAACTTTTTTTGTATCAATTTTTGAGGATTCTTGAGTTTGATATGCAGAGTTGATGCTATCAGAAGTTCTATTTGATTCATCTGATGAATTTTCAGCATTAGATTTTCCTTCTTGATTCTCTGTGATGCTTTGTTGATAAGGTTTCGTGTTGATATCGTTGTCTGTACTGATATGGATTTTGTGTATTTTTGTATTTGCCTGGAGTGTTTTGTCCAATAAATTTAAGGTGATATTTGCGTCTAAATCGGCCATATTTTGGTAACGGGTGTTTATGGTGTCGATATAAACATATTTATATTCAGGGGCTATATCTAAAGAAACTCTTGCACTTTTTGTCCATAATGGTATTTTATAGAGGGAAAAATTGCCATCTTGAGTATTTATCTGACCTTTTGCCATTACTATAGGTGAAGAATCTTGTAAGAATTGTAAAGATATCAGCAAATTAACATCTATTGATGAACTCACTGAGTCCATAGGAAGTTCAATATCATAGACCTTGAGTAAGTTTTTGATAGAATCGCTATAATGAGCATCTTTAGAAGTTATATTTATCTGTAGCTTTGGGGATTCTAGCATATGAGATAGTTCTACATTTGAGCCCTGGAGATTCACTCCATCATAGGTGGGTTCTTGGAGATTGATTGAGAGTTTTTCTTTTTCTAGAGATATTGTAGCTGTTTTTGCGTCAATCGACGAAATATTTTCATCAAGTGAAATTTTAGGATTTTTAATAGTTGCCTTGATATCTGCAGTTTGAATAATGCTTGGTAAAAAATTATCTTTTGTGAGAATGGCTCTTATTTGTGCAGAATTGATCTCAAGAGCAGAAAATTTTATTTTTTTAAAAAGCCATTCTTGAAGTTCTTCATTTTCTTCCAAATAGGGTTTTAGAAAATTAATATCTTTAATTTCAGAAGTCTTTAGCTTTAGTTTTAGGATTTTTAAATTTGTAATTCCTTGAAGATAGAGCTTATCTTCTTTTTGGCTTATAGAGCTTACGATGAGATTAAACCCAAGTTTTCTGTTTTGCGTGGAATACACAATATCCCCATCAGCTTGAGCACCAATTTTTTTAAGTGTTAGGTTGAGAATTTTTAATTTAATATCTTTGTTATTATCCTCAATTGCGAAATTTGCTTGGATATTAGGGAACTCAAGCGTGTATTGTTGGCCATCATACATCATAGAAGCCTGATTAGTTGAATCTAAAACGATATTTTGGATGGAGAGTTTTTGAAAATATGAAATACCCCAAATACCGTATTTAATATTATTTGTGATAGATTCTACATCAAATGATTTTTTTGAAGAAGTCTTTAGATAAGCAGACACGTCAAGTCTGTTAATATCTAGTATAAGCTTATTGTCTAGTTTTAGATACAATCCACTGATGTTTATTTTGCCGATTTTCAGATTTTTGATATGAAATCCATCGGATAAAATCCTATAACCCGTAAAAAGTAGTATAAGAACGATGACAAAGAATATAATTAGGCTCAATATTTTTTTTGATACGATTTTACTCATGGTTATGTCAGTCTTTTTTTATTTAAGTATGCCTATAAGGTCAAGTAGTGTGATCTATATGCCTCAGGGTTCAATCGGGGGCATTATAGCATACTTATCAAAAAATAACTTCGATATCAATCAGCTAGATCGATATATCTTAAGAGTAATGGGGAAACCACAAAGTGGCTGGATAGATATTGGATATACCGAACTTACAAAGGGTGATTTTCTACATAAACTCACCAAATCTAAGGCCGCACTTCAAGACATTACTCTCATACCTGGAGAAACGATGTATTTCTTCATTCAAGACGCTAGTAAGATATTTGGACTGAGCGAAAAATCTCTTTGGGATGCTTATCATAAATATTCTCCACTTCCTGATGGAGTTATATTACCCGATACCTATAAGCTCCCCTTGGGTATTAGTGCAAATTATTTAATGCAATACTTATTGACTCAATCAATGAGCAGACATAAAGAGTTGGCAACTAGAGTGCTTGGAGAGTTTGATGAAAAACAATGGTTTCGATATGTAACGATGGCTTCAATCGTTCAAAAAGAAGCTGCAAATAAGGAAGAAATGCCGATTATTGCCTCTGTTATTTACAATAGAATCAAAATTGGAATGCCATTGCAGATGGATGGTTCTCTTAATTATGGCCAATATTCTCACATTAAGATCACTCCTAATCGCATTAAGACTGATAATACTCCTTACAACACTTATAAGCATCAAGGAGTCCCACCTTATCCCGTGGGGAGTGCTAGTATGGATGCAATATTGGCAGTTATCAATCCAGCAAATGTGAAATATCTATATTTTGTAAAAACAAAAACAGGTAAGCATATCTTCAGTAGGACATACAAGGAACATCTTAGAAATATTAAGTAAAACCGGCTTTTACTTACTTAAAGTGATTCTTAAGTTTATTTATAAGAAACTAACGTTTGAAGTTTTGATATTAAACCTTAAGCTCTCATCTTAATTATTTTTGCGTTAAATTATCTAAAATAAAGGTTCTATTTTGGAGTGATGATTTATGGGCTATTATAATTTTGCATTTTGGAAGATTAAGGAAAGATTTATTCAAAATTTTATGTTAATATCTTTTTGATTTAAAAAGATGATAGAGTTGATAACTAGGCGATTTACATAAACTAAAGAATCAAAGGAGAAAAAATGTCCAATATCATCACCCCCAAAGATTCCCCTGTATGGGTGAATGAGGATCGTTGTAAAGGTTGTGATATTTGCGTGTCTTTATGCCCAGCTGGAGTGCTTGGTATGAAGATGGATGCAAATAAAGTGCTTGGCAAGATTGTGAAAGTAAGACATCCAGAGAGCTGTATTGGGTGTTTTGATTGCGAGTTGCACTGTCCTGATTTTGCCATATATGTCGCAGATAGAAAAGAATTTAAATTTGCAAAAGTATCACAAGAGGCTCAAGAAAGGGCTGGAAAAGTTAAAGCAAATGGCTTTATGTTGCTTGATTAAAAAATAAAGGGAAGATATGCGAGAAGTTATTTCTGGTGGAAATGAATTGGTGGCAATGGCCGCAATAGATGTAGGTTGTAGATTTTATGGTGGTTATCCTATAACGCCTTCTTCAGATATTATGCATCAGATGAGTGTTTTGCTCCCTAAATATGGTGGGCATTTCATTCAAATGGAAGATGAGATAAGTGGAATTTCAGTTTCTTTGGGTGCGAGTATGAGTGGCGTTAAGTCGATGACAGGAAGCTCAGGACCTGGTATTTCTCTAAAGGTGGAGCAAATCGGATTGGGATTTATGGCAGAAATTCCTTTGGTTATCGCTGATGTTATGCGATCAGGCCCTTCTACAGGTATGCCTACACGTGTAGCACAAGGTGATATTTCGTTTTTAAAGCATCCAACACATGGCGATTTTAAAGCAGTTGCTTTGGCACCAGGAAATCTAGCAGAATCTTATACGGAGGCTTTCAGAGCTTTTAATTTGGCTGAAGAGTTGATGACACCAGTTTTTTTAATGATGGATGAAACTATAGGTCACATGTATGGAAAAACAATGATTCCTGATTTGGAAGATATCCAAAAAACTATTGTGAATAGAAAAACATTTAATGGCGATGCAAAAGATTATCAACCTTATGGGGTTGGCGAAAATGAACCCGCGATCTTAAATCCTTTTTTCAAGGGCTATCGCTATCATATAACTGGACTTCATCACGGACCTATTGGATTTCCAACTGAGGATGCAAAAATGGGTCAAGCCCTTATTGATAGATTGTTTGGAAAGATTGAATCTAGAATGGATATGATTACCAATAATGAAGAGTTAGATTTAGAAGATGCTGAGATTGCCGTTATTGCTTATGGATCAGTTTCGTTGGCGGTAAAAGAAGCGATGGTGGAGCTGAAAAAACAAAATGGTAAAAAAGTTGGTCTGTTTAGGCCTATTACTATTTGGCCAAGCCCCCAGAAGCAGATAAAGGCTTTGGGAGAGAGATTTGAGAAAATTTTAGTGATTGAATTGAATAAGGGTCAATATGTTGAAGAAATTGAAAGAATTTTGCAACGAAAAGTCTATTTTATGGGACAGGCAAATGGACGAAGTATTTCACCCGCTCAAATCATCTCTAAAATAAAGGAGCTTTAAGATGGCATTTAATTACGATGAATACTTAAGAGTAGAAAAGATGCCAACACTTTGGTGTTGGGGATGTGGAGATGGCGTTATTTTAAAATCAATCATTAGGGCTATTGATGCGATTGGTTGGAATATGGATGATGTGTGTTTGGTGAGCGGGATTGGTTGTAGTGGAAGAATGAGTTCTTATGTGAATTGCAACACAGTCCATACCACACACGGAAGAGCTGTAGCGTATGCTACAGGCATTAAAATGGCAAATCCAGATAAACACGTGATTGTTGTTTCTGGAGATGGAGATGCTTTGGCTATTGGTGGAAATCATACCATTCACGCTTGTAGAAGAAATATTGATATTAATTTTGTGCTAGTAAATAACTTCATATATGGTTTGACAAATTCTCAAACATCACCCACCACACCAAAGGGTATGTGGACTGTGACAGCTCAATATGGTAATATTGATAACAACTTCGATCCTTGCAAATTAGCAGATGCAGCAGGAGCAACTTTTGTGGCAAGAGAGAGCGTCCTAGATCCCAAGAAAATAGAAAAAGCTTTTATAGAAGGTTTTAAACACGAAGGTTTTAGCTTCTTTGATATTCATAGCAATTGCCATATTAACTTGGGTAGAAAAAATAAAATGGGTGAAGCCGTTCAAGTTCTCAATTGGATAGAATCACGAACTATTTCAAAGCGAAAATATGATGAACTTGAAGAAGAACAAAAAGATGGAAAGTTTCCAACTGGAATTTTAAAACACGATACAACCAAGATGGAATATACGCAAGCTTATAAAGAAGTCATCAAAAAAGCACAAGAAAAAGGAGGCCACTAAGCATGGAAGCTCAATTAAGATTTACAGGAGTAGGAGGACAAGGGGTTTTACTTGCTGGCGAGATACTTGCAGAATCTAGAATTGTAGCAGGTGGTTATGGCATTCAAGCTTCGACTTATACGAGTCAAGTTAGGGGAGGACCTACTAAGGTTGATATTTTGCTTGATTCTAAAGAAATTCTTTATCCTTATGCAAATGAGGGTGAGATAGATTTTATGCTTTCAACTGCTCAAGTGAGTTATAATCAATTTAAGAGTGGCTTAAAGAGTAATGCACTTGTAGTTGTTGAACCTAATTTGGTTTATCCTACAGCAGAAGATTTTCAGAAATATCAAATTTATAAAATCCCTATCATTACTATCGCAAAAGAAGAAGTAGGGAATGTAGTCACACAGTCAGTTGTAGCTCTTGCAGTTACGGTTACTTTTACTAAATGTGTTGATAGGGATTTAGTTTTTAATACAATGATCAGCAAAGTTCCTGCAAAAGTTGTTGAATTGAACAAAAAGGCTTTTGATTTGGGCGAAAAATATGCATTAGAGGCACTTAAAGTTGGATCAGCAAAATCCTGAATAGTTTTCATAGTCCTTTTGGTTAAAAATGACTATGAAATACTTTTTACTGAGATGTGTTTAATAATTGAAAATTATCTCAGATCAATGGCTTTCTTCACAATTCTCTCAAAATCCTTTTTCATATCAGGATTGAGCTTTGAAAGTTTTTCTTGAACTTGTAATATCATCTTTGAGGTAGTATTTTGATGCAGACAAAGAACAAAAAGGAAGTTTTGTTTTTGAGATTTATTGAGTTTCCATTTGTTATAATTATCAAAAAAATATCTTGAGGCTTTTTCAATATCTTTTATGGTGCTATACTTTGATTCTAATAGTAACATAACGGTTTCAAAGTCAATGATTTTTTTTTGATTCTTTTTTGGATTTAGGTTTTGTTTTTTTTTCAAAACACTCAGAAGTGTGATGAAAAACACACTCAATACCACTATAAAAGAGATGACAATAAAAAAAGCATTTGGATTCATTTTTCCTCATTTATTAATATACTGATTTATTTAGTTAAGATTGTAGCCTTTTTATTTTTAATTTTTGGTAAGGGAATAAAAAAATGGATTTTTTAACACTTGCATACAAATACAAAACACCCTTATATGTATATGATTTAGATAAAGTAAAAAATCAGTTTTTAAATTTTAAACAAGCTTTTAACGCTAGAAAAAATTTGATTTGTTATGCTTTGAAGGCTAATTCCAATCTAAGCTTGATAAATACTCTTGCTAAGCTTGATAGTGGTGCTGATTGTGTTTCTATTGGGGAAGTTAAACGTGCCATTTTGGCTGGAATAAAAAAATATAAAATTATATTTAGTGGAGTTGGAAAAAGCGATGAAGAGATTACAGAAGCTTTAGAGCTTGATATATTATTTATCAATGCAGAATCCAAGCAGGAATTAAAACGTATTGAGAGTATTGCAAAGCAGACAAAAAAGATTGCGAGGATTTCTATTAGGGTTAATCCAAATATTGATGCAAAAACCCATCCTTACATTTCCACAGGTTTGCATGAAAATAAATTTGGTGTTGATATGCAAAGTGCTTCAGAACTTTATTTATATGCAAAGAATTCATCTTTTTTAAATCCTGTGGGGATACATTTTCATCTTGGCTCCCAGCTTAGCGATTTAGAACCAATATCTAGTGCCGCACAAAAGATTGCAGATTTTACACGATCACTTTTAGCATTGAAAATAGATTTGAAATTTTTTGATATTGGTGGTGGAATCGGAATTGTTTATGATGATGAAAAGACTATCAAGCTTTATGATTATGCACAAGCTATATTGAATGCTTTAAAAGGACTAGATCTTACAATAATTTGTGAGCCAGGTAGATACATAGTTGGCGAAAGTGGTTTTTTGGTCACGAAGGTTTTGTATGAAAAATATACAGATAAAAAACGCTTTGTTATCATAGATGCAGCGATGAATGATTTGATTCGACCAAGTCTGTATGGAGCAATTCATAAATTCAAGGTCTATTCTCAAAATAAACTTGATAAAACAAAAGAAAGTTTAGCAGATGTGGTAGGGCCTATTTGCGAGAGTGGAGATTATTTAGCAAAAAACATTTTACTTCCTCCTTTGTCTTCAGGTGATTTGATTGTCTTTGAGAATGCTGGAGCATATGGATATTCTATGGCAAGTAATTATAATACAAGAAGAAGACCCGCAGAAATTGGAATAGAACATGGAAGTGATAGAATTTTAAAAAGACGTGAAAAATTTGAAGACATGATTGCTGATGAACTCAAAATCTTAAAGGGGGAATCAGATGGATTTGAATGAAAAAAGGATAAAAATTGATATTATTGATGATGCAATATTTGAGCTTTTGAATGAGCGAATGGATATCGTTTCACAAATTGGTAAGGATAAAATAAAATCAAAATCTAGTATTTATAAACCTGAGCGAGAAAGACAGATTATTGAACGTTTGACATCGCGAGGTTCTCAATATCTTAATTATAAGGCTATTGAAGCGATTTATCAAGAAATTTTTGCCATTTCAAGAAATTTAGAATTGCCTGAAAAGGTTGCTTATTTGGGGCCTTTGGGAAGTTATACTCATCAGGCAGCAGAAGAGAGATTTGGGGCTATGAGCGAATATTTGGCCATGACAAATATCAATTCTGTTTTTAAGGCCGTAGAGCTTAAACGTGCAAAATATGGAGTGATTCCATTGGAAAATAATACTAATGGAATGGTGGGAGATACGATAGATTTTCTAGCTAATTCAGATCTGAAAATCATTGCTGAGATTATTTTGCCTATTCATCATAGTTTTGTAAGCGAGTGTGAACATATCAGAGATATTAAACGTATTTATTCTAAAGATATTGCTTTTGGACAATGTAATAAATTTATTGAATCTCATCAATTAGGAGAAGTGGATCGTGTTCCTGTGGATTCCACTGCTAAAGCAGCACAACTTGCCAAAGAAGATAAAAATTCTGCTGCTATTTGCTCAAAAATTGCAGGGAAATTGTACCATCTACCTATAATGTTTGATAACATTGAAGATTCTAATGATAATAAAACTCGTTTTGTTATCATTAGTGATTTTTCTAATCAGGCTAGTGGAAAAGACAGGACATCTGTGTTTGCAAATCTAAGTGATTTTGATAAATCTGGAACATTGCTTGAATTGCTCAAAGATTTTGCAAAAATGGGTATCAATTTGACCAAAATTGATTCAAGACCCATCAAAACTAAATCAGATTTTAGTTTTGGCTTTTACATTGATTTTGATGGACACAGAGAAGATGAACATATCAAAAAATTATTTGAATTGCGAAAAAATGAACTTAAATGGCTTGGCAGCTACGTTAAAATGGAAGGTTGAAGAATGATTGAATACAAAAAAATCTCTTTAGAAGATAAGGCACTATTTGACTCTTATTTAAAACAGGATTTTTTTTATCTATCTGATATTAGTTTTGGGAATCTCTATATATGGCATCAGGCCAGAGAAATAAGTTTTGCGATCATAAAAGATTCTTTGGTAATCCGCACTTGTTATGGAGCAGACCAGCAACCTTTCTATTTTTATCCTATTGGCGGAACCCAAGATGATAAAATAAAATGTATTCAGGAACTCATAAAAGATTGCAAAGAAAAAAAAGAAAGACTTGAATTTCATTCCCTAGAAATAAAATCCTTGCAGGCTCTTCAGAAATCCTTTGATGGATTGTTTTCTTTTAAGCCTAACCGAGATAGGAGTGATTATATCTACAGCATTAAAGAACTCATTGAGCTTTCTGGAAGAAAATACCATAAAAAGAAAAATCATCTGAATCAGTTCTTGCAAAATTACCCTGATTTTACCTATGAAAGCATCAATCAGAGCAATAAAGATAAAGTTCTCTCTATATGGAAAAAATGGTTTTCTCAAACACAAGGAGAAGTGAGCGAAGGATTGAAAAATGAAAATATTGGCATTATGAATGCTTTAAACCATTATGAATCCTTAGGATTTAAAGGCGGTTTTGTTAGTGTGAGTGGTGATATTGTAGGTTTTAGTTTTGGTGAAGTTATCAATTCAGAAATGGCAGTCATTCATATTGAAAAAGCTGATTCAAATTATCGCGGAGCCTATCAGATCATTAATCAACAGCTTTTGCTTAATGAATTTAGTTCTATTGCTTTTGCAAACAGAGAAGAAGATCTCGGAATAGAAGGTCTAAGAAGGGCAAAAATGAGCTATAATCCAACGTTTTTAGTCGAAAAATTTGAAGCTATATTTGAAGCATAATCCAATCAACCTGAATCTATAAACTTAAAAAATTTTCTAGTATTGTTAGTCCATTATTGTGTGATTTTTCAGGATGAGGTTGGATACCTAGTATATTTTCTTTGGCAACAATTGAGGGAAAAACTTTCCCATATTCGCAAGTAGCTAGAATTTCATTTTCATTTTTACATTTTACGTGGTAGCTATGGACAAAATACAAATAGACATCATTGTTGATATTTTTTAATAAAGGGTGATTTGGATTTTTGAAGGTAGAAGTATTCCAGCCTATATGAGGAATTTTAAGTCTAGATTGTGAATCAAATTTGATGACCTCCCCCTTGATGATTCCAAGTCCTATATGTTCTCCAAATTCAAAGCTTTTTTCAAATAAAAGTTGCATGCCTAGACAAATACCTAGAACAAATTTTCCACTTTTAACAAACTCAATGAAAGGTTCTTTTAACCCTGATTTCTCAAAACAAGCGATTGCATCAGCAAAGGCTCCTACTCCTGGAAGAATAATTTTGTCATAATTTAGAAGCTTGTCGGGATTATTTTGTATATCAACATGAATATTTTTAATACGAGTATTTTGAAGTGCATTTTTTACACTTGCCAAATTCCCAATGTTATAATTTAAAATAGCGACTTTCATGCTAAATACTTTAGCTTTCCAAAGACAACACAATGTTAAAAATTGGTCTGTCTTCAGAAATGCTTTGATCTAGTTAGATAAAAGATGATGAGTATCATTCATCATCGGTTGCATAACCATCGGTTGCGTGTGCTTTGAGATATTGGATAATAATATCAGCATCTTTGTCTGTTGGCATTGCAAATGCTCTCATTGTTGTAAATAAACCGTCCCATTCCATCATATTGTGTTCCTTTGGAGCGTGGGCAGCGTGACACATTGAGCAGGTGTCATAATACAAAAACTCTGCATCCGCCCAAGCATCACTTTGATTTTCGGTGAGTTCATTTTTTGGAAGTGCAACCTCCAAAGTATCAGAGCTCACCTTTGTATTTTTGAGTTTGATAAATGGTAATTCGAGATTTTTTGTCCCATATAAGGTTGTCGTATCATTTGGCTTGAGATAGCCTTTAACTTTGATGATAACCTTCCCATTTGCCTCTCCAATTTTCTCTCCTGGAGTTCCTCTGAGGATTGTCCCTATGATAGCTTTTCCATCTTTGTCATACGCATTGGTATTGTCCATTACATAAAACGTTTTTGCTGATAGCAAAACACCAAAAAATATAAAAAATAAAATCGTGATTTTTTTCATTGTTATGCTCCTATTATATCAGGTACTGATGTTGATTTATAAGGCGTGACCACTTCATTCTTGCCAAGTTTTCTAATATTTACAAGCGTTGTATTACAAGAGACCGCTTGAGCCATTTCACTAGTAGGACGTGAGGATGTAAGAACATTTGCGTGCCCTGCATTACATCTTGGCTTATCTGCTTTCTTATCTTCTGGATCATACCAAGCACCTTCTTGAATAGCTACAACTCCAGATCTGATATTTGAAGTTACAAATGCACCAGCTAGAAGTCTTCCTCTGCCATTAAATACTTCAACCACTTCCCCGTGCTCGATACCAAGTTTTTTAGCATCTTTGTCATTTATCATCACAGGTTCGCGTCCTTGTATTTTATATATATCTCGAATCCAAGTATTATCAAGTTGAGAGTGAACGCGGTATCTTGGATGAGGAGATACTAGGTGAAAGGGATATTTTTTTGTTTCTTTAGATCCTAGCCATTCAGCAGGTTCAAACCAGGTAGGATGACCCTTAAAATCAGGCAGTTTATAAGAGGCAAACTTTTCTGAATATATTTGGATTTTACCGCTTTCTGTTGCAAGTTTATTCTCTATCGGATCTGCTCTAAATTCAGCGTGTCTGACATATTTTCTAGCCTCTTCTGGAATATCAAATTCGACAAAACCATCTTTCCAAAATTTATCGAAGTCTTTAAATACTGGACCATCGCTCTTTTCGTAAAATCCTTTGATCCACTCCATATAAGTTTTTCCACCTGTGTAGCGTTTTTCAACTTTTTCTCCCCCAAGTCTATTGGCAAGGAGTCTGAATATTTCAAAATCATCTTTTGACTCATATACGGGCTCAATAACTTTTTTCATCGCATAAATTACGTTTCTAGAATATGTGCCTCCAGAGGTAATGTCATCTCTCTCAAATGTGCAGGTAGAAGGGAACACAATATCGGCCATCTTTGCTAAAGGTGTCCACCAAGGTTCGTGCACAACAACTGTATCAACTTTTCTCAAAGCCTCAATAAGCTCGTTTGTATTTGGATGATGTCCTAGTAAAGAAGCACCACAAACATAGACCATATCTATCTTTGGTAGTTTAATTTTTTTGCCCTTAAAATTGATTTCTTTTCCAGGATTTAGAATTGTTTCTGAAATTCTAGAAGCAGGTATGGAGGTTTCTACTCTATTTCTTCCTTGAGATAAGCCTGGAGTAGTTCTATAGCCTGAGTTTGCTTGTCCTCCTCCTGCATAGTGCATAGAAAAGCCAAATCCTCCTCCAGGAAGCCCAATTTGACCAATCATACTTGCTAGTGTTATGAGTGCCCAGTCTGCTTGTTCGCCATGATGAGCTCTTTGCATTGCCCAATTACCTGCTAGGAAAGTTCGAGTAGAAACAAAAAGATCGGCTAGTTCTTTTATTTTACTTGCAGGAACTTCTGTTATTTTCTCTGCCCATTCTGGTGTTTTAGGTGTTTTGTCTTCAGCTTTACCTAAAACATAAGGAATGAATTTGTCAAAACCATCTGTGTATTTAGCAATAAAATTTTTATCATATTTTCCAGATGTATATAGATAGTGCATCATACCAAGCATTAGTGCAACATCCGTATTGGGTCTGATTTTAATCCATTCAGCATCAAACATCTGTGCAGTCTCTGTATAAATTGGATCAATAGAGATAAATTTAATTCCAGCTTTTTTGTATTTGGGATAATACACATCATTGACGTGATTAGGCACAACGAAATCTATTTTGTTACATTTATACAAATCAGCTCCCCAAAGTACATAAACTTTACAATTAGCAATCATTTCTTCGTGTGAAGTTTGGAGAGAATACACTTCCATATCACCCATAATGCTAGGATTTACTCTACCAGCTGCACCATTGCTATATTCTCCATCTGTTCCAACTGCACCACCTAATGTAGTATTAAAAAACCTTCCTGCCACGATATTGGAGTTATGTAGTCTTCCTACGTGTCCCCAACCACCATAACTACCATTATAGATATTTTCACGAGGAATTTCTTTTAGCTTTTTTGCTACAAGATCAAGTGCTACATCCCAACTAACACGCACAAATTCTTCTTTTCCGCGTTTTTCTTTATTGTTTCTCTTTCCTTCTAGGTAGCTTTTTCTAACACAAGGATATTTCACTCTTGTATCTGAATAAACTCTATCAATTAACCCTTTGACCATAATAGATGGATTGACATCTGTTTTTTGGGGAATAATATCCTTAATTACCCCGTCTTCGACTTTTGCAACAAAAGGTCCAAAGTGTGTTGCATGTGGGATCATTTCAGTTTTTTTAAATACCCCAACTGCACCTAATGGGGATGAACCCAAAACACTTAAGGATGCAACTCCTGCAGAACCTTTCAATATATTTCTTCTTGAAATGGCCATAAAATCTCCTTTTTGTTTTAAGATGTGTATGATTATAGCAACCATTTATTTAAAAAAAATAAAAAATGGTTGTATAAATAAATATATAGTGAAGTTTTGTAAAGATTGGCATGGTTTTTAGGTTTGCAAACTTATAAAAAAAGTCCAGCAAAGCTAAAATAGAATCCAGAACCTGTTAGTTTTGGAGAACTTGTATTGCTAAAAGCATAAGGAATGTATCCTAATCGCAAAGAATACCCTTTTAAGTTTGTCCCTACATAGATACTTATATCGTTGATGAGACCACCATAGCTATAATTTAATCCACCAAAAATGGAGTATTGCTTGTTAAAGTCATAGATTAGATTTGTTTCTATTGGAACTACATAAGAAGCTTTATTGATGTCAAATTGTGCTCCTATGCCAATATTTGCACCAATTTTTAAATCTTTAATGATTTCATAAGTGGGTCCTACCATCATAACAACTTCAAGAATTCCATTTTTAGCAAAATTTTGATTGTTATCTTTAAAATCAATCATCTTTAAGATGCCCATAGGTCCCCAAATATTGTATCCCCATTTAGATGTTTTAGCATCTGAAGTGTTTTTTTGATGATTTTCTTCTGAGGTCTGATTAAGATCAGAATGAGTATCTTCAGAGTTTTTTTCAGATATTGCTTTCTTTTGAGTGTCTGTATCTTGGCTCTCTTCTGTGCAATATGCTAGATTAAAACTTATTAATATTATTGTTAATCCTAAAATGACTTTTTTCATTCAAACTCCTTTTATTAAATATTTTGTCTAAACATCATTTTTCCTAAAGGTATCTTTAGATGATTGGCAACCACATCGCATTTAATTTTAAATAATAAAAATATTCTAGAGTCAGGAATATTTTCTAAGCATTCAAAATTTCCCATTCCCTTTGCAAGAATAATGTCTGCTGTATCAAATAATTTTTGTGTAGAGGCATTAGCATCTTCATAGATAAATCCTGGACTTTTTACTCCACTATCTTTCACCTCGCATAGTTTGAATATTTTTTGACATTCTAGATGAGAGTTCAGATCACCAAGTGTTATGTCATTGATAATCGGAGCCCCTCTAGTAAAATAGGTGATTTTTATGTTAGGAAAGATGTATTTTATTGTAGAGATAAGTACTTCATCAAATATATTTTCACCTGCATTATCTCCAAAATATAGTAAGGTTCTACAATCTTGTAGTTTTTTGTAAAAGTTCATCAAATCAAAGATGGCAAAATCCATCTTAGAAGTATCAAATAGTTCATTTTTAATATCAAATTTTGTTGCACTTCCATAATCAATAATATTTCCAAGTGCAGAAACCTTCAGGGCCCATTCTAGCTCATCTTCTGGTTTGGTTAAAGGAGATTTCTTTGATAATAAATCATCTACTATATCTCTTGCTTTTTGAATGCACAGAGTTTTGATGGGTTGATAAATATCATTTATGGAGGTGATGGAGGTAATTTTTTCATAAACATCAATGGCAATTTTTGGCGGAGGAAGATTTTTATTAGGTAATGCTTGGGTCAAAGATTCAATAGCCTTTTTAGCTCTTTTTTTGATTTCTTGAGGTTGAGAAGTGAGTTCCATTATTTGTTCACACTGTTTTTGCAGACATGCAAGGCACTCTTTTTCAATTTTCACGCCCATTACCTCCAGTTAATCCAGAGACTTTTCCCCACATCAGACGATATTTTCTTTTCATAAATTCGATTTCTTCTCTTGCTTTTTGTAGTTCATTTCTTATAGTGTCTATTGTTTTTTTATCATCATCATACACTTCTTGCATTGATATGAGAGCATCTTTTAAAAAAATATTTTCATTTTTAAAAGCCCCAATAGTTTCATCTTTTGCACTAATGACCTTATCATGAAGTCCTAAAATAGTATTGATGGTTTTTTCCACGAACACAGGATCTAAAGAATTTCCACTCATATCAGCTGACACAAGGTTATTTTCCACACTTTTAACGATACTCTGAGCACCGCTTGAAGCATCTATAAAGAGGGTATTTTTATGAGTTTTGCTGATAATAGCACCCTCATTGATGAGTTCTAAAACTCTTTTTTCTTCAATGCCAGAGAGTTTGACAAACTCTTTTAGGCTTAGCCAAGTAGGATTTGGAGTATTTTCCATTTGTGCCTTTCTCTATATGGTTGAGTAATTTTTGCATAAATTTTTAAAATAATCAATAAAAATAAATGGTCAAAAATTTCAAAGAATCAAAATCCTACAGCAAAATCTCAATTTCTTTGGAATCAAGTTCAAGCTTTTTTGCCTTATTAATACGATCTTCTATGAGTTTTGCACTTAAATCTGTATTTTTTAAACTCAAGATTTGCATTGCCATATAAGCTGCATTAATAGCCCCCGCTTTACCAATAGCAAGTGTTCCTACAGGCATTCCTGCGGGCATTTGAACTGTAGATAAAAGAGCATCTATTCCATCTAGGGCACCACCACTTAGAGGCACCCCAATGACTGGCTTACATGTTTGAGATGCAATTGCTCCTGCCAAATGAGCTGCCATACCTGCTGCGGCAATAAAAACTACTGCACCTTTTTTTTCTGCTTTTTGAACATAATCTTTGGTGCGATTAGGGCTTCTATGTGCAGAGCTAATGATCACTTCAAAATTTACATCAAATTTTTTGAATACTTCAATACATTCACTCATAATGCCCCAGTCGGTTTTACTTCCCATGACAACTGATATAAAATCCATTTGGACTCCTTTAATTTGTTTTTACCCTCAAAAATGTATATGGAGGCAAGATTTCAGGAAGCAAGATAGGGTTTATATTACCACTATGAATTTCTGTGAGCTCTTTGTTGTTTTCCAAAATAATCTTATTCAAAATAAGATAAAATTTTTCACCCTCTTGGTAAATTTTGCCAATTTCGTTCTCGACACATTTGATTTGTTTGTCGGTGGGAAACACAATTTCATAAGGATAACCCACCTTAGTGGTGTATTTACATAAAAAATACTTTCCATCTTCATTTACTTCACCATTAACCTGATAACTTCCTTCACTGATTGCAGTTAGATGGTTTTGGGTATCAAGTTTTTCATGAGGTCTTCTTATTAAATAACCATCTGTGAATCCACGATTTTTTAAAGTGTGGAGTTCATTTTGATAAAAATCAGGTCTATAGATACCCTTATAATAATCCTCAATGGCTAATTTATAAGTTCTGGCTGTAAGTCCTGCATAATATGTTGATTTGGTTCTTCCTTCAATTTTTAAAGCATCAATAACTCCAGAATCTAAAATTTCTTTGATGTGACTAGCTAGATTGAGATCTTTTGAATTAAAAATGTGGGTTCCAATTCCTTCTTCTTCCTCTAATCTCATCATCACGCCATTATCCGGATTTTTTACATAATATTCATAGTCGAATCTACAGTCATTCGCACAACTTCCTCTATTGGGAACACGTCCATTTTGAAGAGAGGATATTAGGCATCTACCTGAGAATGCAAAACACATACTTCCGTGTACAAAAATTTCTAATTCAAGATCAGGAAGATATTTTTTTATTTCAATCGCATCTTTTAAGCTAAGTTCTCTTGCAGCAACGATTCTTTTTACGCCCATCTCATAAAAAACTTCTGCATCCAATACATTCAAAACATTTGCCTGAGTTGAGAGATGCACAGGAATTTCAGGAGCAATTTTTTTACTTAATCTAACCACTCCAGGTGCTGCTACGATAAAAGCATCTGGAGATAATTCTGCCATTTTGGCGATATGATTTTCAAGGAGCTTGAGTTGGGAATTGAAGGGAAAACCATTGATGGTTACAAATACTTTCTTGTTTTTAGAATGTGCATAATCAATACCCTTTTTGAAGCTTTCTAGATCGAAGTCTTTTCCTGCACGATTGCGTAATGAGAAGTGACTCACACCCCCATAAACAGCGTCTGCACCATAATCAATAGCAATCTTTAGTTTTGTAAGATTGCCAGCTGGAGAGAGCAGTTGAACTCTTTTTGACAAATTATGAGACATTATTTTTTCCCAAATGATGCAATTAGGGCTTCAATATCATCTTCACTTGCCATATCTTCTTTGGTATCTCCTGTTATATAGACTGCAGAGCTTACCCGTTTAGAATCGTCAATCTTGCCTTCAAATAAAGAATTCATATATTGAGCTAAGGCTCTCATTACATTAATAACACGTTCAATTTTTTGTCTGTGAATATCTTGAAACTGCATAATATCCATTGCTTGCATACAAGCATCAGAGCAATCATTGGCATCATCTAGGATATTTTTTAAGATAGCTGAGATCTTTTTTGATTCTTCCAATGAATCGCTAAAGCTTTTTATTTTTGGGAATTTTTCAGACAATTTTTCAAAAATCTGTTGATGCTTTTCAAAGTATTTTTTGATCTCTTTAGAGGATTTAATGATTTTTTCAGCACTAGAACTGATGTTGTCAAGTTGATCAAATATTTCACTTGCTTTTGCTTCTGAATCTTTGGTGACATCATCAAGTTGATGAACAACTTTGTGATCATCTGTAGGAGGAGGAGGAGGCCATTTTTTACCTGCTTCGACTTTATAATTATTAGGATCAATAAAACCCGCAGTAAATTCTTCTTGGGGCTTTTGTGCATCTTCTTCAGATTGTTTTTGGGGAGTTTTTTCTACATCCAAATCGGTTTCATTGGACATTATCAAAGCATCTAGTTCTTCTTGAGTCATTGGTTCTCCTTCAGATTTAACCTTAACATTATAAATTTTTTTTGGTACATTTTAGATTAATTTTAAGCTTTTGATATTAGAACACCTTCTATTATTTCATCAATATCTCCATCAAGTATTGCTTCAACATTGCTATAAGCGATGTTGCTTCGAGCATCTTTGACTTGTTGGTAGGGAGCTAAAACATAACTTCTGATCTGATGTCCCCAGCCAATTTCACTTTTTTCTTCTCCTGTATTTGAGGCATTTTGTTTTTCAAGTTCAAGTTCATAGAGTTTAGATTTGAGCATTTTTAATGCAGTAGCTTTGTTTTTGTGCTGACTTCTATCATTTTGGCATTGCACCACAATTCCCGTACTGAGGTGCGTGATTCTGATAGCAGATTCTGTTTTATTTACATGCTGTCCTCCTGCACCACTTGCCCGATAAGTATCTATTCTTAGATCTTTTTCTTCAATAACAATATCGATATTATCATCAACCTCAGGACTAACTTGCACACTTGCAAAGCTTGTATGTCTTTTTGCATTTGCATCAAAAGGAGATATTCTTACTAAGCGATGTACGCCATTTTCACTTTTCATATAGCCATAAGCATTTTCACCCTTGATAAGAAATGCTACTCCCTTGATTCCTGCTTCTTCTCCATCTTGATAATCCAAAATTTCTGCTTTGAATCCTCTTCGTTCAGCCCATCTTAAATACATTCGATACAGAATGCTTCCCCAATCCTGACTTTCAGTGCCTCCTGCACCAGGTTGTATTGTAACAATTGCGTTGGCACCATCATTTTCTCCACTCAACATCACTTCTATTTCTACTTTTTTTATTCTAGAATCTAGTTCAGGAGCCTCTTGGAATAAAAGCTCTAGAGTTGAAGAGTCATTATCAGAAGAGACCAAAGAAAAGAGCTCACTGGAGTCATCAATCGAATTTTTCGCATCATCGTAAGTTTTTAATATGCGTTCAATCTTAACTTTTTCTTTACTGATTTCTCCTGCCTTTTTTGCATCATTCCAAAAGTCTTGATCTTGCTGCATTTGTATTATTTCACCAAGTCGCTTTTGAAGATTTTCAGGCTTGATAATTTTGGCGATATTTTCACATTTATTTTTGAGTTCTTTTAATAGTTCGCCATACTCATAAGAATCCATTTTTACCCTTTGAATGATTTATCATAATTGTACAAAAACAATGTATGATTAAAAATAAAATCTAGCTTAGGAAAACATCATGTTATCAAGAATAAAAAAATCTTATGAAATAAAAGAAAGTTTGATCACTCCTGAGGATATTTACAATGAACGTAGAAATATTCTCAAATTGATGGGGATTTTGGGTTTAAGCAGTGTTGCAGGAATTGATATTTTAGAGGCAAATGCATCTCAAAATATACAAATTAATCAAAACAATTATCCTTACAAAATAGATTTAGAGTTTAACAAAACCCCACTAACACCCTATCAAAAAGCTACAACTTACAATAATTTTTATGAATTTGGAATGCAAAAAGATGATCCATATCATCGTGCAGAAGTTTTGAAAACTAGTCCTTGGGATCTAGTGATTGATGGCGAGGTGGAAAAACCCATCAAGATCTCCTTGGAGGATATGATTAAAAGATTTGGTCTCAAAGAAAGGATATATCATTTTCGTTGTGTTGAGGCTTGGAGTATGAATATTCCTTGGTTGGGATTTGAGTTAGGAAAATTGATTGATTTTGTTAGACCCAAGAGTAATGCTAAGTTTGTTTTATTTGAAACGGTGGTGCAAGAAGATATGCCCGCAATAAAAAATCCATCTATAGCTGCTTATATAAAATTCCCATATAAAGAAGGTCTTAGGTTAGATGAGGCAAAAAATCTACTCACGATGTTAGCTGTAGGAATGTATGGTAAAGTTCTCCCCAATCAAAATGGTGCTCCATTGAGATTAGTGGTTCCATGGAAATATGGTTTTAAAAACATAAAATCTATTGTTAGGATGACTTTGGTTGAAAAAATGCCAATTTCTACCTGGAATAAGCTTGATAGTTCTGAATATGGGTTTTATGCCAATGTTAATCCTGATGTTCCTCATCCTAGGTGGTCTCAAGCAAATGAACGTTTCATAGGCGAAGGCTTTTCATTTGATAGAATCCCTACAAAGCTCTTCAATGGTTATGGAGAAGAAGTTGCAAAAATGTATGCAGGAATGGATTTGAAAAGAAATTATTGACTTTCAAAACTTTTTTATTTGTTTTGGATTTGTTGCGATACAATTAAGTTATATAAAAATTTCAATAAGAGGTGGAATGATGTATACGCAAGATATAATCAAGATGATTAAAACTAACTATCCAGATCAAAAAGAGTTTCACCAAGCCGTGCAAGAAGTTCTTGTGTCTTTGGAACCCGTGATTGCAAAAGATAAAAAATATCAAGATAATGCAATTTTGCAGCGGATGGTTATGCCCGATAGAGAGATTGCTTTTCGCGTGGATTGGATGAATGATGAAGGAGAAGTCCAAGCTAATACAGGATATAGAATTGAATTTAACTCGGCTATAGGGCCTTATAAAGGCGGACTTAGATTTCATCCTAGCGTGAATTCTGGCATCATTAAATTTTTGGGTTTTGAACAGGTTTTTAAAAATTCACTCACTACACTTGCTTTGGGTGGAGCAAAAGGTGGGAGTGATTTTGATCCAAAAGGAAAGAGCGATGCTGAGGTGATGAGGTTTTGTCAAGCTTTTATGAATGAATTGTATCGACATATTGGTGCTTGCACTGATGTTCCTGCTGGAGATATTGGGGTAGGGGCTAGGGAGATTGGCTATCTTTTTGGTCAATACAAAAAACTTACAAATCGATTTGATGGAGTGCTTACTGGAAAGGGATTAACTTGGGGAGGGAGTTTGGCTAGACCTGAAGCTACTGGCTATGGCTGTGTGTATTTTGCACAAGAAATGCTTAAAGAAAGGGGTGAATCTCTTAGTGGAAAGATTTGCACGGTTTCAGGGAGTGGAAATGTCGCTATATATACTGTAGAAAAACTTTATCATCTTGATGCAATACCTGTGAGTGTCAGTGATTCTAAAGGAACGATTCATGATAAAAATGGAATTGATTTGGATTTGCTCAAAGAGATCAAAGAAAAAAGAAGAGAAAGCTTAGAGGAATATGCAAAAATAAAATCTGATTGCAAATACATCAAAATTAGTGATTATCAAGAAGGTACACATCCTGTATGGAGCATTCCTTGTTTTGCTGCATTTCCAAGTGCTACAGAAAATGAACTCAATCTCTATGATGCAAAAACTCTTTTACAAAATGGTTGCAAATGTGTGAGTGAAGGTGCGAATATGCCATCTACTATTGAAGCCATTGAGTTGTTTTTGAAATCAAAGATATGCTATGGGCCAGGAAAAGCTGCAAATGCAGGAGGAGTAGCTGTGAGTGGCTTGGAGATGGCACAAAATGCAAGTATGTATTCGTGGGATTTTGAGAGTGTGGATAAGAAATTGCATTCAATTATGGAGAGCATCTTTGTAAAATCTTCTGAAACTGCCAAAGAGTTTGGAGATCCCACCAACCTTGTTTTGGGTTCAAATATAGCAGGATTTAGAAAAATTGCTGATGCGATGATAGATCAAGGGATATAACAAGTCTAGCCTAAAATAAAATAAAATTTTATATTCTTTTAAATTTAAATTTTATTGTTTATTTTTAATTTTTTTGATATGCTTGAATGAAATAAAAATTCGAGGAGATAGAGTTGTTGCTTCCAAAATGGGAAGAAAGCTATAGTGTTGATAATGAGATGATTGACACACAGCATAAAAAGCTCTTTGATTTAGCCCAAAAAGCTTATTTGATGGTCAATCATTCTGTCTCAAAAGATGAAATAAAAGAGGTTCTAAAAGAATTTTTTGAATACATGCGTGATCACTTTAGGGATGAAGAGAATTATATGATTTCTATTGGCTATCCTGCATTAGATGAACATAAAAAACATCATCGTCAAATTATCATTGATTTTTCTAAGTGTGTAAAAGAAGTCCATTCTGCAAATGATTTGAAGGAAAAAATTGGAGTTATCGCTAAAGAATGGCTTTTGCAGCATATTCTCAAAGAAGATATGCTTATAAGAAAGTATTGCAAAGATAGAACATTTGCTGAAAAACATTTGAGTGCTTATGTGGAAAAATACCCCTATACTTGTTCTTGCAAGAATAAAATTCACGAAGTTCCCCTTGAAATTCATACAAAAATACAACATGAGAATGCAAAATATATTTGCCGATTCTGTAAGCAAATCCTTCGTTTAAAGCATTGATTTGTTCTAGAGCTACTCTAGCTCTAGTTTGTTTTTTATCAAATAACGTGCAAGAATATACATTATAATTAATTCAGCTATATTGATGAGAATTTGTATTCCATAACCTTGATCATAAAGCCCTGAGGCATTCATCGCAAATAAATTATAAAAGTCCTTAATGCTTGGAACAAAAATAGAAAATTGATTTTTGATGATTTCCAAAATGACTTGCAGCACTATAAATATGATGATTCCAAACATTAGGCGATGTTTTTTAATTCTACCAATATTTAATATTCCAAGAATAAATAAAAATTTAACCAAAAATAAAGCCACCCAAACCAAAAAATTTATATATGCTAAAAAAATCCAAATAGGATGCGAGATAATACCTGCTATAAACTGCTTAAAAAATATATTTAGTATTCCATAGTGATTCCAAAAAGTACTGATATATAGAGTTAAAGCCAATAGAATCGAACTAAAAGCCACCCAAAAAACATTTATAAGTATCTTTGGAATTAATATTTCATCAATTTTTAGAGGTAAAGAAAAGGTCAAATATCCCTGAGAGGAGAACATTTTTTTATTGATAGAATCTAAAACCCCCAAAATAAAAAATACTATCCATAAAAAACCACTCACAATTAAAATGATGAAACAAATCATATTGATCATATCTGAAACAAAATACCTAGCATATTCTTCTTGTGAAAAAAATCCAATTCCTAGTATGGAAATGCACAATAATGTATTGATGAAGAAAATCCCAAGATAATTATCTAAAAAATCATATTTGAATATTTTTCTCATCTGAAACTCCCCTTAAAGGCTTCTTCTAGATTCATATAGTTCTGTTTAATGCTTTGGACATCTCCAAATTTAATGATTTTGCCTTCTTTGATAAAAATACACATATCCACGTATTTTTCAATATCAGATACTAAATGAGTTGAAATAATCACACTTGATTGCGTGTTGCGATTTTGCAATATCAGATCAAATATCTCTTGACGTGCTAAGGGATCTACACCAGCAATGGGTTCATCGAAAAGATAAAGCTTGGCATTTCGGCAAAGAGTTGTTATGAGTTGTAGCTTCTCTTTTGTTCCTTTTGATAGAGACTTGAAAGGCTTATTTAAAGGAATGTGAAATTGATTTAGAAGCTTTAGTGATTTTGAATATTGAAAATCTTCAAAGAAATCTTTAAAAAAATCTAGAATCTTTTGAGCATCCCATTTCTCATTCAAATAGCTAGTATCAGGAAGATAGGAGATAATTTTTTTACTCTCAATACCTAGTTTATGTCCATCAATAAGTATTTTTCCATTATATTGGTTTAATAAACTTGCCAAAATTTTTATCAATGTTGTTTTTCCTACACCATTAGGTCCCAATAATCCGATGATTTTATTTGAAGGAATTTCTAGATTGATGTTATGTAATATTTGAGTTCTATCATAACCTTTATTTAGATTTTGTATGCTCAACAAAGTTGCATTCATAGATTTCCTTGTACAAAAGTCCTGATATTTTCAATCACCATTTCAATCAGTGTTTTTCGTGCATTTCCATATGCCCAGGCGATATGAGGTGTGAGTATTATTTTATCTTGAATGAGAGGATTTAAAAATGGATGATTTTTATCCATTGGCTCTTTTTCTAATACATCTGTGGCAAAAAATATATTTTTTGATTTTAAAGCTGTGGCCATATCGGTTTCATTCACTATCCCACCACGCCCAACATTAATAAGAATAGCACCTTCTTTGAGCATAGAGATTTCTTTTTTGCAGATGAGATTTTTCGTATTCTCATTCAATGGAGCATGGATAGAGATAATATCGCTTTCTTTAAGTAAAACTTCAAGAGATTTTTGAGGGTAGGTGGTATCGGTATTTTTTCCACTAGTAGATGTATAGCTAATTTCCCCGCCAAAGGAACTCGCAAGTAAAGCCACTTTTTTGCCAATGTTGCCAAGTCCTATGATACCCCATTTTTTGCCATCAAGTTCGGTTAATCCACCGTTAATATGCATAAAAACATCGCTTTTGCACCACTCCCCGCTTTTGCAATAATGGTCATAATACGCTAGTTTTGATAATAGATTCAATGCTAGGGTTAATGTATGTTGTGCCACGCTGTTTGTGGAATACCCAGCAACATTTTTAACTATAATCCCTCTTTGTTGTGCTGTTTGCATATCAATGATATTTGTTCCAGTTGCTGTTACGCAAATGAGCTTAAGTTTAGGAAGTTTTTCTAATATGGGAGCATCAAGAACCACTTTATTTGTCAATATAATATCAGCATCTTGAGAATTCTTAAGTGTTTCTTCAGGAGTGGTTGTTTGGTAGATTGTGAATTCACCGAATGTCTTTATCACGCTTAAATCAGATTCTCCGAGTGTTTTTGCATCTAAAATAACTATTTTCATGTTCTCTCCTCACAAATTTTGTGTAGTTTTCTATATAATAACATACTTATTTTTATAAAAGGGTTGCCTATATATTAAAGATAGAAATCCTTGATATTTATAAATTTTTAGAAAAAATATGGATGAGATAATGAGAGAGAGAATAAAATTCACTTATTTACAAAAGTTTTTAATCAAGTGGCAAACAAGATCGCTTGGATCCAAGATTGACACATTAATGTTGCTTCTTTCAGTGCTTGTTTATATGGGTAGGCCTAATATTGAAGCACAGCTTGAACAAGCTAGAATCATCATAAATAAAATGGTAAAGCCATCAAATCTAGCTTCAAAAGTTTTTGATAGGATTGTGATCTGGATAACTGAATATGCAAAAGATGAGAAGCTTTATATGCAAGATAGGGATCGTGCCTTTAATGCAGTTGTTCAAGATATACAATTTTATTCTATTGTCCTTGATATTCTCAAAGATAAAAGCTATCAAACTCAAAGAGATATTATTCGCTCAGTGATTCAAAAAGCATACGATGAGGAATATACCATTGCTCCTGAAAGTAAGCGAATATTGGAATATCAAGAACAGGCTTTTAGATAAAATATTTCTTAAATTAAGGTATTTATAAGATACAAACATATACAATGGCGGTTTTTCAATCATATAGATTAATCAAAGGCGATAATTATGGAGATAACAAAAACTGCTAAAGTTAGCGAAATAAAACGCGATTGGGTTGTTTTAGATGCTAAGGATAAAACATTCGGTCGTTTGATCACAGAAGTAGCTACGATTTTAAGAGGTAAGCACAAGCCTTGCTACACTCCAAATGTGGATTGTGGTGATTTTGTCATCATTATCAATGCAACCGAGGTAAAATTTTCTGGGATGAAACTTGAAGATAAAGAATATTTCACGCATTCGGGATATTTTGGTAGCACAAAAAGTAAAACACTCAAAGAAATGCTAGAAAAATCTCCTGAGAAGCTTTATCATCTAGCTGTTAGAGGAATGCTTCCAAAGACAAAATTAGGTAGAGCAATGATAAAGAAACTAAAAGTGTATAAGGGTAGCGAACATCCTCATACAGCCCAAACTACAAAAAGCAAATAAAGGAATTATCAAATGGCAAAAATTTATGCAACAGGTAAGAGAAAGACAGCAATAGCAAAGGTTTGGCTCATTGGCGGAACTGGCAAGATGACTATCAATAATCAAACCTTAGATGAGTGGTTAGGTGGTCACGAAGCTATCAAAATGAAGGTGATGCAACCTTTGATTCTTACTAAACAAGATAAGTCTGTAGATATTATAGCTGTTACTCTAGGGGGAGGCTATTCCGCACAAGCAGAAGCTCTAAGACACGGAATTTCTAAGGCATTAAATGCTTATGATTTGGGATTTAGAGCTATCTTAAAGCCAAAAGGTTTGCTCACAAGAGATTCGCGAGTCGTTGAAAGAAAGAAATACGGGAAGAAAAAAGCTAGAAGAAGCCCACAATTCTCAAAAAGATAATTTTTTAGATTCAAAAGTCTTGCAAAAGACTTTTGTTTTTGTTATCTATCTATTTCTAATCCGCTTATTCTTAATCGTTGTTTTTTACTCTCTTGTTTTTATACTTAGACGTTATTTAATTAAGGTTATTTTGGTCTCTCATTAATCGTTTAATTATAGGAATGGAACTATAATCCAAGAATCTATGAAGTAGGTGATTTTATGTTCAGCATTGATCTCAGAAATGATTCCATAAAGAAATTATTTTTTTATTATTTTATTCCTTCTTTGTGTGCAATGATTGCACTTTCTACGTATTCTACCGTGGATGGAATTTTTGTAGGCAAAAAACTAGGTCAAAATGCACTTGCTGCTGTGAGTATTTGTTGGCCAGTTTTTCCTGTTTTAATTGCGTATGAATTACTTTTTGGACTTGGTGCAGCGTCTATAACTTCATATTTTATAGGTAAAAATGAAGTTCATAAAGCGAGATTGATTTTTAGTTCCGTATTTTATTTTGTGTTTTTTAGTTCTTTAGTTATTGGCGGGTTTCTTTATTTTTTTGTAGATGAGATTGCTATTTTATTGGGTAGTAGCGAAGTTCTTAAGCCATTGGTTGTTGAGTACTTGAAGGTAATTTTTTTGGGTTCTATTGTGATGGTTTTGCATCCCTTATGCGATGTTTTTGCTATCAATGACAAACAGCCTATTTTGGCAATGAGTGCGATGATAATCGGATCGTTTATGAATATCATCTTAAATTATTTATTTTTGTTTGTTTTTGAATTTGGGATCTACGGGAGTGCATTGGCGACTATTTTAGGGCATGGGATAGGTTTTTTGGTGCTTTTTCAGCATTTTTTATTCAAAAGAGGAAAATTATATTTTATTAATCGTTTCAGTTTTTCTGCAGTTATTTCCTCGGCAAAAAGTGGCATACCCCAGTGCGTGTCTGAACTTAGTGCGGCTTTTGTGATGCTGATGTTTAACACTACGATAATGCTTATCGCAGGAGAACGAGGGGTTGCAATTTATGGCATCATTATGTATAGTGGGATCATATTTTTTACGATTTTACTTTCTATTGCACAGGGCATTCAGCCTATTGCAAGTTTTAGCTATGGTGCGGGGAATCTCAAGCGGGTTAAGAGTATTTTTGTTTTTAGTCTTGGCATCTCTTTTGGAATTGCGGTTTTCATTTATTTGGTGTTCTATGGATTTGATAAATACTTAGTGAGATTATTCTTGAAATCAGATTTTGCTCTCACAGATCCATATTTGATTATAGATACAATAAAGGCAATGAGGGTTTATTATTTGGGGTATGTTTTGCTTGGAATAAATATTGTTTCAGCAATATTTTTTCAATCCGTTCAAAGAACCAAGAGTTCTTTTATTATCACAATTTGCTATACCTTAGTTTTTCTTGTTATATTGTTGCCTATTTTGAGTAAAAAATACGGAATGGATGGAGTATGGATTACTTACCCAATTTCTCAAATCTTGGCTTTTTTAGTGGTTATACTTGTGGTTTGGTATGAAATAAAGTGTGGTATATTTTCGGGTAAAATTACAGGAGGAAAATCGCTATGGCAAAGAAAAAAATAATTTTATTTGATCTAGATGGCACTTTGATTGACTCCACAGATGCTATTTATAATAGTTTTTGTTTTTCTTGTCAAAAGAATCAACTTCAAATTCCATCTCTTGAAGAAGTCAAAAAAACAATTGGCCATACATCGAGCGATATGTTTTCTCATTTTGGTGCGAGTCAGAATAAGCTCACTTCATTTGTGGATTCCTATAGAGAGTATTATTTGAAGGTTTTTTTGGAACAAACAAAAATATTGCCCAATGCAATTTCTTCTGTTCAAATAGCTAATGAATTTGCTAGATTGGGAATTGTCAGCACAAAAACCTCAAAACGTTCTATTGAGCTTTTGGAGTTTTTTGATATTTTGAAATATTTTGAAATTGTTATTGGTATAGAGGATGTACAATTTCCAAAACCACACAAAGAACCCATCTTGTGTGCAAAAAATAAAATTGATGCTAAGGCATCGCTCTTAGATGTATTTATGATCGGAGATACTCCTCTTGATGCTAAATCTGCTATAGATGCAGGAGTGCATCCTATAGGTGTGAAGTGTGGATATGGAGCCTATGAGGATTTATACAAACTGTGTGAAAATATTTTTGAGGATTCATTGGAGGCAGTGGAGTTTATTAGAACACTTTGAATTGCTACTTTTTTACACTAGGTAAATTATGATTTTACATTATCATTAACTGTATTTTGTATGTTTAAGCTAAGAAATAGTAAAATTCCACCACAAAAGTTTAGAATCGTATCGTTTATACAGACTTCGTATATTTTTTAGTTTTTTACGCTAAATATTTGATATCCTAGATTATGATTATAGATGATTTGTATTTCTAACAAAACAACCGAACAACGATAAAGGAGATACCTATGCTAGAAATTAGATGGCATTCAAGAGCGGGTCAAGGAGCGATCACGGGTGCTAAAGGCTTGGCAGATGTCGTAGCTGGAACAGGTAAAGAAGTACAGGCGTTTGCACTCTATGGTTCTGCAAAAAGAGGAGCGGCGATGACGGCCTACAATAGGATTGATTCACATCCTATTATCAATCATGAGAAATTTATGAATCCAGATTTTGTTCTTGTGATTGACCCTGGTCTTACGTTTATAACCGATATTTGTGCAAATGAAAAACCTACCACCCAATACATCATCACAACTCATTTGAGTAAAGATGAACTTATCGAAAAAAAACCTGATCTTAAGGGTAAGCAAGTGCATACTCTAGACTGTATCAAAATATCTATTGATACTCTAGGAAAGCCTATTCCAAATGCCCCTATGTTGGGTGCGTTGATGAAAGTTTCAGGTATGCTTGAAATTGAATTTTTCAAAAATGCTTTCAAAAAAGTTTTGGGCAAAAAGCTTTCTCAGAAATTGATTGATGCAAATATGCTTGCTATAGAGCGTGCATATAATGAAGTTCGATAAGGAGGTTCATATGAAAGGTTGGAATGATTTTGAAATCGGAGCAGTATTATTTCCATTTGAAGGTAAAGCACAAAACGAACTAGAAGCCCATAATAGTGATCGTAAATACACCTCAGATAGCTCTTTTAATAGTAGCGTGGCACACTGGAGAGTTGAAAAACCCGTTCATAATAGTGAGGTATGTATTAATTGTTTCAATTGTTGGGTTTATTGCCCAGATGCGGCTATACTTGCTAGAGATGATAAGCTTAGTGGGGTAGATTATGTGCATTGTAAAGGGTGTGGAATTTGTGTGGATGTTTGTCCAACCAACCCAAAATCTTTGCTAATGTTTAGCGATCATGAAAATAATCAAACTGCTCTAAAGAATTGGCCAAAAAAAGAAGAGAAGAGAAAAGACTAAAGGAGATATTATGGCAAAGACTATGGAATTGCAAGAAATCGAGGTGTGGGATGGGAATTTAGCGGCTTGTCACGCTATGAGACAAGCCCAGATTGATGTGGTTGCCGCTTATCCTATAACTCCATCAACGCCTATTATACAAAATTATGGAACTTTTGTGGGAAATGGATATATTGATGGTGAATTCATGCTTGTTGAATCTGAACACGCCGCAATGAGTGGATGTGTAGGAGCTGCTGCTGCTGGGGGTAGGGTGGCTACTGCTACAAGTTCGCAAGGATTTGCATTAATGATAGAGGTTTTGTATCAGGCTTCTGGTATGAGACTTCCAGTTGTGCTTAATTTGGTGAATCGTGCGCTCGCTTCTCCGTTAAATATTCACGGAGATCATTCTGATATGTATCTAGGACGTGATGCTGGATGGGTAAATCTATGCACCTGCAATCCTCAAGAAGCTTATGATTTTAATTTGATGGCATTTAAAATTGCCGAGAATATGAATGTTAGAATCCCTACAATCGTTAATCAAGATGGATTTTTATGTTCGCATACTGCCCAAAATGTTCGTCCTTTGAGTGATGAAGTTGCTTATAAGTTTATAGGTGATTATCAAAGTAAAAATCCGCTCCTTGATTTTCAAAAACCTGCAACATATGGTGCTCAAGCTGAAGAAGATTGGCATTTTGAGCATAAAGCCCAGCTTCATAATGCTTTAATGCATTCTTCTAGTGTGATAAAAGAAGTTTTTGTAGAGTTTGCTGATCTCACAGGTAGAAAATACAATATTGTTGAGACTTATGATTTGCAAGATGCAGAAGTTGCTATATTTGCATTAGGAACGACAGCTGAATCTGCTAGGGTTGCCGCAAAAAAAGCTCGTGAAAATGGTATCAAAGCAGGTGTGGTAACAATCAGGGTATTCAGACCCTTTCCATATCAAGAGCTTGGCGAAATCCTCAAAAACCTCAAAGCAATCGCTATTATGGATAAAAGCCTACCTGCTGGTGCTATGGGGGCACTTTTTAACGAAGTTGCCGCTTCTCTTTATCAAGTGCAAGGAACCAAGCACCCTGTGCTTTCGAATTATATTTATGGCTTGGGTGAAAGAGATCTTACACAGGTAGATTTAATGAGTATTTATAGTGAGCTTGATCAAAACGCAAAAGCTTCTAAGCTTACTCATCCAACTCAACAATTCATAGGACTTCGAGGTCCTAAACTAAGCTTTTGCTAAGGAGAATGCAATGGTAAAAGAAATTAAAAATCTAAAACAATTTAGCAAATCAGCAGAAAAATTTGAAGGAGCACATCTTTTATGTCCTGGATGTGCTCATGGAATGATTGTCAGAGAGGTTTTGAATGCCGTTGATGGTCCATTGGTTTTAGGGAATTCAACAGGTTGTTTGGAAGTATCTACTGCAGTCTATCCTTTTACTTCTTGGGATGTTCCTTGGATACATATTGGATTTGAAAATGGTTCTACTGCGATAGCAGGAGTAGAGGCTATGTATAAAGCTCTTGCAAAAAAAGGCAAATACACAGGTCAAAAACCTAAATTTGTGGCTTTTGGTGGAGATGGTGCTACTTATGATATTGGATTTCAATGGATTAGCGGGTGCTTTGAGAGAGGTCATGATATGACTTATATTTGTCTAGATAATGAAGTCTATGCAAATACTGGTGGGCAAAGAAGTGGCTCTACTCCCTTAGGAGCAAGTACCTCTACGACACCTGCAGGTAGCACAAGTTATGGAAAAAAAGAAAAAAAGAAAGATATTTTGTTTGTAATGGCTGCACACGGATCGCCTTATGTTGCACAAGTAGCACCCAATAAATGGAAAGATATGAATAAAAAAATCAAACAGGCTATTGATACTGAAGGTCCTACATTTATCAATGCCATGAGTGCTTGTACAACTGAATGGAAGTTTGAATCCAATCATACTGTAGAGATGAGTGACTTGGCAGTAGATAGTCTTGTTTTTCCATTATTTGAAATCATTAATGGAACAGATCTTAATATCACCTACAGACCAAAAAATATCGTTCCAGTCAGAGATTATTTAGCTGCTCAAGGAAGATTCAAACACCTTTTTAAACCTGGAAATGAGCACATAATAGAGCAGTTTCAAAAAGATGTCAATGCTAGATGGGAGCGTTTGCAACGTTTAGAAGAAGCCAAAGCCTGATTTAACAAGGCTTCTTTGGCAAGATCATCATCACTAAATTTTTTGCTTCATCATTAATAATTTTTTAAGGGAATCATATGGTTGAGAGATATTCACGTGAGAAAATGAAAAAATTATGGGATATGAATGCAAAGTATTCTACTTGGCTAGAAGTTGAAAAAGCAGTTGTAAAAGCTTGGAATAAACTTGGTTTTGTTCCTGATGATGATTGTGAAAAGATCTGCAAAAATGCTAAATTTGATATTAAAAGAATTGATGAAATTGAAGCAATAACCAAACACGATCTGATCGCTTTTACTACTTCTGTTTCAGAGAGTTTGGGAACAGAATCACGGTTTGTGCATTATGGTATCACTTCGAGTGATTGTATTGATACAGCCCTCGCCTTGCAAATGAGGGAAAGTCTCAAGATTATTTTAGAAGATATAGAGCTATTAGCAGATGCGATTAAAAAAAGAGCATTTCAATATAAAGATACCTTAATGGTAGGTCGGAGTCACGGAATACACGGAGAACCTATTACATTTGGGCTTGTTTTAGCAATATGGTATGATGAAATCAGGCGACACATAAACGCTCTTCATCATACAATGGATGTAGTCTCTGTAGGGGCTATCAGTGGAGCTATGGGAAATATGGCTCATACTCCCATAGAGTTAGAAGAATTGGTGTGCGATGAACTAGGATTAAAACCTGCTCCTGTAAGTAATCAAATCATTCAACGTGACAGGTATGCCAGATTAATAAGTGATTTTGCACTTTTAGCTAGCACCTGTGAAAAAATCGCCGTGGCAATCAGACATTACCAACGTACCGAAGTCTATGAAGCAGAAGAATATTTTTCACCTGGGCAAAAGGGGAGTTCAGCAATGCCACATAAACGAAACCCTGTGCTAAGTGAAAATATCACTGGACTTTGTCGAATGATAAGAAGTTTTTGTATTCCTGCGATGGAGAATGTCGCCTTGTGGCACGAACGTGATATTTCTCATAGCTCTGTTGAGAGATTTATATTGCCCGATAGTTTTGTTACGACAGATTTCATGCTTGATCGCTTGAGGGGATTGATTGAAAATCTTGTTGTGTATCCTGAAAATATGATGAAAAATTTAAATCTCACTGGAGGGTTAGTTTTTTCTCAGAGAATTTTACTTGAATTGCCAAAAAAAGGAATTAGCAGAGAGGATAGTTATAAAATTGTCCAAAGGAATGCGATGAGAGTATGGGAGGATCTAAAACAAGGTAAAAATGTTTTGAATGATACTAAAGAGAGCTTGTATTTGCAATATCTACTCCAAGATAGCGAGTTAGTTGGCATTATTGGAGAAGAAGCTATAAAAGAATGCTTTGATTATAGTTACTACACAAAAAATGTAGATAGAATTTTTCAGAGAGTTTTTAAATCCTAAGCGTTGAATACTAGGACTTAAATAGACCCCTTAAAATGGATCTATTTAAAATATATACATATAGCTCAAAGCTAGATTGTAGTTATAGCTAATACTTTCTCTAATGGTGATAGTGGTATCATCAGGTATATGTTTTTTATAAATAGGGAGTCCCGCAACCCCGACTAATTGAGTCTTAGACTCATTAAAAAAAGTTGGATTTGTAAATAAAACTCTGCAATTAAATTCAAACAAGTGATGCTTAGCTATCATGACACCCATCCCTATATTTGCCACTGGGCTTTGAATCATTTTGTTTGCACTCACGCTTGATTTATAAATATCATCGTCTAACTGCCTGTTATCTTCATAGCCCAAAGAGACTTTTCCCGTGAGTTTATAGTCAGTAAATTGATACCCACCACCTAGAAAAAAATATATACTCATATCTTCAGTTTCAAAGTCTCCAAATAAAATATCAATCATTCCGCCATAATACTCAGCATCCAAATCTGCAGTTTGATAGTAAGAAGCCGCATTCAAAGGGGTGTATCTAAGCCCAAGTGTTAGCATATCATCCCAAGCTTTTCCATAGTATCCATAGATTCTCAATCCCACAAATTCAGTTGTTTTGATAAGACCCAACCTAGCTTCAACGCTAATACCATCAAAAGACGGATTTTTGTCAGATTCTTTACCATCTTTGTTGTAATGGTACGCAGTTAGGTTTTCAGTGGTATTAAGAACATTCAACATGGAATCCCTTCCTAGACTCAGACCAAAAAACAATCCTCCAGTGATATTACTTTCTTTAGACGTGTTCTTATTAGAAGGAGTCGCAGATGTTTTATCGGGTATCTGACTACTAAAGCTACAAGTAAAAGGAAAAATCAACATTAAAAATACATAGAGTCTTTTTTTCATTTTCTAAATTTCCTTGAGTATTTAAAATTTTTAGATCTCTCTTGATTTATGATGAAGGCATGTTGTAGTTATACTCAAAATAATTTTAAAAATAAATTAATTTTATTAGAAATAAATCACAAATGATTGATTCATTGTGGTTATCAATGCCGTATTTAATCCTCTAATATTTTTCTCTTTCTCTTTTTTATCTATCAAATATCAGATTATCCCTAAGTAAATGAAAGTAAATGAAAAAAACAGAGATTTCATTTACTTTTGAGTCAAATCAGAGGGGATTTGGAGTGAAATTGAGTTAAATTCAGCGAGATTTCTGGTGATGAATAGAATTCTTTCACTTTATTCAACTATCCTTTTCTCAATACATCATTTTGTCTTCTCAACTCTCCAAATTCCCATTTTATCGATATTTGTAAGATTGAAAAGTTTATTTAGAATGATTACTTTTGGATTTTTTTATGACAAGTTCTGTGGATTTTTCTTACTTTTTAAGAATGTTTTAAACATTATTTATTTGGAATGCAGTATAATTTCACTGGATTTAATGTATCAACAACAACAACTCAAATGATGAAGGATTCCTATGACAACAATGAATTTTTTACGTACCATACTGCACATCAGTGCCAAAAATACCGATGTAAGTGATAATTATTCTCTTGGGGGGGGGGGTTCAGATCTCTTAAAAGCTCCCTGTTCAAATCATTCTGAAGAATTTAACGATACTGAAGGTTTTGAATTTGAGAAATCATTAGATTTCCCTTATCATACTAGAGAATCTCAGAGTGCTAGATCTAGGAATGAACGATTTTCTGGAGATTTTCACAACCATAGTAGTGCTAAGCAATGGGATAGTTTGTTAGCATGTTCTGCTCAAGCTAGTCTTGATAAAAAGACAAGAGAAGGATTTGCCCCTGATGGTCCTTCAAGACCTGTGAATCCCAAATCCTCTAAAAAAGCATTTTTTCCTTTATTTTCATTAGTGCTTTCTACGCTTTTATTGCCATTCACAGCAGATATAGCACAAGCAGCTCTATCATCTTCAGATATAAGGCTTTTATCTGCAGATCATGGCAACCTCAATAGGCCTGAAGTTTATAGTTCAGGAGATGCCAGATGTCTTTTAAGTGGAGATAAAGCTTGTGGTAGAGTCACTCAGAGTTTTGCAAATATGTTCAACATCACTAAAAATTCAACCTATAGCGATGTTTATTATTTGAAATATAATTACAATATTGGCA
>NZ_MLAT01000038.1 GCF_002272795.1 Helicobacter sp. 13S00482-2 | reverse complement strand
AAAATAAAATGTTATCCTTTAGGATTATAAAAAATAAAAACTTAAATAAATATTAATAATTAGGAAGATAAAATTCGACTATAAAGGAGAATTGAGTCAATGGTGAGAAGATATTTGAAGTTGTTATATTGAAATTAGATCAAAAAAATAAAGCATCATAAATTTTTGCTTCTCCAAAGTTACACATGTGTTTCTATGTCTTCTATAACAAGATTGATAAAATCATCTGGTATAAAATAATAGTTATTCTCTGATAAAAAACTATCCAAAACCCTAATCTCATCTAATTGTAAAAACTGATTCTCGGCTTGAACAAAATTTTTATTCTTAAATTTATTTATAAAACTCCATTGTTTTGAATCAAAATCAAATCTAGTTTCTAAACTATAATACTAACAGTAATGAGATAGATAACTTAATACAAAAACTAATTCATACTTTACCTCATTCAAGGCACTTATAAGCATGATATCATCATCTAAAATAGCTTGGTTTTTATGCATCAAGATGTAATAGGAAAAAGAGTTTTATCATAAAAAATTATTATTAGATACATTATGATTACGGGCGACATCAAGAGGTATCTTTGAATAATCTATGATTGAGTTTTCATGATCATATAAAGATAGCATTTTAATCTCCTATTCTATTTAAATCTCAAATATCTGTAAAATCAATACTCCTCAAATAAACATCTTGAAACATTAATATTTTTCTGAGAATTATCCAACTCGATTCCCTCTACTTCTAACTGAAGTTGTTTATCGCTCAACAATATATAATCATTCTCAATTAAAATATGCTCTATTTGTTTTATAAGATTTTCATCAATATATTCATCTTTTAAGAGTTCTATTTTAGCAAAAGGGGCGATGATAGAGATTTGTAATTTTAGAACTTGCCTTGTGAGTCTAAAAAGCAATGTCCAACATACAGAATAATTAAAATCAGAAAAAGCATCTATTGGTAACTTTAATATCTTGAACTTCTCTATCCAAAATTTCTCAGCAAATCCAATAGGAGAATATGGATAATTACCTAGAGCAAAATTAAAAATACTATGATTTGATCTCAATAACTTGCACAACCTCACAATATCTTTATCGCTAAAGTCCCTTATAACCGAAATCAAATTTTGTGAATACAAAGTTTTGATTGGATATCCATGAATATAGCCTTCTTCTCCCATAAATACTTTTATGTATCCATATTGAGGGTGTTTGTATATCTTTATTGTTTGTTCTTTATTAAAGAATTCTCCTTTTACCCAAGCCTCTTGTGTTACATTAACTCCATCATCACCTTCAGGCCACATTGAATATATTTTTGGTAAAAGAATATCGTTATCTTCCTGTTGGATAGCCATGTATATTTCCTTTCGAGTCCATATGAACTTCTATTTCTCCATATTTAGGATGATTGTATCGTTTTTTGACACCATTCCTACCTGAATTAACCTCTTTACCTTTTACCCAAGCTTCTTGTGTTGCCTTAACCCCATCATCACCTTCAGGCCACTGAGATTTATTGAGGTCATTATTATTGTGTGATGGGACATGTTTGCCTTGTTTCCCTGCATCAACTTTTGGTCCATTTTTCACTCCCCCATCAACAAGACCTTGATTTGGCAACTTTGTCTTAGTCTCAAGTTGGGTTGGTTTGTCTGTTGTGCTTCCTTGTGTTTGTTCCCCTTGCTTGTTCTCTTCACTCTTATGAACATTGTCATCAGGTTTGTTTTCTTCTTTGTGAGCTTTTTTGGATTCTTTAGAAGAATCTTGTTTTAAAGATTTTGCTGTTCATTATCTCTTCCTCATATATCTAAAAAATAATAAATACAATAATCGAATGATTGATAATACCAATAATATACTAGGACTATAGATTAAAATTCTAACATAGATAAAATCAAATAGATATATATGTAAAAATCTAATAAAATATACTAGTGAAATAATAAATATTAAAATATAAAGAAATATTTTTTTATTTTGAAATACAATATAAGAATATATCATATTTAATATATATACCATAAATATGTACAGTAAATTTGAAAAACTTAATAAAAAACTAATAGAAATATAATTATATAAAATATTAAATATATTATTTTTTATATAATAATCTAAAAATATTTTTCTAAATATGAATATAAAGATTAAAATAAATATAATGATGAATAATATTATAATGTAAATTAATCCTACATAAAATTCTAAAAATATCACTAAATTAATTAAATATATCGATAAGCATATTAATAATAAATCAAAATTAGATAAAAATAATATCTTGATAGAGAATTTTTTTTGATCTAAAATACTATTGATGATAAGCGTAACTATTAGAATTGGTAAATTATAAAAAGTAAAAATTAACCATATAAATAAAGCACTTTCGCGATCAAAAGGATATTTCAATTCATTTAAAAATGAAATAATACTTTCCATCATTTTATCTTCATCTCCCGTTCTTGATATAATATTCTGTAATATTCTGAAACTACAGAATGAGTAAAAGCTTGACAATTATTATTCCAAGCCTTATAGTACATATTAAAAGTCTCTTTCACGTTATCAACAGCTCTTCTCATAATCCTATCATCATAATGAATACCATCAGTATCTTCATAGAGTTTGATAACATTTGGATCAGTTTCTACCATAAATACACCATCTCCAAAAAAAATCGCTCGACTATGAGTTGTAAAGCCTATGTTCCCACCCTCTTCATCTTCAAAAAATATCTGTTGATGCTGAAATTTTCTATTATTCCCCATATTTGTTCCATACCAAGACTTTGGAGTATTACTCAAAGGTCTTTTCATCACCTTCGCATTATCCCTATCTTCTTGTTTTACCAAAGAAGCTTGGTGGTTATTGTAATCTAAAATATCTTTAAAAGAAGGATGGTTTGAGTCTGTGTCTTTTGAGTATAAAGGATGGTTTTGATTGTTTTGGTTTAGAACATTTGCATTGTTTGCATTGT
>NZ_MLAT01000091.1 GCF_002272795.1 Helicobacter sp. 13S00482-2 | reverse complement strand
TATTTATAATTATTTTTATTATTGGCTTATTTGTTGCTATTGCACAAACAATAAGCTATTATATTGATGGTTATTCTATTCTATTCTATGGCACTCTGTTCTATTATATTGTATCATATTATATTATTATAATATATTATATTTATCTAAAAATAAAATATGGATTCAAAAATATAAATTTTAATGAGATAAACTTAATATTTTTTATGGGTGCTTTTTTATTTTTTTTATGTTTCATTTGGATTCCATACCTAGATGATGATTTTAGAGATATCCCAAAATACTCCTTTGTAATAGCCCTCATAATTTATTATTTACTATTTCCCATCAATCTCATCATTCGATTCAGAGCCTTCATCAAAAAACGCAGAAACAAAATCAAAGAAGAAAACCCACATGATGAACCCAAAAATCCTGAAACAGTGAAGATTCTAGAAGATGTTATGAAACAAAGGAGAGGAGA
>NZ_MLAT01000037.1 GCF_002272795.1 Helicobacter sp. 13S00482-2 | reverse complement strand
ATCATATCTATTTAATAGATGGAATTTATTATTTATTTATTCTACCCATGCCATCAATATTGTTTGTTTTTGCATTTGGAAAACTTTGTATTTCTTGTTTTAAATCCATCAAGAATAAAATCCATAGAGTGATTCATAAAATTGAGCAGGGTGAGGAGAAGACGCTAAAAGAAAAGCACACGATAAAAAGATACGTAGACAAGATAGATCAAAAGAAGCAATAAGGAAAGATTATGATCCCAATGACAATTGATTTCAAAATAAAACTCAAAGATGCACTTTGTTGTAATGATCAGGATTTTCTAGAACTCCATAAAAATAAATATGATATCAATCATCGCTTTGCTGATGAAAATAATGATTCCTTACTTCAATATTCAATTAAAAATTCAGAAACTGAGGTCTATAAATATTTATTATCAAGAGGTGCTGATTTATTTATCAAAAATGATTTAGGAGAAATGATATTGCATTCTGTGATCTATAGCAATAAGATAGAAAGACTAGATTATTTATTTCAAACATATCCATCTCTTACAAAGATCATCAATGATACTAATATAGAAGGAATCACGCCTATTTTATTTTCTATCATATTTGAACAAAAAGCCTTTTTTGATAGATTTTTACAAATGGGTGCGGATATTCATCTAGGAGAAAAAGAAGATGTTACGCCCTTGCATATGGCTTGTTTGATTAAATTCCCTGATCCAAAGGATAACTTTGAAATTGTTCGAACTCTTGTTGAATCTGGAGCTAGTGTTAGGCTAAAAACAAAGAATGGTCATTATCCACTTACTCTAGCGATTAATAATGATTTTATGGATATCGCAGAATACTTATTTAGAATTATGTATGACTAAATTTCTATCTCTTCTAGATAAAACAAGAAGTAAGAAAAAACTACACGAGGATAAGAATGGATGAAGCTTTTGAAATAAAACTCAAAGATGCACTTTGTGATAACGATCAAGATTTTCTAGAACTCCATAGAAATGAATATAATATCAATCATCGCTTTGCTGATGAGGATAATGATTCATTGCTTTTATCTTCAATTAGTGATCCAGAAACTGAGGTCTATAAATATTTATTATCAAGAGGTGCTGATTTATTTATGAAAAATAATGAAGGGGAGGGGATATTGCACGCTGTCATCTATAGCAATAAGATAGAAAGACTAGATTATTTATTTCAAACATATCCATCTCTTACAAAGATCATCAATGATACTAATATAGAAGGAAGTACACCTATTTTATTTTCTATTGCGTTGGAACAAAAAGCCTTTTTTGATAGATTTTTACAAATGGGTGCGGATATTCATCTAGGAGATAAAGAAGATGTTACACCCTTGCATATGGCTTGTTTGATTAAATTCCCTGATCCAAAGGATAACTTTGAAATTGTTCGAACTCTTGTTGAATCTGGAGCTAGTATTGGACTAAAAACAAAGTATGATAATTATCCACTTGCTCTAGCGATTAATAACGATCTCATAGATGTTATAAAATATTTATTTAAAAAAATGAAATCAGAGGAAGCTTTCAAAATAAAACTCAAAGATGCACTTTGTTGTAATGATCAGGATTTTCTAGAACTCCATAGAAATGAATATGACATCAATCATCGCTTTGCTGATGAAAATAATGATTCCTTACTTCAATATTCAATTAAAAATTCAGAAACTGAGGTCTATAAATATTTATTATCAAGAGGTGCTGATTTATTTATGAAAAATGATTTAGAAGATAGCATATTGCATTCTGTTATCTATAGCAATAAGATAGAAAGACTAGATTATTTATTTCAAACATATCCATCTCTTACAAAGATCATCAATGATACTAATATAGAAGGAAGTACACCTATTTTATTTTCTATTATATTTGAACAAAAAGCCTTTTTTGATAGATTTTTACAAATGGGTGCGGATATTCATCTAGGAAATAAAAACAATATTACGCCCTTGCATATGGCTTGTTTGATTAAATTCCCTGATCCAAAGGATAACTTTGAAATTGTTCGAACTCTTGTTGAATCTGGAGCTAGTGTTAGGCTAAAAACAAAGAATGGTCATTATCCACTTGCTCTAGCGATTAATAACGATCTCATAGATGTTATAAAATATTTATTTAAAAAATATATGTCTAAATTTCTAGGGGGTAGCAACAAAAAAGTACACGAGGGGAAAGAAACAACAAAGGAAGGTGAAGGTAAATGAAGAGAATGGAAGTTTTAGCAGAAAGATTTAAAGACGTTAAGCAAATTATATATTTAAAAGATATGATTGAATTACATATGGATTTTATTAATTCAATACGAGGAGGGGATTTTATTGATACAGCAGAATTTTTTAGAGAAAGTTTCGAAGATCAGGTTGAAGACTTTGATGAGTTCTTTGAATACGTGATGTTTGTGATACTAGAGAATGGATTTGAAGTTGCAAATCCTAATAGTAATGAGCAGGTAAATAAATTTCCTGATGGGAGTATCATTGATTATAATTGGGACAATCAAAAAAAGGCTAAGTTCATTGTCTCTAGCTGGAATAGAAGCCTTAAAATGTTTCCTTTTGAGACATTTTCAGATCCAAACTATTTCATTTTGACGTATCATTTAGCCCTTATGTCTCCCCATCTTGCAAAAAAATTGAAATTAAAAGAAATAGTGGTTGAAGAACATGCCGATAAAAAAGATGAGCATCAATGAAAAGAATGGAAATTTTAGCAGAAAGATTTAAAGACGTTAAGCAAATTATATATTTAAAAGATATGATTGAATTACATATGGATTTTATTAATTCAATACGAGGAGGGGATTTTATTGATACAGCAGAATTTTTTAGAGAAAGTTTCGAAGATCAGGTTGAAGACTTTGATGAGTTCTTTGAATACGTGATGTTTGTGATACTAGAGAATGGATTTGAAGTTGCAAATCCTAATAGTAATGAGCAGGTAAATAAATTTCCTGATGGGAGTATCATTGATTATAATTGGGACAATCAAAAAAAGGCTAAGTTCATTGTCTCTAGCTGGAATAGAAGCCTTAAAATGTTTCCTT
>NZ_MLAT01000036.1:1688-3160 GCF_002272795.1 Helicobacter sp. 13S00482-2 | reverse complement strand
CCTGTTTTTGATAGTTTTTCTAAAATTTGCGAATATTGAGTAGATAGATAATCCCTATTTTTTCCTAATTCTAGCATCTTTATTTCTAGTTCTTTTATCTTGTCTTTTAGATAATTTGCCTCATTTTCAATCATTTTATTATGAAAAACCACAACTTCATCAAAAGTCTTTTTTAAATCATTTGAATAAAATTTTGCTTCTTCATATAATAATTTTAATGCCTGAGTATCGCCATTAAAAACTTTATCTTCAAGTTCTTTTAATTCCCTCTCATTGATAGTTTTTTTCAAATTAAAATTAGAAAAATCATCTTGTATTTTCATAAGTTCTAGTTGAATTTCTTTTAATCTTTCTTCTTCAATTTCATATTTAATGTCAATCTGAAAAGAATCCCTTTTTTTGCATAATTCTTCTAAGTCTCTTTTAATAATTTCTAAAATCTGCCTTAAATCCGTTTCTCTAAATCTTGAAGATAAGGCTTTTTTTATTTTCTCTTGCCTCTTTGAATCAGACTCTAATTCAAGCTTTGATGTCAATAATGAACTATTATTAAATCCAAACAAGAATAAATGTATCTTCTCATATTCTTGGTTGCTTGTTGATGAATGTAAAAACTTCAATACATTGCTTATTTGTTCCTCATCTTTCCTAATAAATTTAGGTATGAGTTGTCTAAAAGATGGAATTTTATTTGAATCATTAAAAAATATCTCTTTTAAAATTATGTTAAATTCTCCTTCTAATATAGAATTATTTTTAAATACTTGATCAGCAACTTTTAATCCTTTCTGTGTATCAGTTATTTTTCTTAGAACTTTATAAATCACTCCTAAATAATTATCTCTAAAAATCAGCTCAAAAATAGGCTGTTTGATTCTTAAGAAATTAAAAATATCTTCATTGAGAGAGTTTTTAAATTCTTTGTCCATATAAAGCTGATCAATTTTTCCACCCAAACAAAAATCTATGCATCTAATTAATGTAGTCTTGCCTATACCGTTTGTTGTGCCATTTTCATCATTAATGCCAACAATAAGATTTAATCCCTTAGGGTTAAATTTGACTTTTCGTATCTCATTACCATTGTAATCCATGATATTCAATTCATCTAAAAACATTTTACAATAAATCCATCTTGTGTGATTTTTATAGAGTCAATTAAAAACAACCAATCTAGCAACAAAACAAATTTTTTGAGTTCAAGATTTTGATATTTTTTAAATTCCTGATATAGTTGAAAAAGTGTATACTTAATATTCTGTTCTTTCAACAATTCAAGTAACTTTGCACCTAAAAAATAAAGACTCTTTTGTGGATTTTTTTCTGTAATGATCATAAGCTTACCTTTGGTGGTTTGAATATTTTGCACTCAGCAAAAACATAAAACACAACACAATTAACATAACAAAGATCGTCAGGAGATAAATTCGTGGATTCTCTTAGATCTTTTTCTATATCCTCAATTATATTAT
>NZ_MLAT01000036.1:0-1317 GCF_002272795.1 Helicobacter sp. 13S00482-2 | reverse complement strand
CATATTAAAATTATTAATATTGATAGATTGATCAATTAAATTTTCACCTGCTGTTTTATTATCTGTCCCAATAGCTGAAAGTTTTTGACTCTTATCTGATAATGGCATTATTTGCACCAGCAGTAATATTATTATTCCCAGTTATGGAAATATCTTGATCCTTAATGCTAAGTTGATTATTGATTTTTGTTATTCTTTTGTTGGCTCGAAAAGCTAAGAAAAAACTGATTACACTACATATTCCTATTGTCAATGAAAACCAATCACTTGTTACTATTGTATGAACAATCCCTTCCATTATTATCAAACCTTAAAAATTAAATTTTCGGACTTTATCATAAAAAATTTTAATTGTAAATTAATTTTAATTTACTTTATTGAGATTATGAGCCTAATTTACTATTTAAATTGGCTTAGAAATTAAAAATCTGAAAAGATTTGAGCTTCTTTTTTTGCCTCAATATACCGTTTATATCCATCACGTATAACTAAACATATTTGTAAACCTGATCATTATTTTTCACATAAACAAATTCAAGATTTTTTCACCCTATCTAAAAAATCAGCCCACCATTGCAACAAAGGTCTTGCTTGTTCTGTATAATCTGCCTTATGAACATAAGCTTGAGTAACCTTATTGCCTATGCGATGATCTAAGATAGCTTCTTTGATTTCAAAAGAGGCATTGTGTTCATTTTGATAAGTATCAACAAGACTTCTGAAAGTTCCTCTAAAAGAATGAACTAACTGCTTTCTTCCTCTTGCTTCATCATTAAATCCCATCATTCTCAATGCTTTGCTTAGAGAGTCTCCTACCATTGGTTTTTTAGGATTTGCTGCAGAATGAAAAACCCATTCGCCCCAGCCAGTAAAAATTTTGACTTCATTTAAGATATTTATGGCCTGGGTTGATAATGGTAATTTAAAATCAGAGAAGTTTTTATTATGGTCTTTCATTTCACTGCGAGGTATGCCTAGAGTTTTATTATCCCAATCTATATAGCTCCATTTAAGTTTTGATAAATTGCCTGAACGTAAAGGCACTAAAGCAACAAATGCTAAAGCGGTCCTTATCATTAAAGAATGTGGATAAGCATCAATGCATCTTAAGAGTTCTCCTAATATCTTTTCATCTGTAATTTTAGGATAATGGTTATTAGAAACAGGAGAAAGTATATCAGAAATGACAATATCAGATAGAGGATTAGCTTTTAATAAACCTATATTAAAGGCATATCTCCAAAAGTCCCTAATAAGCCAAAATGCTCTTCTGGCTGAATCAGGACTGCTTGTTTTTTCAAATTTAATAACAATATC
>NZ_MLAT01000035.1 GCF_002272795.1 Helicobacter sp. 13S00482-2 | reverse complement strand
TAGATGCACAAGATAATCCAAAAGAGGTTTTTTCTATCAGATGGAAGCGTGTTTTTAAAACAGTTGAAAGTCTTGAAAAAAATATCAAGAAACAGGTTGAAGTAGAGCAATAGATGGATTTTGATATCTTTTCATCACAAAATATTTTAAAAACTTTCATAATGATGATTGCTTTTTTAGTGGCTATCATTGGACATGAAATTATATGGATATAGAGAAGCTATGTTCAAAAAATATGGGAAATATACGATGGTTTCGCAATCCTATCAACGGTTCAAAGATGATTCTTCGCGAACATACAAGCAGAATTCTACGATTGAGTATTTACATATTTTGAAGAAAGATTAGGGTGGGTTTGAGGTTCTAGGAAGGGAGGAGGGTGATAAATTGCTGTTGAGAAGCTTTGGTAAAAATATTAAAATAACCCTAATTATTAAAAGTAAAGGATAAGAAATGTTACAAATAGATATGGGAACAGCAGTAGCAGCAGTGATGTTAATTACGCCTATAATTCAAGTTATTGCAATGATTTTAATTTTTAGAAAACTAAATAACACAGAAGATTATTTTTTTTCTTCTCTTCATGAATGCGGTTTATTGGCATTTTTCACAACAATAATAATAGCTTTTATCTCGGGAATTATAATAGCATTTATAGTATTTTCTGGACTTTTTAAAGGTTAAGAGTACCTGTAATGATTTATAGGATTTTTTACTCCCCAAACAAATATAAGAAACACTTCTTCTTGAAATCAATTAAAAGCTCCATTAAGCTCTTAATAAACCTCAAAGAGGAAAATCCAAAGCCAAGCTAAGGATTTTTAAAATACTTAAAACATTTTGATAATTGTCCCAATTGCTCCAATAGCAGCAATAGCAATTCCAACAAACCAACCGATGATGGAATATTTAAAAGATTTTATTTTATCATCGAAGCTTTGAGATATTGTTTCCTTGATAGCTTGTCTTAATTCAGTTCCAACCTTTGCAATATCCTGCTTGAGTTCAGTCCTAACATCAGCAATATCTTGCTTAAGCTCAGTTTTGACATCAGCAATTTCAGTTCTGACTTTTTGAATATCAACTTTGACTTCAGTGAATTGCTTTTCAACATCAACTTTGAAATCCACAATATCTTGCTTAAGCTCAGTTTTGACTTTTTCAACATCAACTTTAACCTCAGCAAATCGTTTTTCAATTTCAGTTTTAACTTCGGCGATTTGCTTTTCCAAAACAGCTCTGACTAATCCTAAATCTGATTTGGTTGCAAACTCTTTTTTAAGTTCAGAACTGACCTCATAAATAATACCGCTAATCTTTCTATTAACCGTATCGATAACCATTTGACTCTCAGTACCTAAAATTTCCTCCAAACAGAACACAACGATGTCCCTGTCTCTTTTTTCTTTAAAGCGAGTATCGATGGCCTTATACATTTCATCAGTCAATCTATAGGGTAGTATTTCCATCGTTTCTCCTTTATTTTCTTTAGTGCATTGTATCATAATTTAGTCCTTTTGATTAATATCTTGATCTAGTTGCAATTCTTGGTATAAGCCTACAATTCTGATGTGATAATCCACTTCTTCTTTAAATTGAGTAGCTTCCATTTTTCTCCACAACTTAAGTAATTCTTCATTGCTTAATCCCTGTAATTTTTCTTTTAAGTCTTCATTTTCTTGCAAATCAATAAAGTGCTTTAGATTATTCGAGTGAATTACAGATAGATCTTTTTGTGAATTTTCTAATTTTAAAAACTCTCTTTCTATGGATAAGATACCCCTAATCAAGACAGTTTTTTTGTTATTAAAAAGAAGCACAGCAGTATCATCAATGGTGCTATTACAAAAATCCATTGTAGCAGGAGAGCTTAGAAAAACATACAAGCCATCAACTGAGTTTTTTATATCCTCTTTAGATTTTATATCTTTTTGAGGACATCTAGCTTTTTCAAAAATGCTATAATCATTAAAAGCTCCATATAGATTTATCTTGATATTCTCTTGTACAATCTCCTTGGCTTCTTGAAGGTTTTTAGCTTCAATGTAATCCAATACCTGATCATTTTCAACTTCAGTATCTTCAATATCAAAAGTTCGACCTTCACTTGTGGTAACTATAAACTCTTTCATCTTTTTGTCCTTTTTTATGATTATTCAAAAATTTCATGTTCATTAAAAGCACCATACTAAGTTTTTTAAAGCTCGTGATGCTTTTATACAGTGAGGTGTCTTTTTAATTATTTTTTATATTTTATAACAACGCGATCAAAGATTTTTAAACAAGTTGGATTCCTTAGAATATACTCTGCAACCTCTTCTTTCGTATTTTTATCTATTTTTAAAAAATAGGAACTACCAAATTCCCTATCATCTCTTGTGTGCACGACCCATTTAGCATCTATGGATTCTGGGTAATCTATAAGGATATCGGGCTTTTCATTTTCATTATAATTCTCAAATCCTCTTTCATATCCTTTTCTAAAACTTTCTATAGTTTCGATGTCAAACATTTCACACCCATTTATTTTATAAAAATAAATATCCAAACATTCAAACGCATTCTCTGTTTCTGCGACTATCTCTTTAAGCGGTCCTCTTTCTAAAATTTTATAAACCTTATTCATCTTTTTGTCCTTTTTTATTGTTATTTTCATTGAGATTTATAATCTCCTTTTCTAATTTTTAGTCTAATTTAAAGACCAAAAAACCACTACTTGGAATTTCTTTATTTCCAATAATCTCAAAACCTGAAAATCTAAATGAGTCAATTAAATCCTCATTGCTTTTAGTTTCAATTTCCTCTAGAAGTTCTTTTGCTATTTCAAATAAATTATGTTTCTTACCTCTATAGTATTCAACAGATTCTTCATATCCTTTAATAACTGTTTCTTTGACAAAAACCATAAGAAGGTCTAATGTCTCAAAATGTTTGCATTTAGAATATGGAAAACTCTCTAAGTAATCTTTTGCGTCTTTCAAATCTATATGTTTCAGTGCAAAGTCAAAAAATTGTCTTTTAATATATTCATGTGCATCTAGTTCTGAAAAAGTTTTAAACTCTGTTATGAACCATTCTAGTAATCTTTCTCTTTCTAGATGATCTTCAAGTTTTGGCCATTCTAGTAATCTTTCTCTTTCTAGATGATCTTCAAGTTTTTGCCATTTCTTGTTAAAACATACCCACCATATATTTCTTTTATCATACAAATAGGTGTAGTCGCAATTAAGTTGTTCTCTAAAATACAAAGAGTTCTCAAAATGAATTGGTTTGCATTGATCCCATTTTATAATATCAGGATCAAAAAAGCTTCTTCCTGATATGAAAGGATCAAAAAGAGGAATTTTTTTATTTGTTCTGTCAATATCTCTATATGTGAACAAACTAACGTCTTTTTGTCTTCTATTAAGATCTGTTATGCCGTTTTTCCCTGTTATGAGATGCTCTTTTGATTCATCTGGATATATATCCTTTTCCAAAGTCCATATCTCTCCTAATGCGATAAGCTCTTTTAACTTACTAGCAGAACTGTAGTGTTCTATTAAGAGTGAACCTAAATCAAAACCATCATGTCTGCATCTAGTAAAATCTACACTATTGTCACTATTTTCTATTGCTATAAATGCCTTACTTGCCATTTTTATATTCTCCTGATTAATAAATTTCTTCTTTGATTTTTTTGATGGATATTCCATCACCTACACTGACCAAAAAACTTTCTTCCTTAGTAAGCTTCTCGTAACTTCCTCCTACATACTTATGGCAATTTTCTCTAATAACAAGAGAATTGTCATTGATGTAATAAGTGATGTCTTGATCGTCATCTTTAAAATAATAAGCATAAACATTTTTATCACCAGTAATAGGATTGGGAGTTTCTTGTTTTCGCATACATTTTGGATTTTTCCTAAAATGAAGCAAAACACTAGCAAATACTCTATTTGGAGTTAACTTTGTTTCCATTGTTATCTCCTTGATAGCTCAATATTGCAACCACTAAATTGATTGCTAAATGCTATAGAATATTTAGAAGCACTTGAAAAATTATTTTTATTCTGGCACAATTCGCTTTGGTTTGTTTTTATTGTTCCTATTCCAAAAATAAGGACAGGAATGAGCAAAACAAACGTTAGTTTGTATTTTTTCATAAAAAATCTCCTTGAATTTTAGTAGAAAATCTACTAAACGTAGGAGAGAAGATTAAGCAGTATTATCCCCATCTAGGATAAGTGTTTAAACTTCTCCCAGAGTAGGGCGGTGATAACTGTCAGATAACTTATTTTTTATACATACTAAATTTCATAGATCTTGTTAGATCATACGAAAGGTATATACAATAAATAATCATCTAAGAAGTCAAAAGACTCCATTCTCTTTAAAGATTCCCATTAAATCACCCCAAGTGTTACTGTAAGAATAATCAGTTTTATTAAACGTCAATCCTCCAATAAAGAGAAAAGTGTTTAAGTCTTCTAGTTCCTTACAAGTAAATACATTTTTGAGTAACTTATTTAACGATTTTTGTGCTCTAAAAAGACGATCGTAACTTCTTTGACTATTATCACTCATAATAAAAGCTAAGTATTGGTTAGTATAATCTGGATATAAAAAATCTCTCTGATACCATCCTTCATTAGCCTTTCTTAACAGTGTTGTAAGTTTTTTAACAACAAATTCTTCAGTTGGTCTCATAAAATCTCCTTTGAAATAAAAATATTCTAAGGAATAGACTATTCACCCTATTGGGATAAATAAAAATCTATCCCAAACGTGGGCTACAAAAACAATTGAGAAGTCAAAAGACTCCACTAAAAA
>NZ_MLAT01000090.1 GCF_002272795.1 Helicobacter sp. 13S00482-2 | reverse complement strand
TAGATTCAAAGAGTTTCAATCCCAGAAAACTTAATGATAAATACCAGAAGAGTTTTTAAATGAGGCTCACCTGAATGGGAGTGGAATATTACAAGCATATAGCTTAAGATTTGCTTAGGATAAAAGGGGTGGTTGGAAGAAAATCAGAGAAAAGAAGATGGAGGGTTAGTAAAAAAGAACGTCAAATACGATGATATATTACCCTATAGGTAATTTATAACCATTAAAAATTTTTCATGACAAATAATAAATACTGCAAAACAATCCCCATAATTGTTTTATTGAAAATCAATCCAAAATAAATAAAGTCAAGCCATGTAACACGAATAAAAAATATCTACTAAAAATCAGAAGGCTTTCTTCAAGATTTATTATTTTGGTCTGCACGATTCATCAGATACAAGATAACAACGCTTTCTAATCGAAATGTGAAAGATAAAGAATGCATCAAAAATGCTTTATTTAAAATAGATA
>NZ_MLAT01000089.1 GCF_002272795.1 Helicobacter sp. 13S00482-2 | reverse complement strand
TACCCAATCTCTGCGACCGCACCATTTTTAAAGGTAAAAACAGGAGCATTCGCACTGATGTCCATATTTCCTACAAAAGCTTTACCCTTAAGAGAAGCATATGAATCTCCATTGTAATTCCCATCAAAGGTATAGTAAGTGGGGATAGCAAAACCACCATAGTAAAAGTTGAAATCTCCCTTATAGGCAGAATTTTTAAAATACGCATCAATATTCTGCCCATTTCCTACATTGATGCCACCACCAACAGGTATAGGTAAATCACCAAAAGGTACAGTAAAAGGTTTGCCGGCATTAATAACTGCCGCATTATTGAAATAAAGCGTGGAGGTACCAGAAGGATTTCTTGTGCCAATATTGTAATTATATTTCAAATAATAAACATCGCTATAGGTTGAATTTTTAGTGATGTTGAACATATTTGCAAAACTCTGAGTGACTCTACCACAAGCTTTATCTCCACTTAAAAGACATCT
>NZ_MLAT01000088.1 GCF_002272795.1 Helicobacter sp. 13S00482-2 | reverse complement strand
AAAACCTTCTTCTTCAAATCCTGATTTTCTCAAACAATGTGGAGTTGTAGGATCTGAGTTACCTAGCGGGTTTGAATCATCGTTTGGATCTAGAGTTTTAAGATCTAAGTCGTTTAGATCTGATTTTTACAAATCTGATGCATCTTCAAGATCTGCATCTTCTAGCTCTGATTTTGCTAGATTTGATTCTTCAGGATCTGCATCTTCTAGATCTGATTTTTACAAATCTAATGCATCTGCTAGATCCGAATTACCTAGCGGATTTGATTCATCTGATGCAACTTCTGAGTTTGCATCTTCTAGATTTACATCTTCAAGCCCTGCATCTTCAAGATCTGATTTTGCTAGATTTGAATCTTCTGATGCATTATCTAGCCCCGCATCTGCTAGATCTACACCTCCAAGCTCCGCACCTTCATTCTTTAAAACCTTGTGTTCTATCAAAACCAAATCACTTGTTTTGAGTCTAGCTCTAG
>NZ_MLAT01000087.1 GCF_002272795.1 Helicobacter sp. 13S00482-2 | reverse complement strand
TCTAGGAGGGATTGAGTTGAGTTTAATAACTAGGAATCATCAAATGAAAAGTTCATTAACTTCATTTCTAAAAAGAAGTATATCCATATTACTTTCCTCTTCACTCCTATCTTCTCAATCACTCCTAGCAGTTGAATCTATTCCTAATAATCTTCCCCCTATTGCTAATAACATTCCTAATGACGTTCAATCTAACATTCCTAACAACGTTCAATCCAACATTCCTAACAACATTCAATCCAATATTGCTCAATCCAACATTCCTGAACCTGATATTCCTAACAACATCCCTCCCCCTATCATCATTGATAACTCCCTCACTCCTCATAATCCCACTTTAGATACATCTCCTAATCACATTCCTATCATCAACATCTCTTCTCCTAATCCTAGAGGTATCTCTAATAATTACTTCAAAGAATTCAATGTCAATAAAGAAGGTCTCATCCTCAATAATTCAAAAGATCTATTCACTCTT
>NZ_MLAT01000034.1 GCF_002272795.1 Helicobacter sp. 13S00482-2 | reverse complement strand
TCACTTCATTTCCAAACATTCTTTTCAATCATTTCTCCATAATGATTTCATTCCATCTCATCTTTTAGCAGACATAACAGGAATGATAGATGCTAACCATAAGAACATTCAAGAATTCATCAATCTCGCTAAAACTTCATTGAATCCCACTTCATCAATTCTTTCAAATGATGAACGGAGTGCGAACAATGTAAAAGCTTCTAGCAAATCAAATTCGCTTCGTTCTTCTGAAAAATCAAAGAATTCTAAAAGTTCTCCTCATAAAGCCACCATAGGCATATATGCTAAAGATATAAACATTCATTCAGAACATATCAAAAATACTTCTAAGATAACAGCAAATAATACCAAGATGGAGTCTAAATTCATTCTCAATCAAAATGGAGTGATACAAGCTAGAGAACAAGTGAATATAAAAGCTCAGACACTAAGCAATAAAGGAGCTCAAATCCTAGCTAAAGATTTGAATGTGAAAGCTAATGCTATTTCCATCTCTTCTATCGTGGATAAAAGTAGCCTGAACACAAATAACCCCACCACTGCTGCACCAAGCTTAGTCAATCATCTTTTTTCTCTTCACTTACCCTCTTCTAATTCCTCTGCTTCTTTTATCTCTTCAGCCTCGCTCTTAAAAGCGGATAATATTTCTTTGGATGCCAAAGAGGAGATCGCTATTTCTGCTAGCACTATCAATGCTAAAAACAATCTCTCTATAAAATCAAATAATATTGATATCACCACTCAAAGGATTTCTAATGCTCATAACGTTTATGCTAGAGGAAATTTTTCTAATACTGAGGCATTTAAATCCTATGAAGACATTGGTTCTTCTATTGTAGCTAGTAATATAAAACTACACGCACAAGATTCACTCACTCTGAGTGCTTCAAGCTTGAGTGCTCAACATAATCTTTCGCTTAGCTCTGGTGGCAATATGATATTTAATGCAGGAGAAAAACACATTCAAAAACAAACCCATTCTTTCGCCCACGAAGATTTTTTATTTGTGCAAAAACAAACTCAAACTAGCACCCATTATCTAAAAAATACAGCTCTAGGTAATGCTTTAAAAGCAAACAATATCTCTATCAATGCTCAAAACCTAATCTCTGCAGGAACTTCTTATGAAGCTAAAGATACCTTGAGCATAGAAGTAAAGAATGATTATTTAGAATCTGGAGCTAAAAATATCTCTTTAGATGAACATTCCACTTCTAGTGCTAACAATGCTTTAGGATTCATCCCAATATTAAATAAAGATTCTCAAAATAGCGATAGTTCTCAAACCTATACCCACTCAAGATTCAAAGCCACTCACATTGCTATCTCTGCAAAAAATCACCTCACTCTTTTAGGAGTGGATAGCACTTCAGTTGATGATACCAACCTCTCTTCAGGTCAGAACACCATCATTACTTCTCTTAAAGAGAGCTTCAGCCATTTTGAGCATTCATCAAAATCGATCTTAGGAAAGATGTATCAAAAAGAAGTTCAAGATGGTGCCACAAATGAAATACTAAAAAAGAATCATTTTGATTCCAATAAGGATTTCAATCTGAAATCTTTTGGTGATATTCTCATTAAGGGTAGCGATATTACTGCAAGTAAAGATCTCAGCATTGAAGGGCAAAATAATGTTTCCATAGAAAATGACTATGATGTTCACTCTAGCACTCACACTCTAAAAACGCAAGGATTCAAAGGTGTTGTATTTGATGTCAATAGAAGTGGGATTGATCTTGGAGTGAGTTTTTCCACAACAGAACATAGCCAAAATATTCAATCTTCTAAGGTGGTCTCTAGTGATATTTCTGGAAATAATCTTTCCATCATTTCCCATAACAAAGACATCTTCATCAAAGGCTCCAATCTCTCCTCTGGAGAAAACCTCTCTTTAAATGCCAAAGGAAATGTGAACATCGTGAATGCAGACAATAGCGATAAGCAAACTGATTCATCTATAGAGGGAGAATTGCAGGTGTTAGTTCATGTTGGGAATACTTATTTAGATGCTATTAATGCCACTACTGCCTTAAATCAAAGCAAAGATAAACTCCTTAAAGCTCAAGATAATCTCAAAGAAATACAACAGCTCTATAAAGAACACAAAGCCTCAAAAGAGGCCTTAGATGATGCTAAGGCCAATGTAGCATTTATGGGTATTAATGTGGCTAATTCTGCTTTAAATCTGAGTACTTCAATAGCAAGTGCTGCAAATGGAGCCTCTAGTTCTTATGGAACAGGTTTTTATGCAAGCATCAATACAACTTTAAAGGGCTCTAAAGATTGGAATGAAACTTCTAGCACTTCTGTGGTGAGCTCAAACCTCTTGAGTCATAAAAATATTTCTATCCATGCAGGAGATTCTATTTCTCAAGTAGGTTCAAATGCTTATTCTACAAATGGAAACATCAGCTATAATGCAACCAAGGATATTTCTATTTCTGCAGGAATCAATAAGATGCAACATAAAAGCACACATGAGGTCATCTCTAGTACCACTTCTTTTGGAAACAATGGATTGGGGGAGAGCATAGCAGGAGAGAAGGCACAATCTTCTTTTTCTAGCACCAAAGCTTTAGCTTCAACCCTTTTAGCTCAAAATGGAAGTATTTCTTTAAATTCAAATCAAAGCGTGAGTCTTCAAGGAGCCAATGCTTCTTCTAAAGATATTGTTATCAACACAAAAGATTTCAATCTCATCTCAGTTCAAGACAGTACTTCTAGCACTTCTAAAGGATTCTCTTCACAAATGGGCTTTGATACAGGTAAGGGAGGAAATGGAGGTGGAGCTTTTATAGGTCTTGGAGTACAAAAAGGCTATGAAAAGAGTGATTGGGTTCAAACTCAAAGTTCTGTGATAGGAAGTGCTAGTGTTAAAGTCAATGTAAAAGACAATACCTTCATTCAAGGAGGTATTTTAGCTAGTGGGGAGTTCATCTCTAAAACCAATGATGAAACCACTTTTATTTCTAATAAAAATCTTTCTTTAAAAACCAAGCATCTTGTATTAAAAGATATTAATAACTCCGCTCAATCCCAAGATGTTTCCATAGGATTGAATACCAGCTTAACACATAAACAAGATGATATAAATGGGAATAGCACCATCAATGTCAATCATGATCAAAGTATTTCTAATCAAAGCGTTTATGCTATCTTAACACCAGGGGATATACAAGTTCAAGATGATGCTTTAATAAACCCTTCTATAGACAAACCCAATAGTATTTCTATGCATCAAGATGTGAATGCTTCAAGGAGCGCTATAAATAATGAGCTCATGCATCATCTTGATATTTCTGCTAACTTTGATCATCGTTTGTTTAATAAACAGGGTATCTTTAATATTGCTCAAACATTCAAAGAACTCCCTAGCAATGTTCTTCAAATAGGAAAAGCTTTGAAAAACAATATCATCTCACAAAGCATCAAAAACACTCTCAATGATAAGGATACCTCCTTGTTCAAAGCCTTCAAAGATTATGCTAGAGATGATGCACTTATAGAGCAAATTCAAGATAATCCTAAGCTCACTAACTATCTCAATGCACTCACTAGCTTAGATCCAGAGCAGATGCAAAGTATCTTACAAGACACCGTTCAGATCGCATCTAAAGAAGGAGGATTTAACGCAAAGGTATCTTTATACAATAATGAGATAAATACCAAAGGCTATGCTTATGAAGATAATAACCATACCAATGAGTATTCAAACATCATTGGTTTTAATACCTTGAGCAATGATCTAAATAATTCAAAAGAAATCATCAACACTCTTTTTCATGAAAGCACCAATAAAGCACTTCATCATAGTAATGAACAAAGAGCAAAGAACAGAGGAGATAGTGCAGGAAACATCTGGGAACTCAAGAACTATCATCATATCAATAACAATCCTCTCTCCACACTAGAGTGGAATAAGCAATATTCCAGCATACTTGATAGCAAAGATGATGCCCTCTATGAAGGAAACATCCTCAACTCACAGATCAAACAAAATACTGCTTTAGGTTATGGATACAGAGATGAGAGAACCATATTTGTTCATGGAACGAAGTTTCCCCCTTGGGGTTCTTCTGAAAAGTTTTCCAAAGAAGCCTTCCTGGAAGATTTCAAACAAGCCATTGCCAAAACATTCAATGACCCCAATCAAGAAGACTTTATCTGGTCAGGACAGAATAATAAACCTGCTAGAACTAGAGCAGCTAAAGAACTTCTCAAACAAATACAAAAGCCTTATGATTATAAGCCAGGAGAAGAACTCAATATCATTGCTCACTCACATGGAGGCAATGTGGTCAAAGAAATGAGCAATCTGTATGATTATTCTAAATACAAGACCCCCATAATAGTCAATATCGCCACACCCAATAGAAAAGATTATGTGATGAGCCCTAATGTGAAGGAGTTTTATAATGTTTATAATGCAAAGGATGAATTTATTCAGGGATTTGCTGGAGGATATGATTTTTCTTCTGGTGAGAGTCGTATTCCTCGTATTCGCTTTATTGATCATTCTAATCAACTTGCAAGAGAACCCAATGCTGTGAATATAAAGATAGATAAAGATTTTGGGAATTTTCTAAACAATCATTCCAAAGTCAAAAACCCTGAAACAGTCAAAATTCTAGAAGATGTTATGAAACAAAGGAGAGGAGAGTGATGCTTGATTGTATTATTAATTCAATTACTAATCCAATTACTATATTGTCGCTCCTACTATTTCCTATGATTAACTTGATTCTATTTTATTTGGATAATAAATTCTCAAGAGTAGATAAAATTATATTTATTATTATTTTTATTATCTATTTATCTAGCTTTATTGGTATAACGGTATTATCATATTATCATATTATCATATATTCTTTATTTATTTATATATTTATATATTTATATATATATTTATTTATATATATATTTATTTATATATTTATATATTTTTCATTTTTTATTCATATAAAAATAAAGAATAAGAAAAAGATGAACTTAAATGATATAAATCTTATTATCTATAATAGTTTATTCATACCTGCTTTGTTTATTATGATACTTCTTTATGAGATAGCCTCACATTTTACTACATTTAAACAAGATACATTATCTAGTTTAATTACGGTTACTTTAATTGTTTTTGTAGCTCAGATAAGTATTTATTATTTACTATTTCTCATCAACATAATCATTCGAGCTAGATCTTTCATCAAAAAACGTAGAAACAAAATCAAAGAAGAAAACCCACATGATGAACCCAAAAACCCTGAAACAGTCAAAATTCTAGAAAATGTTATAAAACAAAGGAGGGGAGAGTGATGCTTGAATATATTGGATCATTATTATTGTTATTGTTGTTATTGCCTTCTGTAATCAGTTTAATTCTATTCTATAAGGATAATGAGTTCTCAAAAGTAGATATATTTATATTTGTATTTATATTCATATTTATATTCATATTTTGCTTATCTATTTTTATTTCTGATATAATAAAACATTATTATTATTATAATTATTATTACATTAATATTATATTATTCTATGTTATATTTTTTTACATTGTCATATTATATTATATTTATCTAAAAATAAAATATAGATTTAAAAATATAAATCTCAATGAGATAAGCCTAATATTTTATATGAGTGCTTTTTTATTTTTTTTATGTTTCATTTGGATTCCAGACCTAGATCATGATTCTCGGGACATATTTAAGAATTGCTCTGGAATAGCCCTCATAATTTATTATTTACTATTTCCCATCAATCTCATCATTCGAGCTAGAGCCTTCATCAACAAACGCAGAAACAAAATCAAAGAAGAAAACCCACATGATAAACCCAAAAATCCTGAAACAGTGAAGATTCTAGAAGATGTTATGAAACAAAGGAGGGGAGAGTGATGCTTGAATATATTGATTTTGGCATCACATTGATACTGCTTTCAATTCCTATCATCAATTTCATTTTTTTCTATATGCATAATCAATTCTCAAGAGTAGATAAAATTGTATTTATAATTATTTTTATTATTGGCTTATTTGTTGCTATTGCACAAACAATAAGCTATTATATTGATGGTTATTCTATTCTATTCTATGGCACTCTGTTCTATTATATTGTATCATATTATATTAT
>NZ_MLAT01000033.1 GCF_002272795.1 Helicobacter sp. 13S00482-2 | reverse complement strand
GTAGTAGAACCCTTTATCGAATTAAAGCACTTAGAGATTTCTATGATGTTAAAAAAGATGATTTAGGCGGATACATTGAAAGTGAAAACAATTTATCTCATGAAGGTGATTGTTGGGTGTATGATGATTCTATGGTTTATGGAGAAGTGACATTTAAGGAAAATGCTACAATTTCTGGCAACGTTTCTTTCTTTGCCTAATGAAACTTCTAGCAACCTTATGGGTATATTACTTCAATCAAAAGCTCCACAGAGCCAAGAAATATTTTGGCTCTAATAGAGTTATATATGGCTTGGTTTAATGGAACTTTTTAGTTCCAAATATTTTTTAAAGGAGGCAATATGCCAACAAATGTAAAAAGAGTTTATGGGAAAGAGAGAAATATAGGTAGTGTGCTTTATGATGCTGAAAGCAAAAAAGTCTTTATGAGCATTGAGCTTGGTATTTTTGGGAAACAAACTTTAGATTTAAAACAAAATGAAGATGGTAGTTTTCAAATTATCAAAACCATTTTTAATAAAACTGAAAATTCCAATAAAGAGCTCAACTTTGGAAGATTATTTCCTGCTAAAAATAAAAATGGTCAGATAGTTGAAGGTATTTGTACTGGTCTTTTAGGATTATTAACAGAATATGATAAAGAGATTCAAAAAAACCTAATCACTACTAGCGATGCCTTAAGAATTTCTACTCATAAAAATAAAGAAAAACGTCGGTTAGGAGAGTCTAAACTCTATCAAGTAGGTTTTATCAAAGGACAATTTGCAATTGAAAAGAGAGAGGAGAACGGAAATTTGAACAATCAAAATGAACTCAATGATCCTATCGTTGAACCCAATTTTGAAGAATCAGAGATTCTTAATGAAGAGATTCCATTTTAATTATTTTTCACAGAGGAGATTTACTCCTTTGTGAATAAATCTCTTTGATGGAACATAATTGTTCTAGCATACTTTAAGCCCAAGGTTAGGGATAGATTTTTATCCCTAATTGGGATAATTCTATTTCCTTCAAAAAATTTGCTTTTGCAAAATAGGAGATACTATGAAAAAAATAAAGCGAGATGCCACAATTTTGGCAAACTATAAAAGAGAAATAAATCTGCAAACTAGGTTTGTAAGAGATAATTCTAAATATACAAGAAAAGCTAAACACAAACAAAGACTTTTCTAAAACCAAAATCAGTCTTAGTTGCATTTTTAATGCCAATCACCCAGTGGGAAAATTCTTCCCATATGGGAGTTTTTACCTTCTGTGGTTTTCTATCATATAAAGGTAAAAACAATGATGGACATAAATCAAATTTTTAATGACACTGTCAATAAAATGACAAAATACTTCAGCACCAAACAAGCTAAAAAAACCAATCAAAATCTTCAATGGCTAGAACAAAAACTCAAATCTCAAATTTCGAGTGCCTTAAAAATCTCTCAACATTTTAAAGAAAGAGTCGTTCAACGTTTCAGCGAAGATGAGAAGGAAAAATTAGCTAGTGCTATTAGTAGAAGTATTCGTAATACAAAACCACTTGAAGTTAGAGGTATGCATTTGGCAAAAGCACAAAAATTCATTGATGAAGCTACAAACTTTGTTATTGTCCTAGAAAGGATGGGTGAATTTGGAGCAACATTAATTACGAGCTTTGTTTTGGGAAAAGAAAATTTACTTAGCGATGAGGAAATTTATGAACTTAAAATGAAAGGAATTTTGTAATGTTCTTAGTGTTTTTGATGATAAAAATCTTTTTGATTTTTTATCTATTTTTATGCATTGCCTTTTTGCTTTTTACTTATAAATCCCTCATAAAGGAATTTAAAAAGTCAAACCTTGAACTTAAATGGTATTTATGGATTAAGTATTTTTTCACAAGTCCTGCAATTTTTGTAGGAATTCTTATTCAAATTTTAAAAACAAAAGGAAAAAACAATGAATGAAAGAAATTTATTTAGTTATTATGGTGTCAATTTGTCTGAAGAGACCGAAGAAATCAATAAGGCATTTTGGCGTGATGCACAAGTTCAGATTAAAAAAATCATTCGTAATGATCGAACAATCTGGAGAGTTATTCAGATAGAAGAAAAAGAAGAACCTTATTACGTAGATTTTGATAACTATGAAGAAGCTAAAGAAAGTTTTAATTTCTGGAGTAGCACTTTGGAAAATAAAAATGTTGATTTAGCATCAATTCCAGAATTTCAGCTTAGAAGTTAAAAACTCAAGCTTATTGATATTGTTAATTAAAATCAAAAAAGGAAAAATGAATGGAAAAAAATGTAGTAACCACAAAAGAAAATCCTATTGCCAAAATTTTGGCGGAGGAAAGTATCAAAAAAAGTTTTAATGATCTTTTAGGAAGCAGCAATGAGGCAAAAAGATTTAGTGCTATTCTTATGAATATCGCATTAGAGCCAAAGCTCATTGAATGTTCTCCTCAAAGCATTATCAATAGTGCCTTAAAGATTGCAGAGTTAGGATTATCAATTGCAAAACACCTAGGTCAAGCCTATATTGTAAAATATAGAGATGACGCAGAAACAATCATTGGGTACAAGGGCTGGTTAAGTCTTATTGAAAGAGCAGGAAAAAGTGTGAAAATTAATCCCGTTTATTCTTGCGATAAGTTTCAAATGATTGTTAATGGTTTTGATGAAAAAATAAATCTCATTCCAAATTATGAAGCTAGAAAAGATGAAGATGATAATTGGGTAAAACAAAATCTAAAAGGTATTTTGGTTTCGATTAAAGATCACAATACGCTTTTAGTAACTAACCAATTTGTACCATTTCCAAAAATTCAAAAGATTATGGGAATGAGTGCGTCTTCTCAATCCAAATACTCCCCTTATCAAAATTGGGCTATTGAGATGTTTCAAGCAAAAGCTATTAAGTATGTTTTATCCAAAACACCAATAAATGATACTATTGCAAAAGCCATTGAAGTAGATAATAAAATTGATAAAGAAGAAGTTTTGGAAAATATCCAAAAGAATATTCCTAAAAAAACTTTCCTCGAATTAGAGACTGCTTTAAAAGCATTTGGACTTCAAGTTCGTTTGCATCAGAATTTAGCAATTATCGTGGGAAATACATTTCAAAAGGAGCATTTGCTTAAAGATTTAGGATTTATTAAAAACCAAAAAGGCGAATGGGTAAGTGAAGTAGTTTTTGATGAAGCTGAAAACAAAATAGCTTTAGAAGAAGATAAAATTCAAGAACCTAAAACCCAAGAGGAACTTTTTAAATCTTTAGATTTTTTAGGCCTTCAAAGTGAAATCAATAAAAATTCCAAAAACGAAACTTGGATAAAAATTTCAGCTGGTAACACTGATGGACTTGAAAAAATATTGAAACAAATGGGTTTTGCTTTATATAAAAATACTTATGTAAAGAATATTACCCATCTAGCTAATGAAGATTTAAATACCTCAATTCAAGAGGAAGCAAATGCTGTTTTCTAATAAAGGAGTTAGCAATGAAAGCAGATCGAGAATGTGTCGCCCAAGCCCTAGATTCTTTAGGATATCAAATTGATAGAACCTGGAAATTTAGACTTAGAGATGATGAGAGAACGCCTTCAGCTTTTATTAACAAAGATGGATACATACATGATTATGGTAGTGGATTTCACGGAGACTTAGCAGAGGTTCTAAAAGAATATCACCATTTTTCTTTAGCTGAAGCATTTAAAAAAGCTAGAGAACTCTTAAATATGCCTGTAGAAATAGATTTTTCACAACATATCAAAAAAGAAGACTTTAAGAAGGATAAACCTATGAATGAAAAATACCTTGTGTGTTTTGCAGAAAATAGAAAAACTCACTTTGATGAATATTCAAAATTACTCAAAGGACTTTTGGTCTCTGTTGGTTCTAAAAAAAGAAGAATGGAGATTGCTTTAAAATATGAAATTGGTTATTCAAAAGCTTATGAAAAAAATGGTAAAACATTTCCTCCAAGATTAATAATGCCTATCAGAAACGAATTAGGAGAAATTGTTACTCTATGGAAATACAACCCGTTTTTAGAGCCTAAAGAAAAGCTAAGATATACTAGAGGCAGAAAAAGATGTGCTTTTAACATTAAAGACTTGCTTGAGTATCAAAAAAATCCAGATAAACTCATCTACATTTGCGAAGGCGAAAAAGATGTTTTAAATGCAGTTGCCTATGGGATAAATGCGATAACACCTGGAGGAGCTTCATGTCTATTTGAGGAAAAACAACTTCATTTTTTTGAGGGATTACGTATTGTAATTCTAGGAGATAATGACGATTCAGGAGAGAAATTTAATGAGAGAATTCAAGCACAACTAAAACCTGTTGCGAAACATACTAAAAAACTTAATTGGCTTGAATTTTTAAAATTCAAAGGAGAGGATTTTATTCCCCCTAAGGGTTTTGATTTAAGTGATTATTTAAAAATGAAAAACATAAAAACAAAGGAGTAGAAAGTGTTATTTTTCCCAATAAAATTAGATGGAAATAGATATAAGAGGACTGAATCTGAAACAAGACTCATCTTGATGCTTACAAAAGATTTTTTAATATCAAATGAGCTACAAAATGGCAAAATAGAAGATATTAAAGATTTTATTGATCAAGCCTTAGATGAAACCCCTATAGAAGATTTTGATATGAATCTGATTAAGGAATGTAAATGAAAAAAACAGATTTAATCATCAAGAGAACAAAACATTTTTGGAAGAGGCTTGAAGAAAGAGATATTGATCTCTCTGCTCTTCTTGATGTCTATTCTAAAGCAGCACAAACTAAAGCTGGAAACTACATTATTGGTTCTAATCAGAACTCTAGTATTGTTGCTAAGAAGATTAGTTCTCAAAAAGTTCTATTAATAACAGCTTATGAAAACAATAAAAGAATCAAAGGATAAAAATATGGTACAATACACTCAAAATTCAAAAGGAGAAATGATGTTATATGGTAGTCGCATACAAGGAATGACTGAAGAAGTTTATAATATTATCTATAATACATTCCCTGATAAGAATCAAGCCAATGGTGTTGTTTCTGCTTTTGAAAAGGTCTTGTTAGAATTAGATATTAAAAACAAGAATGCTTTTGACGAAAAACTTGATATGATTGTTTTTAGAGTTAAAGAAAAATTAGGTGAAGAATTTGCAACTAAAGCAGATTTAAGAGCCGCTTTTCTTGAGCTTGAGCTTAAAATTGCTCAATCTGAATTAAAACTTACAAACATGATTAAAGCTGAAAGTGAAAAAGTCAGAACTGAACTCAAGCAAGATATTGCAGAAGTCAGAACTGAACTCAAGCAAGATATTGCTGATGTCAAAACTGAACTCAAGCAAGATATTGCTGATGTCAAAACTGAACTCAAGCAAGATATTGCTGATGTCAAAACTGAACTCAAGCAAGATATTGCAAAGGTTGGAACTGAATTAAGACAAGCTATCAAAGAAACAATATCTCAAAGTTTTGATGACAAACTAAAATCTTTTAAATATTCCATCATCGGTTGGTTTGTTGGAATTGCTATTGCTGCTATTGGAGCAATTGGAACAATTATTAAAATGTTTTAAGTATTTTAAAAATCCTTAGCTTGGCTTTGGATTTTCCTCTTTGAGGTTTATTAAGAGCTTAATGGAGCTTTTAATTGATTTCAAAAAGAAAACAAATAGGTCTTCTTGTTGATATTACCCCATAAAAAAATCTAAGGAGAAGTAATGATTACCGACAGATTAGGTCAAGCCGATAGCATCATATTTACAAAAGAGTTTGCAACCAAATCAGATTTAGAGGCAATAAAAGTTATCTTAGAAAGACAATTTGCTGAGCTTAAGCAAGATATAGCTAGATCAAGAGTTGATGTTGAAAAAACTAGAACTGAAATAGCAAATGTTAGGACTGGAATAATTGATGCTAAATCGGAACTCAATAAAAAAATCAGAGAAACAAGATCTCAGCTTTACCAAGAAACCATAAAAACAAATTCTAAACTTATAGATATTAAATCCACAGTAGGAATGATTAAATTTAATCAAGAACTAAATTCTTTGGGATTTTGTATAATGATAGGAACTGCTGCAGCTAGTATAGCAGTTATTGGAATAGTAGATATAGTTAGTAAGATAATTACTAAGTTTTTTTAATTTTTTAAAATTACCTTCAAGGTAAGACATCTAGCTTATCCAATGCTTCTAATTTACCAGTTTCATTAACTCTTGAGTAAAATTTAGCGGTTGTTGCGATATTAGAATGTCCTAATATATCTTGGATAATTTGGATATCTATACATTTTTGGCTACTTTAGCTACAACATTTTTTTGCAACATGTTATATTTTTTATGCTACAATAAAAACATAAATTTTTTACCATTTTTTTGGTCAGGTCTCTTAGAGCACCCTTAGCGTTCAGCTATAAATCGAGCAAACCTGCAATC
>NZ_MLAT01000032.1 GCF_002272795.1 Helicobacter sp. 13S00482-2 | reverse complement strand
TTGTTTAGAAGAGATGGGAGCATAGGTGGTAGTGTTATCATTATGATGTGTGGCTCTGCCTTTTGTGTTTATAGAAGAGAATCCTAAGAAATTAGAGAGATGATAAGAGAAGTTTCCATAGGTTCCTGCGTTATTGGCAATATGATCATTATGAGTGAATTGATGAGCATTTTCATGAGTGTAAGTTTTGATAAAGGTTTTGGTATTAGTGGCTGTATCATTAAAAGCATTTAAATAGATCTGCTTGTTTTTATTGTCATAAAAACCATTCACCTTGTCTTGTTCATCATAATAGATATGAACCTTGCCTTGATTTTCTCCTTTAATAGCAGATTGAATATCAGTGATATCTTGACCACTAGATAGTTGATTGATTGTTTTTCTATCTAGATTATTGATAGCTACAGCAGTACTTTGATTGGCTTTCCATTGGTTGATGCTCTCTTTTAGGGATATATCAGGATTGAGTAATACTTCAGTTGCAGTTATGAAGGGATTGAATGCTAGAGTGAATGCACCATTAGTGGTTTTAATCAGATTGCTTGGCACAGAAGTGATGTCTGCATAGATGGATTTTAATCCTTTAGAAGAGAAGAATCGATTATCTATTTGAGCATTGACATTGAGGGTTCCTGTGATTTGATCTTGAAGGATTGAAGTGCTAGTAGAAAGATCTGTATTGATGGTTTTAATTAAATCATCTGGGTGGGTGATATGGATTTGTCCTTTTCCTAGTGTGGCTAGAGTTTTTCCTTCTGTTGTCTTTCCTTGATGAGAGAGTCCTATTTGGGTGCTAGAGTGAGAGATGGATTTATTATCACTTTGAACATTAACTGAGATACCTTTGGCTGAGAGATAATCTTTATCGTGTATGTCTTTATAAGAGAAGGTATCTGTGGATAAAGATAGCTCATTTGTTGCTGAAAATAAATAAGCAGCTTCTAGATAGGTATGATGGGCTATATTGACGTTGAGTTCTTCTGTGCTAAAAATACCTGATTGTTGTTCTATCCATTCTCTATCAGTGTCGCCTTTATCTTTTGAGAAGCCTCCATTAACAGAAGAGCTACCATAACCTGCTTGAACACTATGTGCATTCATATGAGAATAGCTTGAAGATGAAGAAGAGATGATAGAGAGATTATCTGCTCTTATGTCTGCTTTTTTTGAACTAAGAACCCCTCCATTGATATGGATATCTTTTTGAGTAGATAATGAAATGCGTTCAGCTTTCAGTGAAGATGAATAAGAAGAGGAAGAAATTTCTCTGTGCCTGCTTGCCCCTATTTCTGCACTCATTCCAAAGCCATTGCTCCCATAGCTTGTGGTGGTGCCAATATTCTTTTTTTCTTTAGTTAATTGGTGCGTACTACTAGAAGATAGAATATCAATATTATTTTTAGCCTCATAAAAGATAGCACCATTTGCCTGAAGATGCGATCCTATTTGAGAAATACTATCTTGTGAGCGAATAAAAATATTCTCTCCTGCCTTCAAGGTAGAAGCGACCACAGAAGTGTTTTGTTCATCAATGTTATTTTGTGTGCCAGAAATACTTGTGGAGATAGAGCCATAAAATCCAGTTCCCAATGAAGTGCTTGCTGCAGAAGCTGCTGCTGTAAGCGAACTCACCACCCCTAAAGAAGCATTAGCGATATTTAAAGAAGCAAACCCAAGATTGTATTTGAATTCATCTAGAGCATTCTTACTGATCTTGCCGTGTTCATAGAGTTCTTTTTGAGATTGGTATTGCTTTTTGAGTTCATTGAAGTTTTCTAAACTCTTATAGAATTTATCACTAGCAAAATAGATATCTGCATAAGCATTTCCAATATCAAAAGATATATTCAAATCACCTTCTAGATTTTCCTCTTTAGAACTAGAAGAGTTTAAAGCAGAATGGATATGGACATTTTTTGAATCTAAAAGGACGTTTTTATTTGCTGAAAGATTAGAAGCGATGATGTTGATATCCCCTTGCTCATCTCCTGTTTTTAAAACGAGATTCCCACCAACATCAAATACAGATCCTAAAACTTTTTCTTCAGAGTCTTTAGAGCGAACATCAGAGTATTTAAAATCTGCTCCAAAGGAAAGTTTTTCTTTAAAGCTGAAGGTAAGGCTGTTAAAATCTTTTGAAGCAAAGGAACTTTCATCTGAAGTGGAACCATAGTCATTGATGACATTGATATTGCCATGCTGTGATAAAAAGATAGCATCACCTGAAGTGTTAATATGTGAATGGATGATATGGATATCTTTATAGGCTTTTATGTCCAAACTTCCTGCACTAATAGAGCTAGAAGTTTGTGATATTTCTTGATGGTCTTTATCTCCTTTATTGCTAAAAAGTCCCATAAAAGTATAATCAGAGAAACCAGAAGTCTTGCTATAGGTGTCTTTGGGATTTAAAAGAGAAAAACTCCCTCCTGCTAAAATAGAGGTTTTTTCTTCTGAAGCTAACTCCACCCCCATTAAGGTAGTATCTCCACCTGTTTGAATGAAGATATCCTTTGCTTTTAGATGGCTATGAGTATGAACTCCTCTTTGTTCATCGTTATTAAAATCATCGCCAGAAACATCTATCCCTAATATTTCTTTAGTGGAGCTAGAAGCATCACTATAGCCATAACGATGATGCAAGGAGGTTTGGATATAATCCTTATGAGCTGAAATGGTGAGTTTATCTTCTGCTTCATAATCACCTCCATTACTAATGATGCTTCCTTTTGCCTGTATGCTTATGTTAGAGGCTTTAAAGACATTTTGTTTTTGTGAGATAGAAAATTCTTTATTGGAGTGATGATCTTTAGATAAACTCAAGAAGCCTTTTTCTTCAGCATAAAAGTCTTTTTTTAAATCATCTTGTTCATTAGAAGCTAAAAGATGAATATCTCCATCTGAGTATAAACTAAGATGATTAAAAGCTGATAACTCAGCACTTTGTATATCTAAACTTTCTTTTGCTTTGATGGAGATAGAAGAACCAAATAAGTGGGTTTTTTGCTCAGTTAAGTGATTGAAGACTTTAAAAGAATCTTGATAGCTATCTTTGAGTTCTTTTGTATTGATAAAGACCATCTCTCCTTCTATAGACATTTTATCTTTAGCTTTCAAATCAGCTGCAGAAATAAGAACATCTCCAGAGGATTTTATACTCAGGTTGTTTGTAGTAATCAAAGCTACTTTTGAAAGGTTTTCTTGTGTATGTTTGGGAGAATTAGAAGTTTGTGAATAAAAATCAGAACTCTTGATTTCAGAAGAAATCTCAATATCTTGAGCATTCAAAGCTGTATTATTAGAAATGATTTCTCCACTATGATAGAGTTTGCCTTCTGAGCTTAAAAATAAATCTTTAGAATGGATACTTCCTTTGTTGATGAGCGTGTCTTTAGATTCTATCTTGGCATCATCTGCATAGATATAAGAATCATTATAAAAAGAAGCCGTAGTTATATTGGCTTTAAAGGCAATCATGCCTTTATTGTTTATATCATAAAAACTAAGGGGGGAAGTTTCTTTGGTAGTGTCTTTAAACACTTCTAGTTTGTGAGCAAGATGATTGGCCTCATAACTTGCAAGCATTTCATTGAGTTTTTCAAGATGCAAACTTTGATTTAAAAAAGATTTGGAATTATAAAAATCAGATAGATAGCTAGAATCCCTATAAGAGTTTTTTAAATGAGATAAGAAACTAGAAATATCAGAAGTATTTTTGAAATGATCATAAAAATAATCTGATGAGATGAAGGTTTGAGGATCTGTGTAGATATTATCTTTTAAAGTAAAAGCAGGACTTTTAAATGCATCTTTGCTAAGGAGTGAATGATAAGGATTGAAGCTAAGAAATTCTAAAGAATGTGAAGGGTCTAATATTTCTATGGAGTTTGAAACATTCAAAGCAGAGATGGGATGATCATTAGAGGCGTCCTGTTTGTCATGATCACTTAAAGAAGTGCTCAAGAAAAAGACATAGGGGTTTTTAAAATAAGAGCTTAAATCTTCTTTTAAACTAGGTAAGCTAAGGGCAATAGGAGAAGAGCTCTCTTTAAAATAATCATCAAAGACTTTTAAGCGTGTCTTTTCGTGCCTGACACTTGTTCTTTTAATACAAATAGTAGCCCAGTCCCAACCACGACATTCCTTCTCATACCAAACATCTTGATAATTCCTTGCTTCTTTGCCTTTATCTTGAATGATTTCTCTAGCTTCAATTAGATCATTATGAAAGGTGTTCGCAGAAATATTTGTAACAGGAGCAATGATAGAGCCATTTTGATTGTTCAGCACATCTGCCTCAATAGAGAGATTATGAGCACTCATTAAAATAGAAGGGGCATAATCAGAACTATCAAAGATCTCTTGATAAATAGATCTTGTGAAATCCTTATCTCCATCTTTGAGGTACATAAAAGGATTGAAATATAAGAACCAATCCCTAGGAGAAGGTTTCTTATTCCATTCTCCTTGTGAAATATGCTCTTGTGAGATGAGTTTTTTCTCTAAAGAAACTTGGGCGATATTTGATACATTATTAGCATCAATAGATAAATCTTCAGTGCTATAAATCATCGAGTGGATATTGTTTAGATCTTTGGAGTGAATTAAAATATTCTTCCCTAAGATAAAAGAAGAATCCATATTGTTGAGATATTCTATGGTAGCTTGAAGCGTGTTTGCATAAATAAAAGCTTGAGTGTTAATTAAAGAAGTGCTAAAAAGATCTAAAGTTCCCCAAGAAATGATTGAACCTTGATTATTAAGATTTTCTTGCAATTTAAGAGATAAGTCCTCTTGAGATTCAATGAGAGAATCATTTTGTAAAGACTTTGCTTTGATATTTAAAGATTTGAACGCATAGATTCCTCTAGAAGTTCTTAAAATAGAAGGATCAGTACTATTGGTATTGCTAACATCATTAGCATCATTGCCTTCAGCAATATGATTCATATCACCGCTAGAATCCTCAGAAGAAGGAGTATCTAAAGGAGGCGTATTAGAAACAATCAAATGCCCTTTTGTATCAATCACAAATCCTCCATCTCCTTCTTTAGAAGAAGCAAAGGTAGCAAGAATTCCAGAGTTATTAATAGAGGCATCTTCATCTGAAGCAATGAGATAAATTGAATTTGCATACACGCCACCTATATAGGCAACATCAAGAGCGAGTTTGAAGGCTTGATCTTTGTTTGATTCTTCACTTTGGAGAGGTTGCCATAAAAGCAGGGCACCTTTTTGATCCAAAGTGATGTCATTAGAACCCAAGATGATATTTAAGTTTTTTGCATAAAGGTTATGAGAGATGCTAAGTGATTTAGAGAGAATATTCAATGAAGGGATATTTGAGCTATCAAGTGAATCAATATTGATATGACCTTTTATGACTCTTAAATGAATATTAGAAATGAGTTCTTGTGCTAGATTATTCCTAGAGGATAGATCAGGATTTAAAGATTGCTTAGAAAGTTCATTGAGTACTGAAAGCTCAGAAGGAGGAATCAAAGCTGTACTTAAGCTCACTGAAGTTGCATTGAAAAAAGAACAACCCTCACAAGAGATTCCATTTGGATTAGCGATGAGTAGCCCTGCTGCTTTTCCAGCAATCTCAAGAGGACCTAAAAGTGAAGTACTATGAGTTGAAGTGACTTGATTGAGAATCAAAGAAGCTTCTTTATCTCCTAAGTTAGGATTAGAACTGATGAGGCCTGCTAACTCTGTGGGAGTGATAGGATGATTAGAGTTATTGATAATAGCTCCAATTTCTTTGATATTAAAATCACGGTAGTGATTATTAGAAATCCCACTATCATTTGGAGGAGTAATATTGATGATTTCTATGCCATTAGGAGCTTTATCCATAGAAGGAGCATAACTAGGATTTGAAACATCAGGGATGATCTGAAGGGAGGAAGATGGGGCTAGATGATTTGAAATATCACTAGGGATAGGAGAAAGAACCTCAGTATCACTCAAAGAAACTTCTGAAGGCATAGGAGCACTAAGGGGTTGTGCAAAAACAGGATAGAAGGTAAGACAAAGACAAAGCAAGGAACACAGGAATTGTTTGAAGGGATTTGGCTTCATTTTTAAATGATGTCTATGGCTAGAGGATTTTAAAGAATCAAAGAAATTTATAGATTTTAAATCCTTCAAAAAAGTGTTCTTATGACCACAATCACCCTTGCCATTAGAAGTATTTTTCAAAAATAAATAATATCTATCCCCTATCATTGAAGAGTCCTTAGAAACAAGCTGATTTTATATTGCTATCTATTATCATCTGATACTAAAGGCTGGATATAAAAATAAAATGTTATCCTTTAGGATTATAAAAAATAAAAACTTAAATAAATATTAATAATTAGGAAGATAAAATTCGACTATAAAGGAGAATTGAGTCAATGGTGAGAAGATATTTGAAGTTGTTAT
>NZ_MLAT01000031.1 GCF_002272795.1 Helicobacter sp. 13S00482-2 | reverse complement strand
CCTTTTATCCTAAGCAAATCTTAAGCTATATGCTTGTAATATTCCACTCCCATTCAGGTGAGCCTCATTTAAAAACTCTTCTGGTATTTATCATTAAGTTTTCTGGGATTGAAACTCTTTGAATCTAAAGTGTTGCCAATTTTAGCTAGTAAATGTGTTTAATTTGATGGTTGTTCTTTTACTTTAATTTTTCAGATATATAATTAAAATCAGAAATGATCTCTAAGTTTTATATTTGTTGATTGAGTAACGATCTTTGAAATCTAAGCAAGAGAAATGAAGTCAAACTATTTAAGATGGATATTCGCAAATATTTCATTTTAAATAAGACTATTTCTCTTAGTTGTTAATATCTATTTAAATACAACTCGTTTATGACCCTTGAAATATAGAGTGATAAAATTTGTGATTAAAAGAGACACTAAGAGAGAGGACAAACTTAACTTTTATGGAGAGTTTGATCCTGGCTCAGAGTGAACGCTGGCGGCGTGCCTAATACATGCAAGTCGAACGATGAAGTCTCATAGCTTGCTATGAGATGGATTAGTGGCGCACGGGTGAGTAATGCATAGGTTATGTGCCCTTTAGTCTGGGATAGCCACTGGAAACGGTGATTAATACTAGATACTCCCTACGGGGGAAAGAATTTTGCTAAAGGATCAGCCTATGTCCTATCAGCTTGTTGGTGAGGTAATGGCTCACCAAGGCTATGACGGGTATCCGGCCTGAGAGGGTGAACGGACACACTGGAACTGAGACACGGTCCAGACTCCTACGGGAGGCAGCAGTAGGGAATATTGCTCAATGGGGGAAACCCTGAAGCAGCAACGCCGCGTGGAGGATGAAGGTTTTAGGATTGTAAACTCCTTTTCCAAGAGAAGATAATGACGGTATCTTGGGAATAAGCACCGGCTAACTCCGTGCCAGCAGCCGCGGTAATACGGAGGGTGCAAGCGTTACTCGGAATCACTGGGCGTAAAGAGCGCGTAGGCGGGTCAATAAGTCAGATGTGAAATCCTGTGGCTTAACTACAGAACTGCATTTGAAACTGTTGATCTAGAGTATGGGAGAGGTAGATGGAATTCTTGGTGTAGGGGTAAAATCCGTAGAGATCAAGAGGAATACTCATTGCGAAGGCGATCTGCTGGAACATTACTGACGCTGATGCGCGAAAGCGTGGGGAGCAAACAGGATTAGATACCCTGGTAGTCCACGCCCTAAACGATGGATGCTAGTTGTTGGGAGGCTTGTCCTTCCAGTAATGCAGCTAACGCATTAAGCATCCCGCCTGGGGAGTACGGTCGCAAGATTAAAACTCAAAGGAATAGACGGGGACCCGCACAAGCGGTGGAGCATGTGGTTTAATTCGAAGATACGCGAAGAACCTTACCTAGGCTTGACATTGATAGAATCTGCTAGAAATAGCGGAGTGTCTAGCTTGCTAGACCTTGAAAACAGGTGCTGCACGGCTGTCGTCAGCTCGTGTCGTGAGATGTTGGGTTAAGTCCCGCAACGAGCGCAACCCTCGTCCTTAGTTGCTAGCAGTTCGGCTGAGCACTCTAAGGAGACTGCCTTCGTAAGGAGGAGGAAGGTGAGGACGACGTCAAGTCATCATGGCCCTTACGCCTAGGGCTACACACGTGCTACAATGGGATGTACAAAGAGATGCAATACTGCGAAGTGGAGCAAATCTCAAAAACATCTCTCAGTTCGGATTGTAGTCTGCAACTCGACTACATGAAGCTGGAATCGCTAGTAATCGTGAATCAGCAATGTCACGGTGAATACGTTCCCGGGTCTTGTACTCACCGCCCGTCACACCATGGGAGTTGTATTCGCCTTAAGCCGGGATGCTAAATTGGCTACCGTCCACGGCGGATGCAGCGACTGGGGTGAAGTCGTAACAAGGTAACCGTAGGTGAACCTGCGGTTGGATCACCTCCTTTCTAGAGATTTATTAAGATATTCATTTATCTTAATCATCGTTTTTTAGAATAGACATTTAGAATAGTTAGCTTCTTTTTCTTGCTTAGTTTTCAGGGATTGCTTTCAATCGATGAAGCATAAAAATAAGAGGATGTTATAGGGGCTTATAGCTCAGGTGGTTAGAGCGCACCCCTGATAAGGGTGAGGTCAGAGGTTCAACTCCTCTTAAGCCCACCATTAGGGGAATTAGCTCAGCTGGGAGAGCGCCTGCTTTGCACGCAGGAGGTCAGCGGTTCGATCCCGCTATTCTCCACCAATAATTTCCTCTTATGAAATCTTCTTTTCATAGGGTCCTATTTAGATGGGATTTTATATGATGATCACTTTAGAAGGTGTTCAATCAAATACTATGAATAGATGGATAAGGCCTGATCGTTTAGATTTGATTTCTTTAGTTGATCTTGTATGAATGTTTTTTTCAATACATACTTAAGAGTAGATGAAGGTAATCAGTTTTATATTAGGAAGTTTAATCAGAGTCTTTATGACACTCATATGAGATATAAAGGTTTGAATTAGACTTTTGTCTAAGTGTTATTTAAAATTTTATTGTTAATAGCCTAAAAAATAGTAATGAAACTACAATTAACTCTGTTTTTTATTGAGAGTGAGTTGAGCTTTGAAGTGTTTAGTTTTTTAAATATTTTAGAAGTGATACATACATTCAATAAGGCAGTGATAACTTTAGAATATTCACACAGTTTTATCATACTTTGAAAGCCAGGTTTGAGATTTATCTTAAATCTGTTAAATAAGCTTTTAAGGGCAGATGGTGGATGCCTTGGCAAAGAGAGGCGATGAAGGACGTACTAGACTGCGATAAGCTATGGGGAGCTGTCAAGAAGCTTTGATCCATAGATTTCCGAATGGGGCAACCCAACTAGTAGAGATGCTAGTTACCTTTAATGGAGCGAACCTAGGGAAGTGAAACATCTCAGTACCTAGAGGAAAAGAAATCAAAAGAGATTCTCCTAGTAGCGGCGAGCGAACGGGGAACAGGGCAAACCAAGTGCTTGCACTTGGGGTTGTGGACTGCAATATCCACTTGAATAATCTAGCAGAATTATCTGGAAAGGTAAGTCATAGAGGGTGATAGCCCCGTATGCGAAAGATTATTCATAGGTAGCAGTATCCAGAGTAGGTCAGGACACGAGAAATCCGGACTGAAGCAGGGGAGACCACTCTCCAACCCTAAATACTACTCTTTGACCGATAGCGAACAAGTACCGTGAGGGAAAGGTGAAAAGAACCGCAGTGAGCGGAGTGAAATAGAACCTGAAACCATCTGCCTACAATCATTCGGAGCCCTATGATTTATCAGGGTGACGGACTGCCTTTTGCATAATGATCCTGCGAGTTGTGGTATCTGGCAAGGTTAAGCAAACGCGAAGCCGTAGCGAAAGCGAGTCTTAATAGGGCGTTTAGTCAGATGCTGCAGACCCGAAGCTAAGTGATCTATCCATGGCCAAGTTGAAACGAGTGTAATAGCTCGCGGAGGACTGAACTCGTACCCATTGAAACGGGTTGGGATGAGCTGTGGATAGGGGTGAAAGGCCAAACAAACTTAGTGATAGCTGGTTCTCTTCGAAATATATTTAGGTATAGCCTCAAGTGATAGTAATAGGGGGTAGAGCTCTGATTGGGCTAGGGCTGCTCACCGCGGTACCAAACCCTGTCAAACTTCGAATACCTATTACCGTATCTTGGGAGTCAGGCGGTGGGTGATAAAATCAATCGTCAAAAGGGGAACAACCCAGACTACCGAATAAGGTCCCAAAGTTCTATTCTGAGTGGAAAAAGATGTACAGTTACTCAGACAACCAGGAGGTTGGCTTAGAAGCAGCCATCCTTTAAAGAAAGCGTAACAGCTCACTGGTCTAGTGATTGCGCGCTGAAAATATAACGGGGCTAAGATAGACACCGAATTCGTAGATTGTGCTGATGCACAGTGGTAGAAGAGCGTTCGTATCAGCGTTGAAGGTATACCGGTAAGGAGTGCTGGAGCGATGCGAAGTGAGCATGCAGGAATGAGTAGCGATAAAATATGTGAGAATCATATTCGCCGTAAATCTAAGGTTTCCTACGCGATGCTCGTCATCGTAGGGTTAGTCGGGTCCTAAGACAAGTCAGAAATGGGTAGTCGATGGCAAATAGGTTAATATTCCTATACCAACCATTGTGTGCGATGGGGGGACGCATAGGGTTAAGCGAGCCAACTGATGGAAGTGTTGGTCGAAGGGCGTAGATTGGAGGACAGGTAAATCCACCTCTGTATTCGAAACCTCACAGGCTTCTTGAAATCTTCGGATCGATAGGAGAATCGCTGATACCGTCGTGCCAAGAAAAGCCTCTAAGTTTAGCAATGGTTGCCCGTACCGTAAACCGACACAGGTAGATGAGATGAGTATTCTAAGGCGCGTGAAAGAACTCTGGTTAAGGAACTCTGCAAACTAGCACCGTAAGTTCGCGATAAGGTGTGCCACAGCAATGTGGTCTCAGCAAAGAGTCCCTCCCGACTGTTTACCAAAAACACAGCACTTTGCAAACTCGTAAGAGGAAGTATAAGGTGTGACGCCTGCCCGGTGCTCGAAGGTTAAGAGGATCAGTCAGCAGCAATGCGAAGCTTTGAATTGAAGCCCGAGTAAACGGCGGCCGTAACTATAACGGTCCTAAGGTAGCGAAATTCCTTGTCGGTTAAATACCGACCTGCATGAATGGCGTAACGAGATGGGAGCTGTCTCAACCAGAGATTCAGTGAAATTGTAGTGGAGGTGAAAATTCCTCCTACCCGCGGCAAGACGGAAAGACCCCGTGGACCTTTACTACAGCTTGGCACTGCCGATGGGAGCATTATGCGCAGGATAGGTGGGAGGCTTTGAAATCTTCACTCCGGTGGAGATGGAGCCATCCTTGAGATACCACCCTTAATGTTTCTGTCTGCTAACTGGCTTGAGTTATCCTCAAGCAGGACAATGCCTGGTGGGTAGTTTGACTGGGGCGGTCGCCTCCTAAAAAGTAACGGAGGCTTGCAAAGGTTGGCTCATTGCGGTTGGAAATCGCAAGTTGAGTGTAATGGCATAAGCCAGCCTGACTGTAAGACAAACAAGTCGAGCAGAGACGAAAGTCGGTCATAGTGATCCGGTGGTTCTGTGTGGAAGGGCCATCGCTCAAAGGATAAAAGGTACCCCGGGGATAACAGGCTGATCTCCCCCAAGAGCTCACATCGACGGGGAGGTTTGGCACCTCGATGTCGGCTCATCGCATCCTGGGGCTGGAGCAGGTCCCAAGGGTATGGCTGTTCGCCATTTAAAGCGGTACGCGAGCTGGGTTCAGAACGTCGTGAGACAGTTCGGTCCCTATCTGCCGTGGGCGTAGGAAAGTTGAGGAGAGCTGTCCCTAGTACGAGAGGACCGGGATGGACGTGCCACTAGTGTACCAGTTGTTCTGCCAAGAGCACCGCTGGGTAGCTACGCACGGATGTGATAACCGCTGAAAGCATCTAAGCGGGAAGCCAACTCCAAGATTAACTTTCCCTGAAGGTCGCAGGAAGACTACCTGCTTGATAGGGTAGATGTGTAAGTGTAGCAATACATTCAGCTGACTACTACTAATAGACCGTTTGGCTTATTTTATATTCATAGATAAAAAAGTGTGAATATGTTATCACTGCCTTATTGAGTGTATAGGGTTTCATTACTAGGATCTGACATCTAAAGGGATGTTTTCGTTTAGATTGAAGGATTGAAATATTTTAGGCTATTATTGTAAAATTCTCCTATATAGGAAAATGGAGTTAAGGGCAATGTTATTGCTTTTAACTCCCTTTTCCTTGTGTCTATAGAGAGGAGGCAACACCCAGCTCCATTCCGAACCTGGCAGTTAAGCTCCTCTTCGCTGATGATACTGCATCTTTCAGGTGTGGGAACGTAGGTCGATGCAGGGATAGGGAATCTTCTTTTTCTTCTGTGATTCAAATTCATACTATTGTCTTTATTATTGTTTTTTAGATTGTATCTTCAAAATGTTTGAATATATCGTTATTGATTGTTCAATGCTTATCAAATGGAATTCATTTGATACTGATAAGAATCTAGGAGTTTCTACTATAGAATTGAGTGTGTTTGAAGGATTGATATCAAGATGATCATTGTGTCAAATTATTTCTTAAATTCCCTTCTTTGTCTTTACATAAGGGATATAGAAAGTCTTTGAGTGTACCCACATATTGCTCTATTAAAATAATAAAATTGGGTGATCTTTTTAAAATCAATTTCTTATTTGAAATTGTCTTTGTTTTTAATGATTTTAAAAAGATCAAGTGTATTGTTTTGCATTCAATCAGGTCTATTTTTTTAAAAAATATAATGAGAATCTATCTTGAATATAGATAAATACTACAAAATAGAAAATCATATGAGATGCTATTTAATGAAATGTACTAGGATTTTTCAAACTTGATAATAAGAATAGTATTTGTGTTTTTATCATCTAGTTTATTTTTTATAATGTGTTAAGAGTTTAAGACAAAAGAGAAAGTCACAAAACAATCTGCCGATGAAATGGATAAATATGGATTGTATTTAAGATAGTCCCCCTATAAATTGCTTCAAAGTAGCCTAAAAAATAGCCTAGAGACTCTATAGGCCTATAGATTAGAATTTTGATATGTTCTTTGTTATTATTAAGTTTTAAAAAAGACCTCTTAAATTCGCATCTTAAAAAACATAAAAAAATACTTAGTTTTTTAAATATTTATGATTTTGCTTT
>NZ_MLAT01000086.1 GCF_002272795.1 Helicobacter sp. 13S00482-2 | reverse complement strand
ATTACTGCTGGTGCAAATAATGCCATTATCAGATAAGAGTCAAAAACTTTCAGCTATTGGGACAGATAATAAAACAGCAGGTGAAAATTTAATTGATCAATCTATCAATATTAATAATTTTAATATGAATGATATTAAATATGAAATTCCTAATACACAAGATTATACGATTGAAGATAAAATTGATTATAATGAATTATCAAAATATAAGCATTTTTTTGAGGATTATATGGAGAACTATAGTCTCGTAAGAAAAAAGATAGACACTTTTACTGATGAGGATCCTCTTTTTGATCGAGTTTTGATACAATATGTAAAAAGCAAATATCAAAAATATTTCAGAGAAGACACAAAATCAGATACTGTCTTAGATAATATAATTGAGGATATAGAAAAAGATCTAAGAGAATCCACGAATTTATCTCCTGACGATCTTTGTTATGTTAATTGTGTTGTGTTTTATGTTTTTGCTGAGTGCAAAATATTCAAACCACCAAA
>NZ_MLAT01000085.1 GCF_002272795.1 Helicobacter sp. 13S00482-2 | reverse complement strand
ATCATTGATATAGCAGCATTTTTAGATCTCAATAATGATGATTTCAATCAAATTTATGATGATTTTGAAAAAGAAAATCTCCTTGAAATAAACATAGATCATACAGATGCACTCAATCTTTTAGATTTACAAGAACCAATACAAAAACAAATACTTGATAAGAATTTCCAAAATATACTCAATAATCAAATCCAGCCTCTTTTAGATGTGAAGAATTTAAATAAGAGCTTTGCAAAAATATCATTTCTCAAACTCAGAGAAATACAATTTTCATACAATCTACTTTCTCATCAAAGTGATTAGGGCATACTTTTTGCTTTCTTATAATCATCAATCATCTTTGAAGGAAAAGCGATGGAAATACAAAACAACCTTACAAGTATCCAAGACATCTTTCATCATCGTTACAAAGAGAGTATTTCTCCAATCATCCCTTTAGATAAACCTATTGAAGGAAATCTTGCTACTTTTGAGATAAAAGATATTCAAGATGGCTTCA
>NZ_MLAT01000030.1 GCF_002272795.1 Helicobacter sp. 13S00482-2 | reverse complement strand
GTAGTAGAACCCTTTATCGAATTAAAGCACTTAGAGATTTCTATGATGTTAAAAAAGATGATTTAGGCGGATACATTGAAAGTGAAAACAATTTATCTCATGAAGGTGATTGTTGGGTGTATGATGAAGCCAAAGTATACTATGAGGCTAGAGTATTAAATGATGCTTGTATTCTTGGTAATGCTCATATCTTTAATAATGCTATAGCTTATGATTTTGCTAGAGTTTATGATAATGTTAGAATTCATGGCAATGCTGAAATTAGTGGGTACGCTGAAGTCTATGATAATGTTGAAGTTTATAATAATGCCCATATTTGTGGTAATTCAGAAGTTTCTGGTAATGCAGAAGTTAAAGGCAATTCAAAAATTAATGGTTCTGCTTTGGTTTGTTGTGATACCCGAATTTTTGATTATGCTAAAATTTTTGGCAATGCTGTGATCTGTGACAACGCTATGGTTTATGGCAACGCTATGGTTTATGAACGTGCAGAAATTTTTGGCAACGCTAAAGTTTATGGCAATTTTACAGAAATTTTTGGTAAAGCTAAAATACATGGTGATACACGTATTTACGACAATGCAAAAGTTTATGGTAAAGCAGAAGTTTATTGCAATGCAATGGTTTATGGTGATGCTAAAATTTATGGTAATGCCATAGTTAGTGATGAAGTACATATCTGTGGTGATGCAGAAATTAGTAGTGATATTAGAATTTGCGGTAACATTAAAATTTCTAGTGGTATTTACACCGATAGACTTTCATAAGGAGTTAAGAATGAAAGAAAATCTAAATTTCAAAAAATTTATTATTGATGGATTAAGAAAAGCAAATGAACAAGATAATTCTCTAGGAGATAGAAGTCAATATATTGGAGCTTCCGATATAGGACAATGTCCAAGAAAATGTTATTTGGGTAAAATCAATAAACAAGTTCTTGAAGAAAGAGAGTTATTAGCATTTGCTAGAGGACATGCTTCTGAAGAAAAATTTAAAAAGAGCTTTGAAGCTGCAAAAATAAATTTTGATTCTCAGCTTGAAATTAGAAGTAAAAAACATAATTGGATTGTAATTCACCCAGATTTTTTATTAAAAATGAAAAATGAGGATATTGCAATTGAATGTAAAGACACAAAAACAATTCCAGAAATTCCTTATGAAAGCTGGGTGTTGCAATTGCAATTACAAATGGGTGTTTTATTAGAAAATGGCTACAATATCAAAAGAGGTATGATTTTAGTTACTGGAATGCTAGAAGAAAAACTTCAGGCTTTTGAATGCTTTTTTGATCCAGTTCTTTATGAATTGGCATTAAAAAGAGCACAAAAGGTTTGGGATGCACTTCAAAGCAATATAGAGCCAGAAGCTGAAAAATCTCTATTGTGCTCATATTGTCATTTCCAGCAAGATTGTCCCAAAATGCAAATCAAAACTGAAATGACATTGCCTAATGAATTTTTAGATAAAGTAGAGAAAATCAAATCATTTTCAGCTACTGAAAAAATCATTAAATCTTATAAACAAGAAATCACTGATTTTCTAAAAAGCACAGATGTCAAAAATGCACGAGCAGGTGATTACAAAGTTTCTTTAAGTTGGTATCAAGGTAGAGAAAAAATCGATACCACTAAAATACCAACTGAGATACTGAAACTTGCAACAAACAAAGGTGATCCTTATCCTGTTTTAAAAATCAGTTAAGGATATTTAAGTAAGGAGTTTTTGATGGATTCAGTTAATACAAATAATACAAATAATACAAATAAATCAAATAAATGCTTAGAGTTTTTTAAAACTCTGCATTTGTTGATTTTAAAGGAAAAACTAATCCACCCTAAGGCTATTAAAGAAATTGAAATTGATGATTTGATATTAGAACTTCTAAAAGAGGAAACAGAAGAATTACCAAAATCTATCTTTCTTAAACTTAGGGAACGGGTTATGATGGCTAAAACAAAAGAAGATGTCTGGAGAAAAAGAAGATCCATCATTTTAGAACGTTTTAAAAGTATAGGGACAATCCTGTATAATAACACGATAAATGATCTGATTTTTGAAATTCCATATGATTGCGAAGATTCTTTTATGAATTTGATAGAAACCGAAATAGAAAAATCCAAAACAAAACAAGCAGAAATGTTAGAAAAAATGGAAAAAGTTGGATTTTCTGCAACAATACCAGATCTTAATCTAGACAAAAGAAAATTTAAAGTGGTAGCTGTCTTTGAAGTCGAGTATTTTAAAAATAAAGAGTCAGAACTTATAGCTATGCTTGAGAAACGTCTTGAAGAAGCAGAGTTTAAATCAATGCCAGAGATAAAAGTTGAACCGATTTAATCTTCAAGATTCTGACTTTGATCCTAAAGTTATTGCAAAAACTCTCAGTAGGATTTGCAGATTTTGGGGACAGACAAGAGAATTTTATTCTGTTGCGGAACATTGTCTAGCAATGGTAGAAGTTTTTGAGGATATTGAATTAAAAAAATGGGCGTTAATGCATGAAGTTTTTGAAGGATTAACTGGAATGGATATTCCTACTCCAATTAAACACACTGAGGCTATGGAGTATTATCGAGAAGCTGAAGAGAGAGCATTGATTCAGGCTGCTAGAATATTTGGACTTAACCCTCAAATTCCTGATGAAATTAAAATTGCCGATAAGAGAATGATGGTCACAGAAGCATTGCAACTTATGAACACTGAAAATTATGATTGGACACAAATTGCAAAACCCTTTAAAGAAGAACGTATTTTAAGACAAATTAGAAAGCGACAATGCCCTAATGGTCAAAACATTTATCTGAATATGAAAATAGCAGAAGATGCGTTTTTGCTTTCATGGAGAGACCTATTTGGAAAAATATAAAAACCAATCAAAAGGACTAAAATATGATACAATGCACTAAAGAAAATAAAGGAGAAACGATGGAAATACTACCCTACAGATTAACTGATGAAATGTATAAGGCCATCGATACTCGCTTTAAAGAAAAAAGAGACAGGGACATCGTTGTGTTCTGTTTGCAGGAAATTTTAGGTACTGAGAGTCAAATGGTTATCGATACGGTTAATAGAAAGATTAGCGGTATTATTTATGAGGTCAGTTCTGAACTTAAAAAAGAGTTTGCAACCAAATCAGATTTAGGATTAGTCAGAGCTGTTTTAGAAAAGCAAATCGCTGAAGTTAAAACTGAAATTGAAAAACGATTTGCTGAGGTTAAAGTTGATGTTGAAAAGCAATTCACTGAAGTCAAAGTTGATATTCAAAAAGTCAGAACTGAAATTGCTGATGTCAAAACTGAATTTAAAGATATGATGATTCAGACACAAAAACAAATAGCGAGATTAGCAACGAATGTAGAATCAATGCAAAAAGATTTTGGTGATAAAATAAAATCTTTTAAATATTCCATCATCGGTTGGTTTGTTGGAATTGCTATTGCTGCTATTGGAGCAATTGGAACAATTATTAAAATGTTTTAAGTATTTTAAAAATCCTTAGCTTGGCTTTGGATTTTCCTCTTTGAGGTTTATTAAGAGCTTAATGGAGCTTTTAATTGATTTCAAAAGAAATAATAGGTGTTTTTGTGTTTGCTATAGGGTAATTGAGAGATGGCTCAATTCTCTCAAATGAGAGAATTAATGACCATACTTCTTATCTCTTTTTAATATTGTCACTAGAGTTATTTGTATCTACTTTTTTGCCAAATTTTTCTAAAATACTTTTACCAATTCCACTTTGAGAAATACCTTCTAGCATAGCTCCCAACTGTGTTCCTCCATTGCTTGAAAAAATATCTGTAATTTTATCAATCCCATTACTTACATTTCCATTAGAAGCATTAGCGATAACTTTAACATCTGCTTTTTCTAATGCTTTTGCTTGAGCAATACCGATACTCTGCATTGATTCAATTTGTTTAATAGAAACAAGATAAGTTTGATAATTTTCATTTCCACCTATTTCTTTAGCAAGTTCAATTTGAGCATTGATAGGAGCGAGTTGCATCAATTCTTCAGCTTTTGCTTTTGCTTCTCCTTCTACTTTAATTCCTTCGGCTTCTTTCTTTTTACTCTCTAATAGAGCTTCGGCATCTAGGATTTGTTTGCTTTTCTCGCCTTCTGCATTAATTACCATTGTTTGTTTGATTTCTTCAGCTTTAACAATATTAACTTCTCTGTTAATATTAGCTTGTTCGACATTATTTACCCTTAAAACAGACATCTCTTTCTCTTTCGTAAGCCTTTCTTCTTCTTTTAAAGATTGAGTGGCTTTTTGAGCAGAAATATTGATTTCTTTTTGCACATCAACCTCTTTAAGTCCTACACTTCTTTTGGCCTCCTGATCTTGAATTTCGACATCTTGCTTGGCATTGATTTCTGCAATCTGTGCTTCTTTAAGGTTTTTAGCCACTTCGGTTCGACTTTGCATCTCAATAAGTGATTTCTTTTTCTCCATAATGTTTTTAATCACCGTTGATTCTTTAGAATCTCGAATATCCATCAGCTCTAAATTTTTTACCGTACTCACTCCCCAGTTTTTAAGTTGTTCCTGAACTTCTTCAGTAAAACTATTCCCAAAAGTGCTACGAGTATGCATAATATCTTCAACCTCAAAAGAAGATAGAATCGTCCTAATAGAGCCTTGAATAATAGCTACTAACTGTTCTCTTAACTCTTCAAAAGAATTTACCCTTTGAGCTGCTACATTGCTATCAGCGATTCTAAAAAAAGCCACAATATCAACCACAAAAGGTACCTTGCCCTTATCATATGCTTCATAACCACTTAAAGAAATATTAAATACTGATACTGGCAAAATAATTTTAGTAACACCCAAAATAGGTATCCAAGAATACCACTCATAGTAAGTGTTTCCATTTCCTGTATCTTTACCATAAGAAGTTGTCTTTTTTGAGGATTGAATAATATGAACCTCATTGGTTGGAACAACCCTTCTTAAACTGACTGGAATAGCAATAGCTAAAACCAATCCAACAACTATGAAAGCCACAATAACTTGAATAAACATATAAACTCCTTGCTTTAAAAATTTATACAATATTATAAAAATATCTCCATCTTATCAACATACATTCTAGTTGATTTTTCACATCTCTTTTGTTAATATAATCAATAATTTTAATAAAGGAGTAAAAAATGAGTAGTGATTTTTGGAGTGGCTGGTGGTGGAATGAATTGACACGACCAAATGAAAAACCGTATGTGCGTGGTTATAAAGAAATGATGGAAGAAGAAAATGCAAAGCAAGAATATTTTTTAAGAGTTAGCCAGAATTTTCAAAAAGTTTATTATAGAGCTTTTAGAGAAGAACTTTCTAGTTTCGAAGAAGGCTACCAAAAAGCTATTCAAGATGCTGCAGAACTTAAGATAGATAAAGCTCAAGACTTAGGTTTTAACTCTTCTTCTGAATTAGCAGATGCGATAGAGGCTGGAAAAGTCACTCCATATGTAGAAGATGGGTATATGAGGTTTAAGAAGAACTAAATCTTCTCTTCCTCTTTTAACCTAATTTTTCACTTTTGTTTAATTTTGCTCCGTTGTTGTATATTTTATACTTTTATACTTTGCTTCAACATATTCATACTTGTTTTGTGCTTCAAGTCTATTCCTATAAGCGTGAAGCCTTTCAATGTCATTCTTATAACCTTTAGCTCTTGGAGAGTTTTGATTTTTAAACTTGCTCAATGCTGATTCACTTTTGGTTATCTGGCTATAAATATCTCCTAATGATTCAAGGTTTGCAAATTTCCCTTCTTTATCAAGTGCATTGACTGCATTGTTAGAATTATCTAAGTTTGATTTTGCTACCGATAAGTTGCTTTGAGCTTCTGTCATTTTATTAGCTCTTAAGTTTTAGGCAGTTCTTAAATCTTCTTATGCTAAAATAGACTGTCTAGAAGTTATTGGGTTCCGTGCAGGGTTACAATCCCCTAAAAACCCTAAACTGAATAACTATTTAATCTTGCTTTATTGGTATGGCTCTACCCTAACTTGTTTATCAATTAGATATTTGGTCATATTGATGATCTCAAAGCGTTTAGACTCTATATTTTGGTACTTTTTAGCGATTCTCTTTTGAGCTTGTAGATCAAAACTTCCATCTTGCTTTATTGGTATGTCAATACATACTTCTTTTAATTGAGTTTGATTAGGCTTAAAATCTCTACTAAAACCATATTCATTAGCTTTTTGAATTAATATATACGATAAAAAAGATAAATCAAGATCATCAATAAACTCCTGTTTTAAATACAATGGAATAACTTTCTCAGATAAAGAAAATCTACCCTCACGATAGAAACAACCCAAAGAGCCATCTATATTCCAAGTTAAACAATTTTCAAAATATTTCACACCCTCGAGATTATCTTGAACATATCCATAAGTCGGCTTACCATGAAACTGTGTTGCTCCATATACTGGAATATCACCTTGATTTTGATTTATTAAGGATTTTGTAAATTTGCTAGTATTGGATACACTTTTACTAAAATCAAAAATCTCTTTTAATTCTACGCTTTTATATTGTACATTTTGATCAGCCTCTACAGTCATTGAACTTTTAAATTCTTTAGCAAAATTTACCATCAAATCACCCATATCAGATAAAAGATTAAAAAATTCACGATCATCAATTACTGTAATATCTTCATGTATATTTAATTCTTTTTTTTCATCATAACTCCAATCCCTATCAATAAGCCAATGTTGATCCTTCAATCTCTGAATATCGTGTATCTTACACCTCAAATTATCACTTTTATATTTTTCAGGATTAGACATAAAATATCTAAATTCTTCAGACATTTTAGGAAGATCATTGGCAGGGGTTTCAAAACGTTTAGCATCTCTTGTCTCCCCAATTTCAGATACCAAATAGGTAAAAAATGGTCTTTGTTGCTGTTTTTTGTCATCATCTTCTTTTTTTGTCAGTGCTACAATATAAGTCTTTTTGGGAGTTGCAAAAAATGTTCTTGATGGCAAAGAAATGATTGCATCAATTATACAAGTATCTAATATCCTATTTCTCAATCTTTTATCTCCTTGTCTGCTCATAATTCCATCAGGAAGAACAATAAAAGCTTTGCCCTTTGGCTTTAAGGCATTAATAATCCATTCCACTGCTAAACCTTCTAGACCATTACCATTAGAAGGATACAAGAACTCTAAACCTTTATCTTTAATTTCTTGTTTAATAGAGCTAACGCCACTTGTGACGTAGGGGGGATTTGTTATGATTAAATCAAAATAGTTTCTATACTGATCAACACCTAAAGTCCCTAAATTTGTTTTGACCAACTTGAAAACTTTGTTAAAAGCCTTTTCTGATAATTCTTTCATGAAAACACTCGTATTGTTGTTTGATAAAATATCAGAAAAATAAATAAGCATATTAGCTTTTGCTAAAATAATTGTCCTTTCATCTTCTTTCTCATCAGACCCTTTATCAAATCCTAAAATCTCTACTTTTGGATCAATGATACCATTTCTAGGCCTAAATTGTTTTTTTAAATTTTCAGAAGAATTTAATAGCTCCAATAAAAACCCCCCAACTCCACAAAAAGGATCACAGATCTTAATATCTTCTTTTAGATATTCAGGATTGATCATGTTTATAATGGAATTAACTACATTACGAGGAGTGAAATATTGACCCATTGCAGAAACACCTGCTGATTCTCTCAAAAAACTTTCATATAAACGTGTTTTAAATTGTTTATCAATCTTATTAAAAGAACCAAAATTCTTCTCATATTTATGAAACTCTTCTAAAACCTGTTTAAACAGACCTACTTGTGCCAAATTTGGTTCTCCAGTTTCATTAACAAAAATCGTCCCATTAATAACCGTTGTGCCATCAAGAATACTTTTAGGAAACATCTCTTTAATTTCTTTTCTAACACTCTGAGCATAGGTTTTTAATGCTGCTTCAGAATTATTTTTGCTCAATTCATAGATGGTATAAAAATCAAACGGATATTCTAAGACCTTTAAATCAGATAAAAATTTAAAAATAAACATTTCAACAACGTTATATAAACATTTTTCAGGTTCTTTGCCTGTGCTTATCCAAATCTTTTGCCATACTCGATCGGCAAGATTTTTAGGATTTAGTATTTGAATTTTTTCAAGCTGATTATTTTTACCAATATGATTCAACCTATCAAATAATCTACAAAGTTCTTGTTTTTCTTCATCTGTTAATTTTTTATCTGCTATTTTTGCACTATCAAAAACAAATCTCAGTTCA
>NZ_MLAT01000084.1 GCF_002272795.1 Helicobacter sp. 13S00482-2 | reverse complement strand
AAAATCAGATCTAAACGACTTAGATCTTAAAACTCTAGATCCAAACGATGATTCAAACCCGCTAGGTAACTCAGATCCTACAACTCCACATTGTTTGAGAAAATCAGGATTTGAAGAAGAAGGTTTTAACGTTTTCTTAGAAACTAAAGAAGGGCGATGTGAGGTACTACTTCTTGTAGTGCCCCCCCCCCCATTTGGGTTTTAAAAGCGAAGAGTTGTCATTTTTCATAGAGACATCCTTTTTTTAAATTTGTGGTTTCAAACGGGTGATTATATCAAAAATTTTCTAAATTAAAGGTAAAATTTGTTTTGTTTTTGAGGATAAAATTTACTTTTAATAGGATTTGTTATTAATTATCTGTGTGATATCTTGAATCAATGATTGAATATCTCTATAAAATACGTCATAGAATATCATTTGGTAGGGCATTTGAGAAGTTTTGATTTATGAGTACTAAATTTCAAAAAGGAAAGAATATTCGTTCTATTTGAATGGGTGTTAGGG
>NZ_MLAT01000002.1 GCF_002272795.1 Helicobacter sp. 13S00482-2 | reverse complement strand
TAGGCCTATAGATTAGAATTTTGATATGTTCTTTGTTATTATTAAGTTTTAAAAAAGACCTCTTAAATTCGCATCTTAAAAAACATAAAAAAATACTTAGTTTTTTAAATATTTATGATTTTGCTTTTATTATAATGCACGCAACATAAATCAAGGATAGTAGATGAAAACGAGGTTTAACAATCCACTTCAAGACTCCAAAGTCATTGATCTTTTTTGTGGAATTGGCGGACTTACGCACGGTTTGATTCAAGAAGGATTTAAAGTGGTAGCTGGTTTTAATATTGATTCTTCTTGTAAATTCGCTTATGAAATAAACAATGGTTCAACATTTTATAATAAAGATGTAGAATTGATTCAAAAAGAAGAAATCAATAATCTTTTTGGCAATGCTAAAACTAAAATATTAGTTGGTTGTGCTCCTTGTCAGCCTTTTTCAAGATACACCTTAAAACAAAAAAGAGATGAAAGATGGGGTTTGATTTATAGCCTTAAATGACATTAAACTATATCGTATTTTGCTAGAGAGTATAGCTCTTTAGCAAACTTTAAATTATTTCTAAATTTCTGATTCCTCTAAAGTTTCTTAAGTTATATGATTTTATTTTGAATATTCAAAATATCCATCTTTATCTATGACAAGATAAAAATGTTACTTTTCTCTACTTACTTTATTTTTTAAAAATATGAATAAAATCTTCATTATTCCTTCGTTGAATATCCCAGTTCTTCGGATTTAAACAGGAAGCAAACAACCATTTAATCTAAAAAAAATTTATTTTCATAAAAAATACCATTTTAAATATTGACTACCCCCCCCCCATTAATATATAATCACACTTTTGGTTCCGTAATAGTTTATTTTGATAGCTATTTTTAACTATATAAAAATAAACAGAAAATAAGGAGGGAAGATGAGTATCTTTAAATTTATACTAGTATCTTAATGATTTATATAGTCAGTAATTGATGGTTTGATAAATGTATTTAAGGATTAGAAAACGATAAAAAACAAGGAGAAGAAATGAAAAAAATAATAGTATCTATTATAGCACTAGGAGTGTTAGAAAATATAGCCTTAGGAAATGAAGCCAATGAGCGTACTCAAAGATTAGAGAAAGAAAACAGAATTTTGGAGATCGATAAAAAGAATCAGGAATTTCAGGTGAGTGATAAAAATAATCTTGACAACGATAATGGTTTAGTTTCAAAAGTCAAAGAAACCGAAAAAAGAAGTAAAGATGGATATTTTGGAGGTATTGAAGGTGTTTTAGGGATATCAGAGGTTAAAGTTTCTACGGGTGATCCATATCCCTTTAAAGGCTCAACTACGATTTTTGACTTAGGTTTTGCCGGAGGAGGACAATATTATTTTGGTATTTCACAACGACATGGGTTTAAATGGTCTGTTCATGGCGATTATAGTTTTGGAAACAGCTATAATCTTGCCAGTGATGATGGCTATAAAACAACTATGTCTTATGATGCTTTTAAGATTGGTTTTGATTTGAAATATCTATGGGATTTTTTAGAAATAGATAAGCATACCTTAGGACTTAATGTCGGAGTAGGGTATGAGATCGGTTTGTATTTAAATGGCAAATCACCAAAAGATTATCCTTCAACAAATTTGAGCTCTTTTTCAACAGAAAATGTATACCCTGTGATAGGGCTACATTACTATCATGAAAATCATCAATTTGAATTGATGTATCGATTTATGTATAAGGTTAATGGAATATTTAATGGAGGAATACGTGAAGAAAAAAACGGAGTTGCTATTAATAGTGAAGCTAAGAATATAATTCTTACCAATCGGTCGTATCTAACGGTGAGCTATACATATAAAATTTAATATAATATGTAAATTTTGAAGGTTGTGCTAGTAGAGCAGAATATTGGTGGGTTGTGCTTTGTAATGTGATTGTTTATTTAGTTTGTTTGTTTGTAGGAGCGATGATGTTTTCCTCTGAAAATTATTTTTCAATCGGTATTGGTGCTTCATTGATGTGGCTTTATAGTTTAGCGACTTTTATTCCTAACATTTCACTTACTGTTCGCAGACTTCATGATATTAATTTGTCAGGTTGGTTGTGCCTACTTCTTTTGATTCCTCATATAGGAGGTTTGATACTGTTTATAACGACTTTGATTAAAGGCACAGAAGGGGAAAATATGGAGAGCCTTCTACTTTTGATGCAGAATCAAATATAGCAAACTAGAGGCTAGATACTCTTTAATCTGAGAGGGTTTGCAATCCTCTCAGATGGTTTTATCTTAATTTAACCTAGTCATTAGTAAAACTAATGCTATAATTACAATCAAGATATATCGGAATATCTTTTTCATAATCTACCTCCTTTTATAGACGTAGATTACTCCAAGTAGGTTGCCACCTCTTGGAGCAACCTCAATAAAATTATAACACACTCGCTAATTACTTTCTAGAAACCATTTTAATTATAAAATCGTGGTAGGTATCAATGCAATGATCAATGGCAGAAGAACAGCTAAATCAATGAGTGCATTTGGAGGAGGATTTGAAGGAGGAACCCATAAAGGCGAACATTACTCTATCAATACAAGAACATCACTCACAGGTGGTTATACTGCTGATATGGGTGAAGCCTATACAGCAATGATAGCCACAGCTGGAGAAAGTCTAGGAGGACTTGATGGACAAGAGAGTGCAATGAAGGGCTGGGGAACAACCAAGACCGTATATAATGGTGTGATGGATACAATTGATGTGGTTAGTGAATTTACACCCATAGGAAAAGCTGCTAAGACATATAAGGGGATAAAGGGAATGAAAAACCGTACCATTTCAGGAGAGAGTGCTTCAGGAGGAGAAGCTGGGGGTGCCCTTGCTTTTACCTGCAGGGGCACCCCACATCATCACTTCATACTTATTGTAGATATCTACGCAAATTGGCACAAAAGAAGCATAACGAGTCAGTAAATTTTTAAAATCTTCTGGCCTAATCATTTCTTCGTTCAGATGATCAAAGAGTACAAATCTATCTTCACCATTTTGAGCGATCCATTCTTTAACATAAAAATCAATCTGGATTTTAGCTCGATCCCTATCGTATTTGTCTTTTTTCCAATTGCTAAAACGTTGCCCCCCTAATCTAGCATCTGCAAGTTTATCTTCATAGTCTTTATCCATCTTATCTTCCATTTTAAGTCCAAAATACCTATCAGTAATAGAAAAGGTGTAACATTTCTCAGTGTAATTCTTCTCTGTCCCATCAAAACAAAGATTGATCCGCTTTAGGTACTCTGCATCTGCATTCAGTTCAAAAAATATCTTGGCTTTAGCATATTCAACTGCTTGTGTGCTGAGGGCATATTCTTCTTTGATGAATTTTTGTCTTAAAACGTCTTTCCCTTTAACTTCATCTCCATTTCCTAGCATGATGATGAATTCTTTATACATCGGGTGCAATCTATCAAGCAGGAGTTTTTGATAGAGATGATCATCTCTTAATCCTAAAAGCTTGTTGCCTTCTGTGGTTAGATAGGTATTGGGTTGTTCTAAGAATTCTATATTGCCTTTTTCATCTCTAATGGCGTTTAAATTTTCATCTCTTTTAAGACCAAAAAAGATTCTATCTCTATAAAGTTGTCTCCTACAATTAAAAAGCCAATGCCATAAAGCAAATTGATATTTTATGTTCGCCTCTAAAATATCTTTAGCCATATTTCGCTCAAAACCTTGAGTAAGAGTTCGTGACATATCCTTTTCTGCAAAATTTCCAAATATTGATGACGCAGATCTCATTTTTTACTCCTTTATTAAAATTATTGATTATATTAACAAAAGAGATGTGAAAAATCAACGAGAACGAAGGAAAAATGAATCAGAACAATGGGGTTTTTCTAATCAAAAAACGAGGTATAACAGGAAAATAATCATTTTGGGGTTTTTAAGGGATTGTAACCCTGCATGGAACCCAATAACCGTTTATTCTAGACAGTCTATTTTAGCATAAGAAGATTTAAGAACTGCCTAAAACATTAGAAGCGGCTAAAAAAATCTTGAGTGAATTTTAGCATAAGAAGATTTAAGAACTGCCTAAAACCGTTTGACTAAAAAAGATTACATTATTGAATTTTAGCATAAGAAGATTTAAGAACTGCCTAAAACATGCTGAATGGCTTCTAGGAATCAAAAACTTCAAAAGACTCGAGCTCTTTTTTTGCATCAATAAATCGTTTATATTTATTACGGGCATTGTGGCATATCCTATTTTGCTCACTTAAAGGAATTTTTGGAATAGTTATTTTTGTTAAGTCTTCAAATCTTAGTATTTGCCTAACAGCCCCAAAAGATCTTGTTCTGATTTCTTCAATACCTTCAGAACTTTTTAAAAACAAATATACGTATTCAGGTAAATATTCAGGATTGTAAATCTCAAAAGTGATATACATTTTACTAACAGAGTAGGAATTATTAGTCACATTAATCCCAATAGATCCTACATTGGCTCGAGATGGATTATAAGCGATTTGGTTTTTACTTATGATTTTATAATCAAAATTATTTTCAGAAGTGACAGAATCAAAATTAACCCCCCAGTACTCACTCCCTAAAACAATGCCATAAAACTCCTTATTTGATATTGTGATGGTAGAAACACCCTCATTATTCTTAACATTCACTTCTCTTATGATATTTGATAATAGCTCCCTGTTATTAGGGACAAAAGTATCATACTTAAAAAAATAACAAAGAATAGTTGAGGTCTGTTTTTATATCTTCATAAGATATCTTTTGTAATTCATTGCGATTATTAAAAAAATTGTCCAAATCATTCAAGCCATTTCTTTTCCTACGTCTTGAGGTTAGAGTGTATCCATCATTGAGTATTTTATAGAAAAAACAATGGCTTTTTTTCGGACCATTAAACCCTTGTAAAATTAAAATATAGGTGCTTATATCAGTATGGGATACAAATACTAGGTTAAAGTTTTGCGTTTTAGGAAAATTTATAAAAAACACACTTATAGAATTTGTGGTAAATAAAAATATAAAAGGAGTTTTTATGATAGAGGCTTATAAAAGATTTTTTAGGAATTATGTAAATTTTGAAGGTCGTGCTAGTAGAGCAGAATATTGGTGGGTTGTGCTTTGTAATGTGATTATTTGTTTAGTTTGTTTGTTTGTAGGATTAATGATGGTTGGTTTTCAGGGTGATGAAATAACTTTCAATAAAATTATGGCATTTTCGATGGGTATTGGTATTCCATTGGTATTGGTTTATGATATCGCAATTTTTATTCCTAACATTTCACTTACTGTTCGCAGACTTCATGATATTAATTTGTCAGGCTGGTTGTGCCTACTTTTTTTGATTCCTTATATAGGAAGTTTGATACTGTTTATAATGACTTTGATTAAAGGCACAGAAGGGGAAAATAAATATGGAGAGCCTTCTTTTTAGATAAGGTTATACATTGTTTTTAGCGATCAATTTATTCTTGGTGTTTTTATATTGGTAACACTAGGTCTGTTTTTTATATCAATAAGATTCATTTTTTATTGAATTAGTTAAATACCTACTCAAAATAGGGCTTTCTTCTTTGATAAAAAAATATAATTTATTTTTTTAATATTTTTAATACTATTAGATAAATTTAGTCATTATATCAGGGATTTTTTATTAATATATTTAAAAATTATTTAATTATTTAGTCATTTATGCTTGATACGCCATACGAGATCTCAAGAGACCATGAAGTATAAAATTAAAAATATTATTTAAGTTTTTATCATCAAGCTTATTTTTTTGAGAATACGATAGAATTTCGCTCCAAAATTTAGATATTAGAGAGTTATGATGATCAATTGTAGTAGGAATTTTGTTTTTTTACGGTTTTTATTTGTTAATGTGGCTATTTTTTCCACTCTTGTGTTTGGTGCAGAAGATGTAAGTGGCAGATCTGAGAACAAAGATACAGAAACTTCTCAAGGTGCTAAAATTTTGTATCAAATAATTGATACACAGAAGACAAATTTTCATGAATTTTCTTTTCAAAATGGATTTGGAATCAATTCCAATGGAAATGTTTTATTCTCAGATGGTGAAAAAATGTTTCTAGATGATGACAGTAATTCTGTGCAAAATTTTTCAGATTATATGATTCCTAAAATTTATTTTCAAGATGGTAGTTTGGAAGATATTGCAAAGCTTCGTAATAAGTATTTTTTTCTAGGAAATCTTGAAATAACTCCTGTTGTCAATGAAATAATTAAAGATGTTGTCGGGGAATGTAAAAATTCTACGTGTATATCACCTTTTGACAAAATTGAGAAAAAACATATGATAGGGATCGGAGGAAGTGGGCAAGAAGAAGTAGGCTTGATGATTGTTTCAGAGGTTGTAGGGTTGAATGGTGCTTTGCGCCCGATATTTAAATATAAAATTTTTAATGCGGATACAATTACCGCTATTGGCGGACTAGGAGAATATGCAGCAGGAGTTAGATCATCAGGAGTTGTGAATGCAAATAGGTTGATTGCAATTGGAGGCAACCAAAATGGAGCAGATGGTTTTTTAAATGAATATATTTTGAATGTAGGAAATTTGATTGCTATTGGTGGAGGAAAACTAGGAGTAAGTGGTCTTAGTAATTCCAATGGTCCTGATTATTCCATCATAAAAGCCAATAGCATTGTAGCTATTGGCGGAACTGAGGCATACGCACATGGACTTTATAATTCAGGAAAAATACGAACAAATTTTTTGACTACCATTGGAGGAAAAGATGTGAATGCTGTTGGGTTTTATAATAAGAAAGATATACAAGCAGACGTAGTTATTGCTTTGGCAACCCAAAATAGTGGTGTTGCAATTTTAAATGAAGGAACGATTGATGTTGAAACACTCATAATTTTAGGTAAGGATAAAGGATATCATTCCTTAGCAAATTATGGCGGTAAGATTAATGCTAAAAATATTTATTTGAGTGGGAATAATACAATTGATAATAGAGATGAGGGTTCTATATTGACAAATAATTTATTTGTCAATGGCTTTTCAAGTATTCAAGGAGACATTGGATTTGATGCGTCCAAAGATTCTTTATTGTCTTTTAATCTTACTAGGCCAAGTTCGGGTAATGTTTTACCTTATTTTGGGATAAAAAATGGCAATTTAATACTTAATCCAAATACAAAAATTGAAGTTAAATTCTCCAATGAGTGGGTATTGGGAAATAATTTATCCTATGATACGATCTATGATATTCTGTCTATAACAGGAAAGGGACAGCTTATTGATAATCGAGCCCAGAAAAATATAAACTTTTTAGGTCTAGCTATGATCCCTAATGTAAAAATTGATAAAACCAAAATTATGATTGCTTTTGTTAAGGAGAATAGCCCAGATCCTTTTGCACCTTCTAAACCACAAGTAAATGCAATTAAAGATAAGGTTTCTTCTTTGGGTATAAGTTCTTCTGAAGAAAAAATCATTGAAAAGTTAAGATCCATATCCGACCAAGCACCGCAAATTTTGAATTCTATTATCGAAAGCAATAATAATGGAAACAAATTTCAAGAAGTTGCAATTGATGAAGGATTGAAAAATTTTGATTCTAATCCAAAATTGCTTATTGATTTGATACAAAAAACTGATGAAACATTTAAAGACAACGCAATTGGTGTAGGTAACTCCTCTCAAAAAGCCATTCAATACATTAATCAAAAGGTAACAGATAGAATCAATACTGTCATGTTTAATAGAGGCTTTGAGACTCTGACCTTTTCAGAAATAATTCGTAAATGGGCTTTAGCTAGCAATGATGATGCAATTTATATACCAAAGTTTAGTCCTAAAAATTCTGCTTGGGTAAATATCGGAGGTTCTTATTATCAAAATGCTCCAACTTCTTCAAATTTCTTTTCTGTTACTTCTGTAAATTCAAGTTTAGGCTATGATGGCACTATTGACATCAGTAAAGATGTTGATTTTGTGTTGGGAGGCTTATTTAATTATAGCAAAAGTTTTTACTATCAAAACAATAAGCGACGCGATTTTGATATTTTTACACTCGGGATTTATTCTAATACAATTGTAAATAAACATGAGATTCAGCTCACTGTTTCTGGTACAGAGCTTTTAGGGGATGCTAAAATTCACAATGAAGAAATTGGAATTTCTGAAGAAAAATATACTGATAATAATTTTGCCTTCAATATAGAGGGGTTTTATAAATATAAATTTACACTTGCAGATAAACATTTCATTAAGCCTTTAGCTTTGGCGAATTATAGTTTTTTGTATACCCCATCAATTGGTTCAAAAACATTTTTCCTAAAAAGCAAAAAAGATCAAATTTTAGCATTGGGCGTTGGAGGAGAATACCATTTTCAAAACTCTTTTATGAAGCATATTGTTCAGCTTACAGGCAGATACCATATCAAAGATATAGCTAAGAGTAGGTCAGTTTCATTTAAAGGAGCACAGACATTTATAAATTATGATTTAAATCCATCTAGGATATGGATGAAGCTTTCGTATGGCACAAAATTTTCTCTTCCTCGCAGTTTTGATTTGGATATTTCTGTAAGCACAGATGTTAGCACTTCGGGTGATTTTTTAGGAATGGGAAATCTTGGAATGAGTTATATTTGGTAATATGAAATTAATTTTTTAGATAGTGTATCCTCTAGTTTGAGTTCAAATAATCTACCCAAAAGGATTCATAATCAAAACATGATTGTTGCAGATAAAAAAAATATCAGATTAAATTGATTATAATGCGACTATAAAATTGAAAAAGTGATATATTTTGGTTAGTCTTGAATTATATTAAGATTGAAAGGGGGTAATATATTTTGGATAACGATAAAAAATCCCTTGTTAGGGATATTAAATTAAGACATCTTATGATGATTGCTTTTGGGGGTGCTATAGGAACGGGGCTTTTTGTAGGAACGGGTGGCAATATTCATCAGGCTGGCCCCCTTGGTACTCTTATTGCATATGCCATAGGAGGGGTTATTATTTATAGTATTATGCTTTCTTTAGGCGAACTTGCAAGTTATTTTCCCCATACGGGTAGTTTTGGAGATTATGCTTACCGTTTTATTGGACCTGCGACTGGTTATACTATCTTTTGGCTTTATTGGATAGGTTGGGTCATCAGTGTGGGTGTAGAATATATTGCTATAGGTCTTTTGATGCAGTATTGGTTTCCTGGTGTGCCTGTTTATTGGTGGGTTATTGTTTGTGCTGGAATTGTTTTTTTACTCAATTGTTTTTCTGTGAAGGTTTTTGCAGAGGGAGAGTTTATTTTAAGTCTGATTAAAACCATCGCCGTTATTATGTTTTTAATAATAGGCCTTGTGGGTATTTGCTATCATTTTTATTTGAATGGATTGATGGCAGTTTTTCAGAATTTTTATTTTCAAGAGGGAGGATTTTTTCCAAATGGCATTGGAGCGGTTTTTGGCACCATATTGGTGGTTATTTTTGCTTTTGCAGGAACAGAAATCATAGGCGTAGCTGTAGGTGAAACAAAAAACCCTGCAGAGGTTATGCCTAAAGCTATCAAGGCAACATTAGTGAGGCTTATTACATTTTTTCTTGGTTCGGTATTTGTGATTTCTGTTTTTCTGCCTATGAATGATTCTACAATCTCTCAAAGCCCCTTTGTAAGCGTTCTAGAAAGAATCCAACTTCCATTTTTACACAATGGAATTCCTTATGCAAGTTCAATAATGAATTTTATCATTATAACCGCTTTGATATCCACAGCAAATTCGGGGCTTTATGGAGCCTCTAGAATGATTTATGGATTAGCAGAAAAGAAGATGTATTTTCCAGTATTTTCAAAACTTAATAAAAGAGGTACTCCGATTTATGCACTCTATCTTTCAATGATTTTCTCTTTGGTTGCTCTTTTTACCAGTGTATTTGCACCAGAGTCGGTTATTGAGGCATTGATATCTATTATTAGTTTTACACTTATTATCGTTTGGATGAGCGTATCGGTTTCACAGTATATTTTTCGTAGAAAATATCTTGCACAGGGAAATTCACTTAAGGATTTGCCCTATAAAACGCCTTTTACCCCCATTACCCAAATTATTGGCATTTTAGGATGTTGCATAGGAGCCATTGGGGCACTTTTTGATTCGCATCAACAGCTTGGAATTTTAGCAAGTATTATTTATATTATATTATGTTATTTGCTTTATTTTTTAACAAAAGATAAATTTAATCATTCAAAATGAACTTAATAAAGGGTGAATTTCTATGTTCTTGCAGGTAGTGGGAATATATTCTGATATTGGAGCTTCCAAAAAAGGTGCTGCAAAAGGTGTTGATGTATTGATAGGATTGCTTAAGGAAAACTATAGCGATATAACTCAAAAAGAAATTAAAATTATCAATAATTATTTTTCGCTTCCATGTGATCAAAGCCATGCAAAAAATATTCATCAGATTTATGAATTTTTTAAATGTGATCTTATTCCCAAAATGATAGATATATTTAAGACACAGAGTTTGCCTTTGATCTTTAGTGGAGATCATTTTAATGCTTTAGGTATTATTCAGGCTTTTAAAAAATCTTATCCTTCAAAATCTGTGGCAATTATTTGGATAGATGCACATTCAGATCTTCATACGCCCTATGATAGTTATTCTGGCAATATGCATGGAATGCCTTTAGGTGGGGTTGTGAATGTCATAAAATCTGGGGAAAATAATCTTGATAAAGCAACTCAAAATCAATGGGAACAATTGTGTCAATTAGGTGGAGAAAAAGCAATAAAACCACAGAATATTACCTATATTGGCACTAGGAGTATGGAAAAATCAGAAAGAGATATTATAAAAAAATTCAAAATTCCCTTATATGAGGTTTCACAAATTAGAAAAGATACAGATAATGCTATAGCATCTATTGTGACTTCTCTTAAGAATATTGATGCTGTATATTTGAGTGTAGATGTAGATGTCTTAGATGGGAAAATTTTTACCTCTACTGGTGTGAGAGAGAATAATGGTCTTTATCCAGAGGAGCTTGATAAATGTCTCAGGCTGATAATAGAGGGCTTGAATAAAAAACTCATTACGGTTGAATTCACTGAATTTAATCCTATACTGCAAGACTCTGATGAAAAAGATGATAGAGTATTGCTAAAAATTATTTCAAATACAATCGATAGTATCAGGAAACTATTTCCCTAAGATTATCTTTGCATTAATTCTTTTGCAAGATCTTTTGATCCCTTTAGATCTATTTTTCCCGATCCAAGTGTGGGGATTTTATCCACAGTTAAAAATCTACTTGGTTTAAACAAAGGAGGGATATTTGAAGCTTTTATAGCATCAATAAAATCTTCTAGGTTAGATTTTTCATTTTCGATCAATAAAACAGTGATTTCACCCTTTTTTTCATCCTCCAAGGAGGTTGCAACAAAAAGAACATTCTCAATCCCCATATTTTTCATTATTTTTGTTATCTCTAGTTCAATTGCTCCAAGACTTATCATCTCCCCACCAATTTTTGCGAATCTTGAATATCTATCTGTAATAAATAAAAACCCATCACTATTTAAATGTCCTTTATCGCCACTCTTATACCATTTTATACCATCAAGCTCTGCTATCACTTGAGTGGTTTTTTCAATATCCTTGAGATAACCCCTCATTATCTGATGTCCACCAATAAGAATCAGTCCATCTTCTCCTGTGGGCAGTTCTTTTAGCGTATCAGGATCAACAATCCTTATAGCTGTTCCAGGTAAGGGCATTCCAACACTTCCTGCTTCTGAAGCTTTGTGAATTTCCCAATTAATAGCATCAAATTCATTAGGTAAATTCACACTTATTACAGGAGTGGTTTCTGTAGCTCCATATCCTTCATAGATTGGTTTATTGAATTTTAATAAAAACGATTCGGCAATATCTTGCTTGAGTTTTTCTGCACCTGCAACAATAAATCTTAGGCTATCAAACATTATTTTGTCCAATTTAGGATTTCGTGTATAGATCCCAAACAGTGTGGATGTGGCACACATTATGGTAATGTTATTTTGTGCTATGGTTTTTGCAATTCCTAGTGCATCTGTGGGGTCTGGATGTGTCACACAGAGCATATTTTCCAATAATGGCATAAAGGTTGTTACCGTTAGTCCAAATGAGTGAAATGGTGGTAAAGAAGATAAAATACAATCATCATCTTTTGCATGAATAACATCAGTGATTTGAGAGATATTGCTTTTGATATTGATATGAGTTAGCATCACTCCTTTTGGCTTACTCTCGCTTCCGCTACTAAATATAATAGCTGCAATATTGTCAGTGTTATTGTGTGGGCAAAATAGAGCTTTTAAAACAAAAGATGGCAGGAATTTTGCTATCAAAATATAGCCTATAATAATATGTTTTTTACTCTTGAAATATTCTAAAATATCCTCCATATAAAATACTTGTATGTTATTAAAATCAAAGCTAATGTTTTTATTTTTTAATTTTTCCAAAAATTTTCTAGAAGTGTAAATTTGATTGACTTCTGCCATTTCAATAGCATTTAAGACAGCTTGTTCGCCAGCACTAAAGTTTAAATTCACAACCACTCTGTTTGCAACCATACATGCTAGATTGCACATTGAACTTGCAATTGAAGCTGGAAGCATGATTCCTATGCAGGGATTTTCAGGAGCAAAATCTTGCGAAGGTTTGTTTGTGATAGGAGTATTTTTTGCCATTATTTTTGAGAGCATCAATGTGAATGCGAGCATTTTGGTATAACTCATACTTCCGCTTAATGTGTCTATGATTGCAATATCACTCCCTCCTTTTTTTGCGCTATTAATCCAAGCTCTTCCGATGCATTCCATCTTTTTGCATTGATTTTCCCAAGCCTTGAATGACATTTCAAAAATTTTTTTCTTTAACGCATCTCTAGTGGTATGAATATCCAGACTTTTTCCAAATGCAATAGAAATATTCCGTCTAGAAAAACTATGATGGCGTTCCCTGAACTGTTCATTGCTGCGAGAAAAAATACTCCCCCAAAGTCCAGAGATGTAAAACGGCAAAATCACTGCTTGAGTACGATCAAGATGTTTGGTAGCAATTTCAAAACCACGCTTAAATTCGTTTAATTGTCCATGTCTTGAAATAGATCCTTCTGGAAATAAGCACACCACCTCCCCAGATCTTAAACGCGATGATATGGCTTCAAGAGCACTTTTGCTTTGAATATTTGAAACTGGTATCACCCCAAAGAAATCAATAAATAAGCGAATATACCATCGAGAATAAACGCTTCTTTCCATCACGAAGTGAATTTTTCTTGGCATAGCCATTTGCACAATTGCCCAGTCAATAAAGGAAATATGATTTCCTAATAGCAATACACCGCCACTTTGAGGAATGTTATCAAAACCTTCAACATCAAGCTTGTATCTTTGGAGTAAGGCCATGCTCGCGAGTAAGCGCACTAAAGAAAATGGCATCAGCATGATGATATACGCTGCCACACAAACACTTGTGATGATTGCAATCAAAAATAACCATTCCGCATCAAATTTAAAATATCCAAAAACGGTTGCTATAGCCAAAAATGTAAACATCCCGAGATTTTGAATAAAATTATTTCCTGCTAGAACACTCCCTAATTCCTCTTTTTTGGAATAGAATTGAATGAGTGTATTGAGTGGAATAATAAAAAGAGCTCCACCTAATCCAAAAATAAAAAAGGCTAGTCCGTATGAGATTAAAGAAGATAGGAATGGAGTGAAAATCAGCGGAATGGATAACAATAATGCACCTAGTGGTATTAATCCAGTTTCAATGTAGTTTTTTGAATAGCGTCCTGCAATGATTGAGCCAACGATGATACCTATTCCAGAGAGCGCAATACAAGCTTGAATAGAAAAGGTGTTATCAAGCCCTAATAGATTTTTGATATGTACGGGAAATGCCGCTAACATTAGTTGAGAAATAGACCAAAACATTGTGATTCCAAGAACAGACATCAAAATAATTTTATCTTGCTTGATGGTTTTTATATTTGCTCTTAGTAGGCCAAATTTGAGATATTTTAAAGTGGGGAATTTTATATTTAAAGTTTTTTTAAGACATGGGAGACGCCAAGTCAAGAATGCTTCAAGTAAAGACAAAACAATGAGCACTATTGAAAGTGGAGCGAGTGCCTGAAGAATTCCTTCAGGAGTTTTTATTGTTGCATTTGGATAGAGATATTCAAAAAATAACGAAAAAGTACCCATTCCAGCCAAAATAGCCACGATTGCACAAGCCTGAATAATACCATTTCCCCAAGCCAAAAATTCATTTCCCACTAGATCTTTAATGTATCCATATTTTGAAGGCGAATAAAAGGCAGCTTGAATTCCTAGAGCAAAAGTCGTCCAAAAAGCAACCCAATACCATCCTAAATAATAAAATACGCTCAATAGGGAAATTAAAATAACATTTGTTAATGTAGCAATTTTCATAACCTTATCTCTAGGAAATTTATCACTTAAAAATCCAGAAGGTGAGAAAACTAAAATAAATGGTAAAATCACAAGAGCATTGATAATACTTGAATAGATAAGTTCCTCTGATCCACTATAGACTTTTAAAATTGTATTTTGCATCAATATTTTATGACCAAGATCTAAAAAAGCATTTATGAATGTTGCAAGTATGAAAGGGGTGAATCCATAAATTTTCCATATTTTTTGCATTCCAGGTTCCCTTTCGCATTGGATTTTTTCTTATTGGAGCCTATTATATCAAATAGTTTTCGTATCGTTCTTGAATAGCAGATAAGAAACAGGTGCAGAACGAATTAAAGTGATGAAAAAGAATTTTAACAAATTGATTTTGTGGTAGAATGCAAGAAAATTTTCAATAAAAAAGGATCAAAAATGGCTTTTAGAATTGAACACGACACAATGGGTGATATCAAAGTAGAAGATTCAAAATACTGGGGTGCACAAACTCAAAGAAGTCTTGAGAATTTTAAGATCGGCATTGAAAAAATGCCTAAACAGCTCATTGAGGCTTTTGTAATACTCAAGCGTTCTTTGGCGGTAGTGAACCATTCTCTTGGTAAGCTTGATGATCAAAAAAATAAGGCAATCATCACTGCTTGCGATGAGATTTTGGAAGGTAAATTTGATGGGATGTTTCCTCTTGCTGTTTGGCAGACAGGGAGTGGAACTCAAACAAATATGAACCTCAATGAAGTGATAGCAAATCGTGCTACGGAGATCTTAGGTGGAGATTTCAGGAAAGAAAAGTTAGTTCATCCAAACGATCACGTTAATATGTCCCAAAGCTCTAATGATACTTTTCCTACAGCGATGCATATTGTATCTGTTTTGGAAATAACAAAAAGACTACTTCCCTCCCTTGAGAGGCTTCATGAAACCCTAAAGCAAAAGAGTGATGATTTTAAATCTATCATTAAGATAGGTAGAACTCATCTTCAAGATGCCACTCCTTTAACCTTGGGGCAAGAGTTTAGTGGATATGTGAGTATGCTAGAACATTCAAAAGTTCAAATTCAGGAATCATTAGAACATATTAGAGAGCTAGCAATTGGTGGAACAGCTGTTGGTACAGGTATCAATGCTCATCCAAAGTTGAGCGAAAAGGTAAGTGAAGAATTAACTCGTTTTACTGGATTGAAATTTGTTTCTTCACCCAATAAATTTCATGCACTCACAAGTCATGATGCACTTGTATTTGCACATGGAGCACTAAAAGGCTTAGCTGGGAATTTAATGAAAATAGGAAATGATATTAGATGGCTTGCTTCTGGACCAAGATGCGGTCTAGGAGAACTTAATATTCCTGAAAATGAGCCTGGTAGTTCCATAATGCCTGGTAAAGTCAATCCAACACAATCTGAAGCCCTGACAATGGTAGCAGTACAGGTTATGGGAAATGATGCAACTATAGGGATAGCAGCAAGTCAAGGGAATTTTGAGTTAAACGTGTTTAAGCCAGTGATTATTTATAATTTTTTACAGAGCGTGACTTTATTAACTGATGTAATGGATTCTTTTGATATTCATTGTGCTAAAGGAATTACTCCAAATTTAGAAAAAATTGATTATAACCTTCATCATTCTTTGATGCTTGTGACTGCATTAAATCCGCATATTGGATATGAGAATGCTGCAAAGGTTGCCAAAAATGCACATAAAAAAGGCATCAGTTTAAAAGAATCTTGCAGTGAATTAAAACTTTTAAGTCCCGAAGATTTTGATAAATTTGTTGTGCCTGAAAATATGATAAAGCCAAAAGAATAGTGAGAGAATCATTTGATTTGTGGTATTGATGAAGCGGGTAGGGGGTGTTTATGTGGAAGCATGTTTGTTGCAGGAGTTGTATGTGATGATATGACCTCTGAGTGGTTAAAGGTGATTGGGGTTAAAGATAGCAAGAAAATTTCTAGAAAAAAGAGATTTGAATTGGCGGGATTGGTTTTAGAAAAAAAAGAGATAAAAAGGCATCTTGTAAAAAAGACAGCTCAAGAGATCGATAACAAAGGTTTAAGTTTTTGCTTAAAGGAATCAATACAAGAGATTATTGCAAATCTACTTCCATTTGCGAAGAGATTTTATATGGATGGAAATACTTTGTTTGGAGTTTCTAGAGATCAAAAATACACCTTAGAAGCTATTGTTAAAGGAGATGATAAGATGTTGCAAATATCTGCAGCATCGATTTTGGCAAAGGTATCAAAAGATGCTGAAATGATAGAGCTTGATAAAAAATATCCCGAATATGGATTTAAAAGCAATTCTGGTTATGGTACCTTGAAGCACTTGCAGGCCATAGACAAATTTGGAGAAACCCCCTTTCATAGAAAAAGCTTTGTGATAAAAAAATTTCTTAATTCAAGACTAATTTTATAGTTGTATTAAAATCCCCCTAGTGCGAAGTTCATAAAACTTATAGCTTCCCATTTTATGCCATTTGTTCTACCCTCAAAATCATAATTAATGGTAATAATGTTGATTTTTGGATATTTTATTTTTGATTTGATTATTTTTTCTTCGATCAATTTGGCATTTGGAAAAGGAATGCAGAAGAATATCTGATTTTTTTCAGTAATAAAATCATAATTTTCACTGTAATGAATTGTTTTATGCTTAGATAGAAGTTCTAAGAAAACCATATTATCAAAGATTGCTTGAAAGGATTTATCGTTACAAAAAGCATAAGGAATGGAAAAATCATAAAAATAGATTTTTTTAGGTTTTTTACAATCCTCTATATGCGGTAGAAGATAAATCATTCCACTAGATTGAAACTCATTTATTAGATGGTAGATTTTATCTTTTGAGATTTTAAGTTGTTTTTTGATTTGCGTATAAAGTTGATTGGTTGTGATTTTGCGGGATTGATAAGGGATAAGATTTTTAAAGAGTTCAATATTATCCTTAAATGCTAAATAGTTGATTTCTTGTTTTCTGGAGATTTTTTGGTGTTCATTTAGATATTGAATTTCTGGGAGATTCCCATCTTTGAGAAAATGATTGAATAAAGTGTTAATGGATAGATTTTTTTTATCAAAACTAACATATTCTTCAAAGGTTAAAGGATAAATCTGTTTGTGTAAAAAATCTTCAGGAATGAAAATATCTCTTGAATGGGTTATTAAAATAATATTTTCTAGCTTAGGGAGGGCGAAATCTGAAATAAAATTATCTACGATTAAAATATCGATTTTTTTTTCCAAGTAATACTTGAGCAGCATGGATTTAACATTATCAATATCCAATCTAGGATCTTTGCAATCAATATAAATAGGATTTTTGAATTTTTTTGCAAAGTCCAGAGCAATAGATGTTTTACCGCATTTTAAGCATCCAAAGAGGTGGGTTTTGCCATTTTTAAGACCAAATCTACGAGGCAAAATAATAAAATTTTGTATTTTTTCTAAAAAATATTCTTCCAAGATCATGCTCCTTATTTCATAGATTGACATCATAGCACAGTAATTTCCTTTTTAAAAGGAAACTCTTTTATAACAAAATTACGAAATATAGGCTATTTTCTTGACTATTGAGTTATTTTTTCTTATAATCGCACTTCCAATATTTTGGTAATTACATCTTCAAAGCGATGAGTTCTTTGCAAAGGAAATGAATTTATGGAAAAAATTAGACTTAAGCTTAAGGCATACGATCATAGAGTTTTGGATAGATCTGTGGCTTCCATTGTAGAAGCAGTAAAAAGAACAGGTTCAGACATTAAAGGTCCAATTCCACTTCCTACTAGGAATAGACGATATACGGTTCTACGTTCCCCTCATATCAATAAGGATTCTAGGGAGCAGTTTGAAATTAGAGTTCATAGTAGGATTATAGACATAATGTCTGCTACTCCTGAGACCGTTGATAGCCTAATGAAGCTTGATTTGGCACCTGAGGTGGATGTTGAAGTCACTTCAATGGAAAAATAATTAGGACGCAAAGGAGATAGGAATGGAATTTTTAGTAGAAAAGATTGGTATGAGCAGAACAGTTGGAGCTCCAAGTGTGCCTGTAACTTTGCTGAAAATAGTTGGAGCTAAAGTTTGCCAAGTATTTGAAGATGGAAAAGCTTTGGTTGCATATTCCAAGGGTAAGCAATTCAACAAGGCGATAGAGGGACAGCAAAAAAAATATAATCTCAGCAAAGAATTTAATCATTTTGCTACGCTATTGGTCGCAAACAAAGAAGCTGGGGATATTGATTTGAGTGTATTGGAGGGTGCTAAAAAACTAAAAGTTACCTTTAATACCAAAGGTCGAGGCTTTACGGGTGCTATGAAGCGATGGAATTTTCAAGGTGGGCCAGCAGCACACGGAAGTAGATTTCATAGAAGATTGGGTTCAATTGGTAATAGAGAGTGGCCAGGAAGAGTTCAGCCAGGTAAAAAAATGGCAGGACACTATGGAAATGAAAAAGTTACAGGACAAAACGAGATACTCTCTTTTGATAAAGAGAGTGGAATTTTGGTTTTGAAGGGTTCTGTAGCGGGATTTTCTGGTGCCTATGGCAAGATATCAATTACAAAGTAATAAGGGTTGAATAATGAGTAAGGCAGTTGTATTAGATAACAAATTAAAAAAAGCTAGCGAGATTGAATTGCCACAAAGATATGACGAAATAAACGAACACAATTTGTATCTTTATGTGAAATCTTATCTTGCTTCTATCAGGGCAAATAGTGCTAACCCTAAAAATCGTGGTGAAGTCAGTGGGGGTGGAAAAAAACCATGGAGCCAAAAAGGTGGCGGTAGAGCAAGAGCAGGAAGTATTACTTCCCCTATATTTGTTGGAGGTGGTGTTTCTCATGGTCCTACCAATAATAAAAACTATAATCTCAAAATTAACAAAAAACAAAAAAGACTTGCCCTTGAGTACGCACTCAAGCAAAAAGCAGATGATGGTAAGCTTTATGTAGTCGATTCTGTTGCTGTTTCAAGTGGAAAAACGAAAGATGCCTACAATATGTTCAGAACTCTAAATGAAAGAACTGTTTTGTTTGTTTCTCAAATGAGCGATGAACCAACTTTTTTAGCTTTTAGAAATTTAAATGATTGTTATTTGGCGGATGCAAATGAGCTTAATGCTTATTTGGTTGCAGCTTTTCGTTCTGTAGTTATAGAGAAGGCTGTTTTTGATGAAATAATTCAGTCAAAGAACAAATAGGAAGGTCAAAATGGCAGATATAACTGATATTAAAACAATGCTTTATACGGAAAAATCCTTGTCACTTCAAGAAAGTGGCGTTATGGTTGTTCAAACCTCAAGCAAGGTAACCAAAAATCAATTAAAACAAGTTTTTAAAGATTATTTTGGTTTTACTCCCTTGAGAGTGAATTCATTAAAGCAAGATGGAAAAGTTAAAAAGTTCAAAAATAGAGTAGGACAAAGGAATTCTTTCAAGAAATTTTATGTAAAGATTCCAGAGGGTGCGAAAATTGATTCGCTTTCTGTGTAAGGAGTTAGAAAATGGCAGTAAAAACTTATAAACCATATACACCTAGCAGAAGGTTTATGTCTGGACTGAGTTCATCAGATATTACTTCAAAGCCTAGTGTAAAGAAATTGCTTATTAAGCTTCCTGTAACTGCAGGTAGAAATAATAATGGTAGAATCACAAGTAGACATAAAGAAGGCGGAGCTAAAAAGCTTTATAGAATCATTGATTTTAAAAGAAATAAATATAATATTGAAGGTAGGGTTGCAACCATAGAATATGATCCTTATAGAAATTGCAGGATTGCTCTAGTTGTTTATCCCGATGGAGATAAAAGATACATTTTACAACCAAGTGGTTTAAAAGTAGGCGATATTATCGTTTCTGCTGAGGTTGGACTTGATATTAAAACTGGTTTTGCTATGAAACTTAAGGGTATCCCCGTAGGAACTATTATCCACAATATTGAAATGCATCCAGGTGCTGGCGGTCAGTTAGCCAGGAGTGCTGGTACTAGTGCTCAGATTATGGGTAGAGAAGGAAAATATACAATCATTAGAATGCCTAGTGGCGAAATGAGGTATATTCTTGAAGAGTGCATGGCTACAATTGGTGTTGTGGGGAATGAAGATTTTATCAATACATCAATTGGAAAAGCTGGTAGAAGTCGACATCTTGGTATTCGTCCTCAAACAAGAGGTAGTGCAATGAACCCTGTTGATCACCCTCACGGTGGTGGTGAAGGAAAAACTGGTTCTAGTGGTCATCCTGTTTCTCCTTGGGGAACTCCTGCTAAGGGCTATAAAACTAGACGCAAAAAAGCTAGCGATCGACTGATTATCTCTAGAAAGAAAAAATAAGGATATATAAATGGCAAGATCAATTAAAAAAGGTCCCTTCATTGATGATTATTTGATGAAAAAGACGATAAAAGCTAAAGAGACTAAAGATAACAAGCCTATAAAGACTTGGTCAAGACGAAGCACAATTTCTCCTGAAATGATAGGGATTACTTATAATGTCCATAATGGTAGAGTTTTTGTTCCTGTGTATGTTACAGAAAATCACGTGGGCTATAAATTGGGTGAATTTGCTCCTACTAGAACTTTTAAGGGACACAAGGGCAGTGTCCAGAAAAAAATAGGTAAATAAGGAGAGCTGATGAGCAAGGCATTGTTGAGATATATAAGACTTTCTCCTACAAAAGCTAGATTGATAGCTAGAGAAATTCAAGGAATGAATGCGGAGTTAGCGATTGCGAGTTTGGAGTTTACACCCAATAAGGCTGCTAGAGTTATTTCTAAGGTAATTGCTTCAGCGGTTGCCAATGGTAGCTATGAAGCACAAAGTGTTTCTATTCTTTCTTGCAGGGTTGATGCAGGTCCTGTTTTGAGAAGATTTAGACCTAGGGCAAAAGGTAGGGCAACCCCTATTAGAAAACCTACTTCACATATTTTAGTAGAAGTTGGCACTCAAAAAATAGCAAAGCAGGATAAAACATCAAAAGAGGCGAAGATTTCTAAAAAGGATGATGTATCTTCAAAGGAATCTGTTAAAAAGACTGTGAAAACAACTCAAAAGAAAACTACCCAAACAAGCAAAAAAACAAAAGGTGAGGACAAGTAATTATGGGACAAAAAGTTAATCCAATAGGTTTAAGGTTAGGTATTAACAGAAATTGGACATCAAGATGGTTTCCGAGTACTCAGAACACGCCATTGAATATTGCTGAAGACTATAAGATTAGGAAGTTTTTAAAAAAAGAGCTTTATTATGCTGGAGTGAGTGAGATTATTATTGAGAGAGCTGCCAAAAAACTTCGTGTAACGGTTGTGGCCGCTCGACCTGGTTTAATTATAGGTAAAAAAGGTGCTGATATTGAGAAAGTGAAACAATCTTTGAGAAGCATTGTGCAAAAAGATATTTCTATCAATATTAAGGAAGTCAAGAGACCTCAAGCTAATGCACAGTTGGCAGCTGAAAATGTGGCTACACAGCTTGAAAAAAGAGTTGCTTTTAGAAGAGCCATGAAAAAAGTAATGCAAGCTGCTATTAAATCTGGTGCAAAGGGTATCAAAGTTAAAGTTTCTGGAAGATTAGCTGGTGCAGAGATGGCACGGACGGAGTGGTATATGGAAGGCAGGGTTCCTCTTCATACGCTCAGAGCCAAAATTGATTATGGGTTCGCAGAAGCAATGACGACTTATGGGATCATTGGTGTGAAAGTTTGGATTTTTAAAGGTGAGGTTTTACAAAAAGGTATTCAGCCTGAAAGAAAAGAAGAGCCTAGAGAGAATCGTGAGCCTAGACCTAAAACTAGAAGAGGGAGACAGTAACTATGTTGATGCCAAAACGAACAAAATATAGAAAGCAAATGAAAGGCAGAAATAGAGGAAAATCTTTTAGAGGATCTTCTTTAGCATTTGGAGATATTGCTATCAAAGCATTAGAGCACGGTAGAATCGATTCTAGACAGATTGAATCTGCGAGGATTGCTATGACTAGGCATATTAAAAGAGCTGGTAAGGTTTGGATAAGAGTATTTCCAGATAAGCCACTAACTGCAAAGCCATTAGAAACAAGGATGGGTAAAGGTAAAGGTTCTGTGGAAAAATGGGTAATGAATATTAAGCCTGGTAGAATCATCTATGAAATTACAGGTATAGATGAAGTTACTGCTAGAGAAGCTTTGGCTTTGGCACAAAGTAAATTGCCATTCAAGACAAAAATCATAACTAGCGAGAGTGAAAATGAAATTTATTGATCTAAAAGACAAAGAAATAAGTGAATTGAAAAAAATGTTAGTAGAAAAAAAGTCTGAGCTTTTTGAATTAAAATTAAAGCTCAAAACAATGCAATTGAACAATCCAAGTCAGATTGCAGTGATAAGGAAGGATATTGCTAGATTAAATACCGCAATATCTGCCAAGAAGGATTAAATATGAGTGAAAAACAACCCCATAAAAGAGTAATTCAGGGTAAAGTCGTGAGTATGGCTGGCGATAAAAGTGTTGTTATCTTGGTAGAGAGAAAAGTCGTGCATCCTAAGTATAGAAAAATCGTAAAAAGATTTAAAAAATATACAATACACGATGAAAAAAACGCTACCAAAGTCGGAGATGTTATTACTGCTATTGAGTGCAAACCAATTTCTAAATCCAAAGCGTTCAATCTGAAAGATATCGTTTTGGTGGGAGTGTGATATGATACAAAGTTTTACAAGGTTAAGTGTTGCTGATAATAGTGGTGCAAAAGAGATTATGTGTATAAAAGTCTTAGGTGGTAGCCATAGGCGATATGCTAGTGTTGGTGATGTGATTGTGGCTTCTGTTAAAAAAGCGATTCCAAATGGGAAAGTCAAAAAAGGTCAGGTCATTAAAGCAGTTGTTGTTAGAACGAAAAAAGAAATTCATAGAGAAAATGGATCGTTGATTCGTTTTGATGATAACGCGGCTGTTATTTTGGATGCAAAAAAAGAACCAATGGGAACGAGAATTTTTGGTCCTGTTAGTAGAGAAGTGCGATATGCAAATTTTATGAAGATAGTATCGTTAGCTCCGGAGGTATTGTAGTGACAAAGTTTAAGATAAAAAAAGGTGATATGATAAAGGTTATAGCAGGTGATGATAAAGGCAAGACTGGAAAAGTTATTGCCGTGTTGCCAAAAACTTCACAAGTCATTGTAGAAGGCTGTAAAATTGCGAAGAAGACTCTCAAGCCTACAGAAAATGAACCTAAAGGTGGCTTTATTAGCAAGGAGATGCCAATGAGTATCTCTAATGTCAAAAAAGCAGAGGAGAAATAACTATGTTCGGTTTGAAAAAGATTTATAAAGAAGAAGTAAAAGCAAAGCTTTCCCAAGAGCTTGGTATCAAAAATCCTATGTTGTTGCCAAAACTAGAAAAAATTGTCATCAGTGTGGGTGCTGGCGATCATGCAAAAGATACCAAAATAATGCAAAATATTGCAGATACCATTTCTTTGATAGCAGGTCAAAAAGCTATTATCACATTGGCAAAAAAATCCGTCGCTGGATTTAAGATGAGAGAAGGCATGCCAATGGGCGTTAAAGTCACTTTGCGCGGGAATCAGATGTATAACTTTTTGGAAAAGCTCATAGTTATTTCACTACCTAGAGTTAAAGACTTTAGAGGAGTTTCAAGAAGTGGTTTTGATGGCAGAGGAAATTATAGCTTTGGACTCAATGAGCAGCTTATGTTTCCTGAGGTCGTGTATGATGATATTATGGTTACACATGGTATGAACATAACTATAGTTACTTCTACCAATAATGATAAGGAGGCATTCAAGTTATTAGAACTGCTTGGTATGCCATTTGCAAAAGGAAAATAAAATGGCAAAAAAATCTATGATAGCTAAGACAAAAAGAAAAGCTAAATTCAGTGCTAGAGCATACAGCAGATGCCAGGTTTGTGGTAGACCACATTCTGTTTATAGAGACTTTGGACTTTGTAGAGTGTGTTTGAGGAAAATGGGTAATGAGGGTCTTATACCCGGACTTAGAAAAGCTAGTTGGTAAGGAAAGAATATGGTAAATGATATAATAGCAGATTCATTGACTCGACTTAGAAATGCTTCAATGAGACGATTAGAGGTGACAACACTTTATTATGCGAAGATTGTTGTATCCGTTCTTGAGGTATTTAAGGCAAAAGGTTTTGTAAAAGATTACAATGTTAATAATAAAGATGGCAAACAGTCTATTTCTGTTCAGTTGGCTTATGATGATAGAGGATTCCCTCTTATTAATGAGATTAAACGAATCAGTAAACCTGGAAGAAGGGTTTATAAAGGCAGAAATGAATTAAAAAAGTTTAAAAATGGTTACGGTACAATTGTAGTTAGCACAAGCAAGGGTGTGATCGCTAATGAAGAAGCTTACATAAAAAATGTAGGTGGCGAAGCACTTTGCAGCATATGGTAGGAGAAAAATATGTCAAGAGTTGGAAAAAGACCTATTAGCATTCCAAACACGGTTGAGACTAGTGTGCAAGGAAGCAAAATTGTGTTTAAAAGTGGTAAAAATATTAAAGAGCTTGAAACATACGGAAGAGTTCATATTGAATTCAATCAAAATGAGCTTATCTTTAAATCCGTAGATAACGAGCCTCAATCTCGTGCATATTGGGGAACTTATCGTTCTTTGGCAAATAATATAGTTTTGGGTATGACAACTGGCTTTACGAAAATTTTAGAGATCAATGGGGTTGGTTATAAGGCTGCTGTTGTAGGTAAAACATTAGAATTGGCATTGGGTTTTAGTCATCCTGTTAAATATCCTATTCCAGAGGGTGTTGAAATGAATGTTGAAAAAAATACTATTACCATTAAGGGTAGTGATAAACAACAGATTGGACAGATTGCTGCTGAAATTAGAGAATTCAGACCTCCTGAACCATATAAAGGCAAGGGTATCAAGTATAGCGATGAAGTCATTATTCGCAAAGCTGGTAAAACTGCTAAGAAATAATTAAGGGTAAAATATGACAAGCAGAACGTTAGAAAGAAAAAAAAGATTAAGAAACAAGAGAAAGCTTAGGGTTAGAGGTGTTTTGTTTGGAACACAGATGAGACCAAGGGTGAGCATTTTTAGATCCAATAAATATCTATATGCTCAAGCTATTGACGATGAAGTGCATAAAACTCTTGCCTGTGTAGATGGCAAGAAGATGTCATTAGGCAATAATAAAGAAGATGCAAAAAATATTGCAAAAGTTTTTGCAGATAGCTTGAAGCAATTGGGAATTAAAGAAGTCGTTTATGACAGAAATGGCTACTTGTATCACGGAGTCATCGCAGCCTTTGCAGAATCTTTGAGAGAAAATGGCATAGCCCTTTAAAAGGAAGAATATGGAAATAAATAGAGAAGAATTTAATGAAGTTGTTGTAAATATTGGAAGAGTTACAAAGGTTGTCAAAGGCGGTAGGAGATTTAGGTTCAATGCACTTGTTGTTGTTGGAAACAAAAATGGTCTTGTAGGCTTTGGATTGGGTAAGGCAAAAGAAGTCCCTGATGCTATTAAAAAGGCAGTTGATGATGCTTTTAAAAATATCATTCAGGTTAGCATTAAAGGTACGACCATTGCACATGATATTGAGCATAAATACAATGCGAGTAAGATATTATTAAAACCTGCAAGTGAGGGAACTGGTGTTATTGCTGGAGGATCTGCTAGACCGGTTATTGAATTAGCTGGAATTAAAGATATTTTGACTAAATCTTTAGGTTCAAATAACCCTTACAATGTTGTTAGAGCGACTATTGACGCACTTGCTAGAATTAAGGCATAAGGAGTTTTTATGGCATTGGAAAAAATAAAACCAGCTCACGGTAGCGTAAAAGATATAAAAAGAGTGGGAAGAGGACAAGGAAGCGGTATGGGAAAAACTTCCACTAGAGGTGGAAAGGGTCAAACTGCTAGAAGTGGTTATAAGGCAAAAAGAGGTTTTGAAGGCGGACAGCAGCCTCTTCAGAGAAGACTACCAAAGGTCGGATTTAGAACAAAAATTCAAAAGCCTTATGTTATTAATATAGATAAATTCAAAAGCATTGCCGAGTTATCCGAAATTACTTTTGACAGTATTAGAGAAATTCATAAATTTCCTAGCTATATCGAAAAAATAAAAATTATTGGAACTGATGCAAACAAATTAGCCACTAAAATTAAAGATGAGAAGATCAAGACTAGTGGGCAGAAATAATGAGCAAAGCAATTGTTGGTAAAATTTTAATCACTCTTGGATTCTTGTTTTTATATAGAATCTTGGCGTACATTCCGATACCTGGAGTTGATTTGGCTCAAATAAAAGCTTTTTTTGACAGCAATTCTGGCAATGCACTTGGTTTGTTTAATATGTTTAGTGGTAATGCTGTGTCTAGGTTAAGTATTATTTCTTTAGGAATAATGCCCTATATAACCGCTTCTATAGTTATGGAGCTTTTGGCAGCTACATTTCCAAATTTGGCGAAGATGAAAAAAGAACGTGATGGTATGCAAAAATATATGCAGATTGTTCGTTACGCTACTATTTTTATTACTGTTATTCAAGCCGTGAGTGTTTCTTTTGGTCTTAGAAGCATAGGTGCTGGTCCAAATGGTGCGATCATGATAGATATGCAAACCTTTTTAATTATTGCTGTGTTTTCTATGTTGACAGGAACGATGCTTTTAATGTGGATAGGCGAACAAATCACTCAAAGAGGTGTTGGCAATGGTATTAGTTTGATTATTTTTGCTGGTATTGTTTCGGGTATACCCGCTGCTATTGGGGGAACTTTCAATCTTGCCAACACTGGAGAGATCAACTTTTTGGTTCTGATTGCTATATTTGCAATTATTTTGGCCACCGTATTTGTCATTATTTATGTGGAACTTGCCGAAAGAAGAGTCCCAGTATCTTATGCAAGAAAAGTTGTTATGCAAAACCAAAATAAGCGGATTATGAACTACATCCCGATCAAATTGAATTTAAGTGGAGTCATTCCTCCAATATTTGCTTCAGCTCTTTTGGTTTTCCCTTCCACTATTTTACAAGCATCTTCAAATCCAACTATTCAGGCTATAGCTGATTTTTTGAGCCCTAATGGTTATGCTTATAATATATTGATGTTTTTGCTAGTGATATTTTTTGCATATTTTTATTCTTCAATTGTTTTCAATTCAAAGGATATAGCAGATAACTTGAAACGTCAAGGTGGCTTTATACCTGGAATGAGACCAGGCGAAGGGACTTCTTCTTTTCTAAATTCAGTTGCTGGAAATTTGACGTTTTGGGGGTCTTTGTACTTAGCTATCATATCTACGCTACCTTGGATTCTTGTCAAGGGGATGGGTGTTCCTTTTTATTTTGGGGGAACCGCTGTTCTTATTGTTGTCCAAGTTGCGATTGATACGATGAGAAAAATAGAAGCTCAGGTATATATGAATAAGTATAAAACATTAAGTGCAGTAGGTTTTTAGTGTCTATCGGTATCAGAAATAAAAAAGAAATTGATTCTCTACGAAAACCTAACCAAATTGTCGCTCAAACATTAGAGCTTTTGAAAAATAACGCTCAGGAGGGCGTGACTCTTTTAGAACTTGATAAAATGGCCGAAGACTTCATTAGATCCTTTAGTGCTAGACCTGCATTTAAGGGTCTATATGGCTTTCCGAATGCAGTTTGTATTTCCGTTAATGACGTGATTATTCACGGAATTCCAACTGATTATTCACTCAAGGATGGCGATATTGTGGGTTTTGATGTAGGTGTGGAATTTGATGGTTGGTATGGTGATGCTGCAATTAGTGTGGGTGTTGGAAAGATTTCTTCAAAAGATTTCGAATTAATCGCGTGTGCAAAAGATAGCTTGTATCAGGCCATTGATAATATCAAGATTGGTTTAAGATTCAAGGAACTCAGCAAAATAATTGAAGAGTCTATATTGAAAAAAGGTTTTGTTCCATTGCGAGGTTTTTGTGGTCATGGGATTGGTAGAAGACCTCACGAAGAGCCACAGATTCCAAATTATTTAGAAAGCACAATGACTATTTCAGGACCAAAAATAAAAGAAGGTATGGTGTTTTGTCTTGAACCTATGATTTGTCAGAAAGATGGAGAACCTAAAATTTTAGATGATAAGTGGTCTGTGGTTTCTGTTGATGGTCTAAATGGTTCGCACTATGAACACACTATCGCTATTGTTGATGGAAAAGCTGAAATACTTACGGAGATATAAAGATGGCAAAAGATGATGTTATAGAGATTGATGGCAAGGTAATTGAAGCATTACCTAATGCAACCTTTAAGGTTGAACTTGACAATAAACACGTTGTATTGTGTCATATTGCTGGAAAGATGAGAATGCATTATATTAAAATATTGCCTGGAGATAAAGTCAAACTTGAACTCACTCCTTATAGTTTGGATAAAGGACGTATCACGTTCAGATACAAATAGTTATTTTGCTCTAGCTAAGAAGCTTTTAAACTTATTTTAGTTAGAATGACAGCTTTTAGTCTTTCGATAATTAGAATAGGCTTTGAAATAAAGTGCTTTTGTGATTAATTTAAGGAGATACAATGAAAGTTCGACCTTCGGTCAAGAAAATGTGTGATAAATGTAAAGTTATCAAGAGAAAAGGTGTAGTTCGAGTGATATGCTCAACTCCAAAACATAAACAAAGACAAGGATAAAATATGGCTAGGATTGCTGGTGTAGATTTGCCAAAAAAGAAAAGAGTTGAATATGCTCTGACATATATTTATGGAGTTGGACTCAAGAGTTCAAGAGACATTTTGAATGCTGTAAATATTTCTTTTGATAAGCGAGTTAATGATCTCAGCGAAGATGAAGTCTCTGCAATTGCTAAGAAGATTCAAGAGAGTTACATAGTCGAGGGTGATTTAAGAAAAAAAGTTCAAATGGATATTAAGGCACTGATGGATTTAGGTAATTATCGTGGTCTTCGACATCGAAAAGGCTTACCAGTACGAGGTCAGACAACTAAAAATAATGCTCGTACAAGAAAAGGTAAGAAAAAAACAGTAGGTAGCAAATAAGGAGACTGAATTATGGCTAAAAGAAGTACGTCAACTAAAAAGAGAATTGTCAAAAAAAATATAGCTAGAGGCGTTGTTTGTATAGCTGCTTCATTTAATAATACTAATGTTACCGTTACTGATGAAATGGGTAATGTTATATGTTGGGCCACAGCTGGGGGATTGGGATTTAAAGGATCGAAAAAATCTACTCCTTATGCCGCACAACAAGCAGTTGAGAGTGCAATAGCAAAAGCAAAAGAGCACGGCATTAAAGAAGTCGGTATTAAGGTTCAAGGGCCTGGTAGCGGTAGAGAGACGGCTGTAAAAAGTGTTGGAGCGATAGAAGGCATTAAAGTGCTTTGGATAAAGGATGTAACCCCATTGCCCCACAATGGTTGCAGACCTCCTAAAAGAAGAAGAGTGTAAGGGAGATAATAATGGCTAGATATAGAGGACCAGTTGAAAAATTAGAAAGAAGATTCGGTGTTTCTTTAGCTCTAAAGGGCGAGAGAAGATTGGCAGGTAAGAGTGCTTTAGATAAAAGACCATATGGACCAGGTCAACACGGACAAAGAAGAGGTAAAATTTCTGAATACGGCTTACAGCTTCGAGAAAAGCAAAAAGCTAAGGCTATGTATGGTATCTCAGAAAAGCAGTTTAGATCTATCTTTGTAGAGGCTAATAGACTTGATGGAAATACAGGTGAAAATCTCATACGTTTGATAGAAAGAAGACTTGATAATGTTGTTTATAGAATGGGGTTTGCCACTACAAGAAGATTTGCACGCCAATTGGTTACGCACGGACATATTTTAGTGGATGGAAAAAAGGTTGATATTCCTTCTTATTTTGTAAAATCAGGTCAAAAGATTGAAGTGATGGAGAGAACAAAGAATAATGCTCAGGTAGTTCGAGCGATAGAGCTAACGTCCCAGACAGGCATATCTCCTTGGGTAGATGTGGATAAAGATAAGAAATTTGGTATTTTTACACGTTATCCTGAACGAGAAGAAGTTGTGATTCCTATAGAGGAAAGGCTCATTGTCGAGTTGTATTCTAAATAATTAGGCGGTGAAAGAATGAAAACTATTAAAACAGCTCCCTATATTCCTACAGATATTAATATAGAAGAGATCGGTAAAAACAGAGTAAAAATATCAGTATATCCTTTTGAGTCTGGTTATGCAATTACATTGGCACATCCTATTAGGAGATTGTTGCTATCAAGCTCTGTAGGCTGTGCTCCCATAGCATTAAAAATTGAGGGTGTGGCTCACGAATTTGATTCTGTGAGGGGCATTTCTGAAGATGTTTCGCCTTTTATTGTGAATTTAAAAAATATTCGATTCCTTAGTAAGGTTTCAGGAAGTGATGATCAAATTGTTGTTGATTACTCTTTTAAAGGACCTATGAGTTTGACTGGAGCAGATCTTGAAAATGGTATTTTAGATATCACAAATAAAGACTCTTATTTGGCCACAATCAATGAAGATGCAGTTCTTAATTTTTCTATTATTGTTCAAAAAGGTATTGGATATGTTCCAAGTGAGGATATTAGAGGAATTATTCCCGAGAATTATATTCCGCTAGATGCATATTTTACTCCTGTCAAAAGAGCGGTTTATGAGATTGAAAATGTATTGGTTGAGGATAATCCAACTTATGAAAAAATTGTTTTTGATATTGAAACAGATGGTCAGGTTGAGCCTTATGTCGCCTTTAAAGAAGCTATTACTATTATGCATTCTCAAATGAGCATATTTGGTGCTGATATGACTTCAGTTCCCCTAACATCAAAGAACTCTTTAGAAGAAGTACTTGAGCTCAAGGATTTAATGGTGAAAATTGATACACTTAATTTAAGTGCTAGATGTTTTAACTGCTTAGATAGGACTGGTATTAGATATATTGGAGAGTTAGTTTTAATGACCGAGAATGAACTTAAAAATGTTAAAAATATGGGTAAAAAATCTTATGATGAGATCGCTGAAAAACTTCAAGATTTAGGTTATCCTGTTGGAAGTGAACTTTCTGAGGAAGTGAGATCATCTTTAAGTAAGAAAATTATAAAAATCAAAGGCTAAGGAGAAATAATGAGACATAATCACGGGTATAGAAAACTTGGTAGAACTTCTTCTCATAGAAAAGCTTTGTTAAAGAATTTGGCTATAGCACTTATTGAAAATAACAAAATAGAGACAGGAATTTTTAAAGCAAAGGAACTTCAATCTTATGTAGAAAAATTGGTTAGTGTTGCCAGAGTTGGTGATTTTAACTCTCATCGCTTTGTGTTTGCGTATTTGCAGCATAAAGTAGCAACTAAAAAGCTCATCACTGAAATTGCACCTAAATATGTAGATAGAAAAGGTGGCTATACTAGAATTCAACGAACTCGTATTAGAAGAGGTGATGCTTCAACAATGGCAATTATAGAATTTGTTTGATTCAGGGCTTCCTGAATCTTTTTTGTGTTTATTTGATTTCTTCTCTTTTTTTCATTTTTATCAATTTGATTTGGTTTTTGTTTTTATGGTATATTTATCCAAAACCAAAAGGCAATAGTGATGAATAAATTAACTCCCCAAGAATATTCTATTATAGTTCAGAAAGCTACTGAAGCTCCATTTACTGGAGAATACAATGATTTTTATAAAGAGGGAGTTTATGTTTGTAAGCAGTGCAATGCAGAGCTCTATACTTCAGAAGCAAAATTTAAATCAGGATGTGGTTGGCCAAGTTTTGATGATGAAATTCCCAATGCTGTCACACGACATGCTGATGCGGATGGACACAGAACAGAAATTGTGTGTTCAAAATGTGGAGGTCATTTAGGCCACGTTTTCATAGGAGAGGGTTATACAAATAAGAATACTAGACATTGTGTGAATTCTCTTTCTATTTCTTTTGTTCCAAAAAAACAATAAGTCCAAACGATGAAGAATGTTTATAAAAACTTAGAAGTTTTAGATAAAAGGATTATTGACAAATATATTTTGAATGAAGAAATATTGATAGAGAATGCAGCCAATGTGCTCTGTGAATTTATTTCAAAAATAACACACAAAATGAGTGTTGTTACGATTATTTGTGGTGGTGGGAACAATGGTGCAGATGGCTATGCTCTTGCTAGGAAACTTGTGGGCAATTATTTTGTCAGAGTATATATCGCCAAAGAACCAAAGACGGCTATGTGTCAGATTCAATACGATAGGGCAATGGAAGCAGGAGTTGAGAAAGTCAAAAAAATATTGCCCTGTGATATTTTGGTGGATTGTTTATTTGGAAGCGGTTTTGCAGGAGATATATCTATAGAGATACAAAAGTTAATTTCTGAAATGAACAAGAATGCTCAAACGAGGATTGCTTGTGATATTCCAAGTGGCATTGATGCACAAGGAAATATAAATCATGTCGCTTTTATGGCTGATTATACTGTTAGCATGGGTGCTTTAAAGAGTTGTTTTTTTAGCGATAGTGCAAAAGAATATATTGGAGAAATTCTAGTAGCTGACTTGGGGGTGAGTAGAAAATTATACGAGATTGATTCTCATATTCAATTATTAGAAAAAAGTGATATGGATCTTCCTCATCGTGAAAAAAGGAATGTTCATAAGGGAGATTTTGGTCATTTGTGCGTGTATGTAGGTGATAAAAGCGGTGCGGGGCTTTTGAGTGCCTTAGCAGGGTTTGCTTTTGGTGCGGGACTTGTGAGCGTGATGGGGAAGGGGTTTGAAAAACCTATTGAGCTAATGAGTGTCACAGAGATACCAGAGAACGCAAAGGCATTTGTTATAGGAATGGGAATGGGAACATTACCATCAGATCTTAATAAAATATTACATAAAGTTCCCTGTGTTTTTGATGCTGATATGTTTTATCAAGAATGCATAGTCGATATTTTAAAAAATCATGAGAATTTAGTTTTAACTCCCCATCCAAAAGAATTTGTTTCCTTATTAAAGATCTGCAAAATCGCTGATATTACCGTAGAAGAATTATCCAAAAACAAAATGGAAATTCTCACAGAATTTGCTTCAAGATTTCCAAAAGTTGTAATTTTACTCAAAGGCACTAATACTTTGATTGTGGAAGGTGATAAAATTTATATCAATACTTTTGGGATCCCTGCTTTGGCTAAGGGTGGGACTGGAGATGTCCTTAGCGGAATGGTTGGCGCACTAATCGCACAAGGTTATGATAGATTAAAAGCAGCTATAGTTGCTAGTTTGGCACATTCTTTTGGTGCTAGAAAAGAAAAAAGCACTTATGGTCTTACACCCTTAAAACTCATCGAAAATATTAAAGATTTCACGTAGCTTTTGTTGGATTTAATCTTTTTTTGATTGAAAATGCAATAGAATTCTATAAAAGTCTCAAACAGGTGAAAAATGGCAGAAATACCAAATAGTCCTAGTATTAATATTGAGAGAGTTGTTATATCTTCGATTATTTTTGATCCTAGTAGATTTGATGAAATCAAGGATTTGCTTGAGCCAAAAGATTTTTTTCATAAGCCACACAGAAATATTTTTGAGGCTTGTTTAGAACTTTTTGAACAAGATCTTCCATTAGATGAGGATTTGATACGATCTAAACTTTTTGATGGAAAAAAAATAAGCGATGAAGAGTTTTTGTATATCATTGCTACAAATCCAATTGCCAATATTGAGGCTTATATCAGAGAGCTCAAAAATGCCTCTATTAAAAGAGAAGTTCATTCGTTGGCAAACTTTTTACGAGAAAAATCTCTTGATATTAGCTCTAATAGTGAAGAGATTTTAGATGATGTAGAGAGGCAAATTTATAATATCTCAACAAAAAATATACAGAGTGATTTTAGAGAAAGTGAAGAAATTGTTAAAAGCACTGTTGGGATGATTGAAATGCTGAAGGCTAGGGGAAATAATCTTTTAAGAGGCCTAGATACAGGTTTTAGGGAACTCAATCGTCTAACCACTGGTTTTAATAAAGGTGAACTCATTATTATTGGTGCTAGGCCATCTATGGGGAAGACGGCCTTATTTTTAAGTATCGCTGAGGCGATTTTGCTCAAACAAGGAAAAGGAGTAGCGGCTTTTAGCTTAGAAATGCCCGCTGAGCAATTAATGCTTAGATTACTTTCCTCAATGGGATCTATTCCTCTTCAGGATCTCAAAGTTGGTAATTTAAGCGATTCTCAATGGAGTGAATTAACTCGTTGCTCTGAATTAATGAGTTCAAAAGATTTTTATATTGATGATGGAAGCTCTCTTACGGTCAATCAACTTCGTTCCAAACTTCGCAAACTTAAGAGTAAGAATCAAAATGTAGAGATAGCCATCATAGATTATTTGCAATTGATGCGGGGGAGTAGTAGCAGAAATGAAATCCCAAGACACGAGGAAATATCTGATATCAGCCGTGGGCTCAAAACTTTGGCTAGAGAGTTAGATATTCCTATAATAGCACTCTCTCAGTTAAATCGATCTCTTGAGTCTCGAGATGATAAAAGACCTATGCTCTCAGATCTAAGAGAATCTGGCTCAATAGAACAAGATGCAGATGTGATTTTGTTTTTATATCGTGATGGAGTCTATAGAAGAAAAGATGAAGAGCACAGACTTGCGAAGCTAAAAAGAGAAGGAGATGATAAGAAATATCAAGATGAACTTCAAAAGATTAGAAGAATAAGAGAAGAAGAAAACAAAAATAATGGCTTTGGCGAACCCGCAGAGTTAATATTAGCAAAGAATAGAAATGGAGAAGTTAGGAGCATAAAAATTCAATATCGTGGCATTTATACTCGTTTTGAAGACATCGCACAAGAAAGCGAGAGTTCTTATACTCCTACTAAAATTGATATTAGCCATATTTAAGTGTGAAAAAGTCCAAAATATCGCCTTATGCTATTGAGCTTATTGATGGTAAAAAAGAATGGTTTTATGCTATTAGTATTTTGATATTTATTTTTATATTTAATTTAGGTATTAAATATTACCATTTTTTACAGCTTAATTTTACTTCCCCACAAGAATTTTTTGGTCAAATCACTCTTCAGTATCCAAAAACAAAAGAAAAAGAACTCAAAGATGGTTCTAAAAAAATCACTCATTATTTTGTGCTTAAAATATCTGATTTTGATGGAAATACATTTTACACCACCACAAGAGAAGATATCAAAAATATTACAAATCGCTATGCTCGATTTTATGGACAATTGAGCCAATGTGATTTTATTAAATTTCTTAAAAGTTGCTATTTGAATGTCTATAGCATATCGCTTTTGTATCAAAGAGATTATAGGGATAAGATAAGAGATTTTATTGACTCACAACACCCCATTGAATCTAAAGATTTTTCTGATAGTGTAGGACAAAAACATCAAGTTAATTTAGTTGGCAACCTTTATCGTGCGTTGTTTATCGCAGATCCTTTACATAAAGATTGGCGTGATCTTTCAAATACCTTAGGTCTTTCGCATATTATTGCTATTAGTGGGTTTCATTTAGGGATTTTGAGTGCATTTTTATATGCTCTTTTTTGTCCATTTTATAGATACTTTCAAAGACGATATTTTTCTTATCGAAATGAGGCCTACGATCTTGGAATGATTGTATTGAGTTTTATGTTTGCTTATTTGGTGCTCTTAGATTATCAGCCATCTTTTTTTCGATCTTTTGTGATGGCCACAGTTGGTTTTTTGGTTTATTTTAGTGGATTAAGATTGGTGAGTTTCCCACTTTTATTTTTTGTTTGCTTATTTTGCCTCGCATTTTTTCCCAATCTTATTTTTAACATAGGTTTCATTCTTTCTGTTGCAGGAGTTTTTTATATTTTTTTATTTATGCGACATTTTCCCAAGATTTCAAAAATCCCTTATTGGATATGTTTTAATTTTACTATATTTTGGAATATTGATCCTATTGTGCATTACTTTTTTCCTTATTTTTCGCCTTATCAACTTATCTGTATTCCTGTAGGAATTATTTTTATCGTATTTTTTCCCTTGAGTTTAGTATTGCATTTTTTTCATTATGGTTCTTTTTTGGATGCTTTTTTCTGGAGTATTTTGCCCATAAAACCACCTTTTATTGAGTTTTATGCACCTTGGTGGCTAAGTCTTAGCTATATTGGACTGTCTCTTTGGTCAATAAAATCTCAAAAAGCATACTGGATTTTAAATCTATCAAGTATGGCTTTTTTTGCATTCTTAGTCTTAAAATATTTATATTTTTTGTAGTTAAAAGATTGTACAATAACACCATCAAAGATTAAGGAAACAAATGAATATAATTTTCAGGTTATTAGGCAAGGGCGTCATAATGTTATTGCCCATTATTATTCTATTGTGGTTTTTATCTTTTATTTTTGGTTTTATAAAAGGTTTCGTAGAGATACTTTTTGATACAACTGCAAATAGCGTGGGTGCTACGATTGGAATTCTTTTAGCGATGATACTTTTGCTTATTTATGCAGGATATTTATTTGAGAAAAATAGAGAATTTTTACTAGTGAGGGTCTCTGAATTTTTTATAAGCAAGATCCCTGGTATTGCTACGATTTATATGGTACTAAAAGATATTGTAAAGATGTTTTCTGGAAAAGGTGGAGATAATTACTTAGGGGTTGCCTATGTTGATTTAGCTGGTAATAGCGTGATAGGATTCATCACTAAAGAGGAAGATGGGTTTTATTGGATTTTTGTCCCCACTACTCCAAATCCCACTTCAGGTATTTTGCTTCGTGCAGAATATTCAAAGGTGCAAAAAATAGATATGAGTGTCTCAGAGGGTTTGAAAAAAGTCGTTTCATTGGGGATAAAGTGATTTCAAGGAAGTTTGAAGTGTTGAAAAAACTTAAAAATTTTAGCGAATTAGTTGCTTTTGAGCACACTGTATTTTCAGGTGCATTTATTTTGATTGCGATGGTTGTGGCATCTATGGAGATTAATAAAAGCGTTTGGTTTGGCTTTGATACTTTATTTTTATGTGCTTTAGCATTGGTGAGTGCTAGGAATTTTGCAATGGGATTTAACCGATATTGCGATCGCGATATTGATATTAAAAATTCTCGCACAAACACAAGACCAAGTGTAGATGGAAGGATTTCGCCAACATCGGTTTTATTGTTTTGTATTTTGAATGCAGTGATTTTTGTTTTAACAAGTTATTTTATCAATCAACTCGCTTTTTATCTTTCCCTTCCATTTTTGATGGTCCTTGGGGGATATTCTTATATGAAGAGATTTAGCTATTTGGCACATTTAATTTTAGGCATTTCCTTGGGACTTGCTCCTATTGCTGGAGTGATAGCAGTTCAAGGGGAGATTCCTTTATGGGGGTTATTTTTATCTATTGGAGTTGTTTTTTGGGTTGCTGGGTTTGATTTATTATATTCACTCCAAGATATTGATTTTGATAAAAAGGAGGGCTTGTACTCGATTCCTTCTATTTTTGGAGAACAAAAAACCTTACTTATCTCTCGTTTTTTTCATCTCTTTGCAGTGATTTTTTGGGGCTTTTTTGTTTATTTTTCACAAGGGTGGTTTTTTGCTTATGCTGGGCTTTTGGTTTCCATATGTATGCTCATTTATGAACAATATTTGGTGAGTTTGGATTTTAAAAATATCCCAAAGGCTTTTTTTGTGACTAATGGATATTTGGGCTTTGTATTTTTTATTTTTATATTACTTGATAGCAGTGTTAGGATGTTTTATGAAATCTGATTTTATGGAGATTTGTAAAGCTAATGGTATTTTTACACGCATTATTGCTTGTGGCTTTGAGCTTTTTTATGATAAGGCTTCAGATATCTATGAAAAAGAATATATGAAAATTGCAGATATGAATGCGGATGATTTTGAAAATTGGATTGAACGTTTAAAATCTAAAAATAAATTTGACAGAGACAATGAAGTAATGCTAGAGGTTTTGACTCAAATCTATTATAAACTCATCTCCATAGAAAATTTTATTAATAAACGTGAAGCCAATTTACATATATTAGGAAAAAAATCCAGTGTTTGTGCTTTAGGGCACGGGATAATCTGTATAGATTCCGCAGAGCTTGAAGTTGGAGCAGATTATTATATGCGTTTTGAATTACCCATTTTTCCAAAGCGAATCATTGCTAGTTTTGGACAAGCTATTTCTGAGCAGGTCATTAAGATTACAAAAATGCATCAAAAAGACACAGAGGATTTTGATATGTATATCGCAAATAAAGAAATGGAAAATCTCAGATTAAAACATAATACAAAGGATAAATAATGGTTTTTGACTCAGAGTTTTTGTTGATGGTATCTGGAGCATTGTTATTGATATTGATGTTTTTGATTTTATATATTTATATCAAAGATAAAGATGTCACAAAAAAGACTCAACGTTTGGAGAAAGTCATTGAGGCTTTAACAAAGGAGATTTATAAAACAAAAAAATGGATTCAAGAAAACGAAACTCAGACTGAGTTTGCTAATTCTACATTGGGCGTGAATATTAAAAATGAAGTCAAAAGCAATCTGAATTCAGGCCTTAAAAATCTTTCTTCTCAAATTCAAGAAATTCAGGAAGTTCTAACAAAAGATAGGGATTATTTTGAAGAAAAAATGATCGCACTTGAAAACAAAATCAGAGAGTTTGGGTATTTTTCTCCTAGTAGCACTGATGTTGATGAAAATCGTATCATTAAAATGTTTCAAGATGGTTGGAGTATTGATTCTATTGCCAAAGACCTCAGGGTAGGTAGAGGCGAAGTGGAATTTATTTTAAAACTTGCTGATATTAAGTAACAAGATTCTTGATATATGCGTATTGTTGAGTTTTACCCAGATCAAAAAATTTGCAGTTATATACAAACCAAGAAAAGCAAATTCAGGTATATGTATATTGAACAATGTCGTTCTCATTTTTATAAAGGACTTCTTCAAAGAGGTTGGAGGAGGTTTGGAAAGTATTTTTTTGTTCCAATGTGTGAAGTTTGCAGGGATTGCATTTCTATTCGCCAACTTGTGGGCGAGTTTAAATTCAGCAAAAACCATAAACGCATTTTAAAAAAAAATGAATTTTTAAAAATTATATTTTCACGCCCAAGTGTTGATTTGCAGCGACTCGCTTTATATGACAAATATCATAAAAAGATGGTAGAAAAAAAAGGTTGGGACTATAAAGGGATTGATCTAGATAGTTATGCAGATATGTTCACAGAAGGCGAAATGGATTTTGGTTTTGAGCTTTCCTATTATTTTGATGAAAAACTTATAGGCTTAGGATTGGTGGATGTGCTTTCAGATAGTATGTCGGCAATTTATTTTTTTTATGATCACGATTTTGCAGACTTAAGTCTTGGAACATTGAATATTTTAACTCAAATCAAAATAGCTCAACACAAAGGACTAAAATATTTTTATCCAGGCTATTGGATTAAAGACCACTATTGTATGGGGTATAAGGAACGTTTTAAGCCCTTTGAGATTTTAGAAAATACACCAGATTTATTTGATCAGCCTATTTGGCAAATTTATCAAAAGGAGAATAATGAAAATCAGTAATAAAGTTTCAAGACTGTTTGGGAAGTTTGCTAATTTTAGATTTCCTAGCGGGATTCAAAGATTTATTAATTGGGTGTATGTCAGGATTTTTGATATTAATATGAGTGAGTTTGGAGATATTTCATCTTATCCTAGCTTAAATGCACTCTTTACTCGTTCTTTACTTCAGCATAGAGATTTTGATGCTTCAATAGATGCTTTGATTTCTCCTTGTGATGCACTTATCACAGAATGTGGAAAAATTCAAAATAACACGGCATTGCAAATTAAAGGAATGTCCTATCAGGTAAATGAATTATTGGGAGAAAAAGATGGCCTAGATCAGGAATATTCTTATATAAATTTTTATCTCTCTCCAAAAGATTATCACAGGTATCATGCACCTTGCGAAATGGAGGTGTTTGAAGTGCGTTATTTTGCTGGGGAACTTTTACCTGTTAATAAACCTTCACTCAAAAAAAATACTGATTTATTCATAAAAAATGAGCGTCTTGTGGTGGTATGCAAAGATGTTAAAGGAAAAATAATGTATTTTGTTGCAGTAGGGGCACTTAATGTAGGGCAAATGGTGCTTCATTTTGAAAATAGGGTGCAGACCAATACTATAGCAAATCAAAATGCTATTTATACCTATGAGGTTCCAAAAATAATCAAAAAAGGAGATGAGTTGGGGATGTTTAAGATGGGATCAACGGTTGTGATATTTATTAAAGATGTAAAAAACCTTCCTTTGATTGACAATAAGGTCAAATTTGGGGATGTTATAGGTCAATTTGTTTGAATTAATATGCCAAAATCCCAAACAAGGATTAAAGATGCAAGAAATTAAAAAAAATATTAAACAGCTTTTAGATGAATTAGATGGATTATTGGTTGCTCATTTTTATCAAAAAGATGATATTGTGCAGATAGCTGATATCACTGGGGATAGTTTGGAATTAGCCAAAAAAGCAAGTCAGAGTGAAAAAAAATTGGTTGTCTTTTGTGGGGTTGGGTTTATGGGGCAGAGTGTTAAGATTTTGGCACCACAAAAAGATGTGATTATGCCTAAGCTTGCTTGTTGTTCTATGGCGAGAATGGTGAGCAGTGAATATTATGATAAAAGTATAGAGCTTTTTGAGAGCTATGGTATTAAAAAAGAAGATCTTTTACCAATTACTTACATCAATTCAAATGCTGAAGTAAAATCAAAGGTCGGCAAGATGGATGGACTCGTTTGCACAAGTAGTAATGCAGGTAAGATTTTTGATTTTGCTAGGACAAAAGGCAAAAAAATATTCTTTTTACCTGATAAATGTTTGGGTGAAAATCTTGCCAGAACAAATGGGCTTGAGTCAGCTATTTTGGGCATTGATGATAAAGAAAAAATATTGAGTGCAGATATTGTTTGTTATAATGGATTTTGTTCTGTTCATCAGCTTTTTACGCCTTCTGATGTGGATTTTTTTAGAGAAAAATATCCAGATATACTTATTGTTGTGCATCCTGAATGTGCTTCAGATGTTGTGCAAAAAGCTGATTTTGTGGGTTCTACAAGTCAGATTATCAATTATGTGAACTCCTTGCCAGTAGAACAAAAAGTCGCCGTTGGCACAGAATTTAACCTAGTCAATCGTCTTCGTCCTCCTATCAATGGTAAAAAAAATACTTTTGTCCTCTCTAGTACTATTCCTGAATGCCCTACGATGAATGAGACAACCTTGAAAGATGTTTTAGATGTTTTACAAGCATATAAAAATCATTCTCCCTATAATGAAATTTCTATTGATCCTGAAGTTTCTAAATTTGCAAAAAAAGCCTTAGATAAAATGTTGGAGCTATCATAATGATTGGAAATATTGAGAATTTTGTAAAAGATGTCTTGCTTGAAGATTTAGGCAGAGGGGATTTATTTGAACGCTTATTGGAAGAGAATTTTTTAGCTAGGGGTAAAATCATTGCCAAAGGAAATGGAATTCTTTCAGGAGAGATTTATATTCGTGAAATATGTAAAATCTATAATATTAATGCTACTTGGAATGTTGTAGATAAAGGAGAGTTTTATTCAGGACAGGTTTTATTAGAGCTTGAAGGTTATTACAAAACATTACTGAAACTTGAACGCACCATCTTAAATATATTACAGCATTCTAGTGGCATCGCTAGTAATACTTTTGAATATATCAAAAAGCTTGATGGGATTGATATAGCGATTTTAGATACAAGAAAAACACGCCCACTTTTACGGGAATTTGAAAAATATTCTGTGCGAAATGGTGGGGCAAAAAATCATCGAATGGGATTAGATGATACATTGATGCTAAAGGACACGCATTTGAAATACATCAAAGATGGAGATCTCAAGTCCTTTATAGAAAATGCGAGGAAACAAATCCCCTGGACAGCAAAAATTGAAATAGAGAGTGAAGATATAGAATTTGCTGAAATCGCTATGCAATCAGGGGTGGATATTGTGATGTGTGATAATATGCAACCTGAAGAAATCAAACAAGTTGTGAATTATAGAAATGCTCATTATCCTTATGTCTTGCTTGAAGGAAGTGGAAGGATTACAAAAGATACTATTGTTGAATATGCAAAAACAGGAGTAGATGCTATTAGTATCGGTTCTCTTATCCATCAAGCAGTTTGGATTGATATGAGTATGAAAATGGCATAAATGGATAAAGAATCTTATTTTATTAGAAAATTAGTTGAATCTAAAATCACACAAGGCATCGGAGATGATGCGGTGGTATTTTCAAATCGTCCATTGAATTTACATAGAGGCAAGGGATTTTGTCTCCCTAGTGATATTTCATCGCCTGTTTATGCTATGGATATGTTTTGGGAAGGAGTGCATTTTAAAAAGGGTTGGTTCTCTAATTATGAAATCTCAAAAAAAGCATTTTTGATAAACATATCAGATATTTTAGCAATGAATGCAATTCCTAAATACGCCCTTTTGGGAATATCAATTCCAAAAGATGCCTCTAAAACACTCCTAGATGATCTCCTTGCTGGAATCAAAAAAGTTTGCACAGAGTTCAATATCAAGATTATCGGTGGGGACACCATCTGTGGAAAAGAACTTGGAATGGCCATAAGTATGATTGGCGAAGCCCGGTTAAGACCTCTTTTTAGGATAGGAGCAAAGATAGGAGATCTGATCATTCATACTGGTAAGGTTGGAGGGAGTCACGCCGAACTCAAGACATTGCTAAAAACAGGCATGAAAATAAATAAAAAATCCCGATTTTATGAACCAATTTTAAGGACAAATTTTATTTATGCTATCAGTAGATTTGCACATTTAGGAATAGACATTTCAGATGGCATCAATGCCGAACTCAACAGACTTTCTAAAATACATCAACTTTATTTTAAGCTAAAAAATTCCTATGATAAAAATTTTCAAAGCGGAGAAGAATACGAAATGCTTTTTTGTATCTCCCCAAAAGATTATTTGCGTGTTAAAAAATTAGCATCTATTCATAGAGTAAATGTGAGTTGCATCGGAAAAGTGAGTAGGGGAAAGAATGCTTATCGATGTATGTGTTGGCATTGATTTTTTTAAACCTTATAAAAAACACTTTTTTACTTTGGAGTTAATTTCTCCTTCACAACAAAAACTATATAATCACATAATTTTTCTTAAGGAGTGAGATTTGAGCACTGTAGATATTTTGGTTTTAGATTTTGGGAGTCAATTCACCCAACTCATTGCAAGGAGATTGCGAGAATTTGGTATTTATGCAGAGATTGTCCCTTATTTTGAAACATTGCAAGAGATCAGGGCAAAAGCACCAAAGGGGATTATTTTAAGCGGTGGTCCTGCGAGTGTGTATGAAAAAGATGCCTATAAGCCTGATGCTGAAATCTTTAATCTTGGTTTGCCAATACTTGGAATTTGCTATGGGATGCAGTATATAATGGATTATTTTGGAGGAAAGGTACAAAAGGCATCTGCACATGAATATGGCAAGGCTAATTTAGATCTTGTCAATGAATGTCAATTATTTCAAGACTGCACAAATGGTGAAATTGTATGGATGAGCCACGGTGATAGGGTTGAGGTGCTCGGCAAAGAGTTTGAAGTGATTGCAAAAAGCTCTAATTCTCCTTATGCCGCCGTTCAAAATGAAAAGAAAAAAATTTATGCAGTGCAGTTTCATCCAGAAGTAGCCCATTCTAAAGAAGGTGGAAAATATCTATTTAATTTTGCACATAAAATCTGTGGTGCCAAAGCAGAATGGAATATGAAAAACTTTGCTCAAAATGAAATTCATAAACTCACACAAAAAATTCAAGGTGGCAAGGTACTTTGTGGTGTGAGTGGGGGCGTGGATTCAAGTGTGGTTGCTACACTTCTTTATCGTGCTATTAAAGAAAGGCTTGTTCCTGTGTTTGTAGATCACGGACTTTTAAGAGCGGGGGAGCGTGAAAGTGTGGAGCGTATGTTTTCAGAAAATTTAAGCGTACCTCTTGTGGTAGTTGATGCGAGTGAAATATTTTTAAATAGACTAGCAGGGGTTTGTGATCCTGAGAAAAAACGTAAGATTATTGGTGAGACTTTTATTGAAGTTTTTGAACAAGAAGCCAAAAAACACAACACAAATGGCGAGATAAAATACCTTGCACAAGGCACCTTATATCCCGATGTGATTGAATCTGTGAGCGTGAAAGGACCTAGCAAAACCATCAAATCTCATCATAATGTAGGAGGGTTGCCCGAGTGGATGAAGTTTGAACTCATTGAGCCTTTGAGAGAGCTTTTTAAAGATGAGGTGAGGGCGTTAGGAAAAGAACTAGGGATGCCCGAAGAAATGTTAATGAGACACCCCTTTCCTGGTCCAGGTCTTGCGATACGAATAATGGGAGAAGTCAATAAATCAGATTTGGAACTTTTGCGTAAGGCGGATATGATTTTTCTAGATGAGTTGCACAAGAGTGGCTATTATGATAAGGTTTGGCAAGCTTTTTGTGTCTTGCTCAATGTCAGATCTGTTGGCGTGATGGGGGATAATCGAACTTATGATAATACCATCTGTGTCAGAGCTGTGGAGGCTATCGATGGAATGAGTGCGACCTTTGCACATTTGCCACATAGTTTGTTAGAAAATATATCCAATCGCATCATCAATGAAGTTGAGGGAATCAATCGCGTCGTCTATGACATCACTAGCAAACCACCTGGTACGATTGAGTGGGAATAAGATTAAGAAGCTATTATTATGTATAAAACAATAGAATTATTTGCTAATTTTTTTTGCAAGTTAGATGAATTTTCATTTCATTATTATTTTTGTTGTTTAGATTTAAATAATTCAATAAAAAATACTATTTTTAAAATTTATATTATATAATTTTTGCAAGTGAGTCAAGAGGAGAGGGATTATAGAAAAGCTATCAGAGATAAATTAGGTACGCCAACTAGATTTGATGATAATTTAGCCTTTTATTTATTGCCTTTAAATATTCTAATTTTTATGTTATTTTTAGATACAATCCACAAATAACAATCCATCAAGAAGGTCTAAATGAAATTTAACAAAGAGTTAGATGATATTGTGCTCTATGAGCCTGGAAAGCCTGTTGAGTTGCTTATAAGGGAGTTTGATATCAAGCTTGAAGACATTATCAAATTAGGTAGCAATGAAAATCCATTTGGCTCTTCTTCTAAGGTTAGTTCTATTATTGAGATGGGATCAAAAAAAGCTAGTTTGTATCCTGATGATTCAATGTTTGAACTCAAGGATTCTATAGCTTGTAAATACAATATCAAGCCAAACAATATCATTATTGGTGCAGGAAGTGATCAGATCATAGAATTTTGTATTCGTGCTAAGTGTAATATCAATACAAAAGTCTTGATGGCAAGAATTACTTTTGCGATGTATGAGGTTTATACCAAGCAAGTAGGTGCAAAAATCATCAAAACATCTAGCATTCATCATGATATTAATGAGTTTAAAGCCCTTTATGATGAGCATAAACCTGGTGTAGTGTTTTTGTGCGTACCAAATAATCCACTTGGAGAGTGTTTGGATAAGGATGCTGTATTTGATTTTATTTCACATACATCTCCTGAAACTTTAGTGGTCATAGATGGTGCATATCAAGAGTTTGCTAGATATAAAGATAAGCGTAAGGGAATTGAACCCAAAGAGCTTCTAGAAAGATTTGAAAATGTTATTTATTTAGGAACATTTTCAAAGGCCTATGGTTTAGCTGGTATGCGTGTGGGATATGGATTAGCACATAACAATATTATTAATGCTCTGTGCAAACTCCGCCCACCTTTTAATGTCAGTATTTTGAGTTTAGATTGTGCAAAAGAGGCGCTTAAAGATGAAGAATTTGTTCAATCCACTATTGTATCGACATTTAAAGAGATGTCTAGATATGAGACTTTTGCAAATGAAAATGGAATAAAATTTATTCCTTCTTGGGGAAATTTCATCACTTTTGTTTTGGAAGAAAAGCATTCTAGCTCAGAGATTTGCGATTGGCTTTTGAAAAAAGGAATTATCATTAGAGGTCTGAAATCTTATGGTATGAATGCCATCAGGATAACCATTGGAACAGCCCATCAAAATGATAGAGTGCTTGAATCATTAAGAGAATTCTTTTCATCAAAATAGAAATAAATTAAAAACATCAGAGGATAGAATTTGGATATTAAAGCTTTATTTCAACAGATAACTAAATTTTTTACTAAACTCAATAAAAAACAAAAGATAGTCATTCTAGCTACTGTTGTTTTGATTGTTGCATTTTTGGTATTTTTACTCATTTTTCCTATTGGAGAGAAAAGAAAAGATGGGGGTTATTCTGTTTTATTTGAGGGCATGAATCCTAGCGATAATGCTTTGATCTTGCAGTATTTGCAACAAAATCAGATCCCATATAAAATCCCAAAAGAAGATACTATTCTTGTTCCTAGGGATAAGGTTTATGAAGAAAGAATAGCTTTGGCCACACAAGGCATTCCTAAGAGTAGCAAAGTTGGATTTGAAATTTTTGATGTCAAGGATTTTGGTGCCACGGATTTTGACCAGAAAATCAAGTTTGTACGTGCTACTGAGGGGGAACTTTCTCGCACTATAGAGAGTCTTAATCCAATACAAAAAGCCAATGTTCATATTGCTATTCCTAAAGACTCGGTTTTTGTAAGCAAGGAAGTCCCTCCAACTGCCTCAGTGATGTTAAAATTAAAACCCAATATGCGTTTAACCATACCCCAGATTATGGGAATTAAAAATCTTGTAGCCGCTTCAGTTGCAAAATTGATGCCAGAAAATGTAAAACTTGTAGATGAAGATGGTGAACCCTTAGGTGAAGGTGATGATTTTTCCACTTCCAAAGAACTTGCAGCCACACAGTTAAAATATAAACAAAATTTTGAAAATATTTTGGAAAATAAAATCCTCAATATCCTTTCTCCTGTAGTAGGAGGAAAAGATAAGGTTGTTGCTAGAGTGAATGCTGATTTTGATTTTAGTCAGAAAAAGAGCACAAAAGAAACTTATGATCCCAATAACGTGGTGCGTAGCGAACAGAACTTGGAGGAAAAAAGAGAAGGAACAGAACCAAAACAAATAGGAGGAGTTCCAGGAGCTGTAAGCAATATAGGACCTGTTCAAGGGCTTGAGGATACTAATACTAAAGAAAAGTATGAAAAATCCCAAAATACTACCAACTACGAAGTGGGTAAGACTATCAGTGAGATCAAGGGTGAATTTGGAGTTTTATCACGACTGAGTGCTGCGGTGGTGGTCGATGGTAGATACAAAAAAGTTACCAAAGATGGGGTGGAGAGCATAGAATATGTGCCTTTAAGTGCAGAGGAAATGCAAAAAATTGACTCTTTGGTTAAACAGGCCATTGGCTATTCTCAGCAACGTGGAGATGATGTAGCGGTAAGTAATTTTGAGTTTGATGCAAAAACAGAAAATTATATCCCCCTCACTGGTTTTGAAAAATTCTCTGCAGATGTTGAAAAATATCTTGGCCCATTTATGCCACTTCTTAAATACGTTCTTGTAGCAGTGGTAATATTTATTTTCTACAAAAAGATTATTTCTCCATTTGCTGAAAGAATGCTAGAAGTTCAAGAAAATGAAGAGGACAAAATTGAATCTTTATTTGAAATCAATGATGAAGATGATGGGGATATTAATAAGTTCAGCGAGATGAGAAAAAGGGTTGAAGATCAGCTTGGACTGAGTGGTGATTTTAGCGAGGATGAAGTAAAATATGACGTTTTACTTGAAAAAATCAAAAGTAGCATTGAAGAAAAACCCGAGGAAATTGCCGCCTTGTTCAGGACGTTGATAAAAGATGAAATCAACCCTGAAAACAGGTCATAGGAGTAAATAAAATGGCTTCAAAACTGAGTCCCAAACAAAGAGCACAATATGATGAGCTTTCAATGGCTGAAAAAATTGCTATTTTGCTTATTCAGGTTGGTGAAGATGCCACCAGTGAGGTTTTTAGGCATTTAGACATTGATAGTATCACAGAAATTAGTAAGCAGATTATGCAACTTAACGGAACTGATAAGAGTATCGGTGGGGCAGTTTTAGAAGAGTTTTATGCTATATTTCAATCCAATCAATATATCAATAGTGGTGGATTGGATTATGCTAGGGAGCTTTTAAATAAAACACTCGGACCAGAAGAAGCGAAAAAAGTCTTAGATAAACTCGCTAAAAGTATGCAATCTACTAAGAATTTTTCTTATCTTATGAAAGTCAGACCACAACAGCTTGCAGATTTTATTGTCAATGAACACCCTCAGACTATTGCCCTTATTCTTGCACATATGGATTCTTCAAGTGCAGCTGAGACTTTGGGTTATTTTCAAGATGATATGCGGGCGGAGATTTCTATCAGAATGGCAAATTTAGGGGATATTTCCCCCAATGTCGTTAAAAGGGTTTCCACAGTGCTAGAAAACAAACTCGAATCCCTCACTAGCTATAAGGTCGAAGTTGGAGGTCCTAGGGCTGTTGCAGAGATGTTTAATAGACTCGGTCAAAAGGCAGCAAAAGCCACAATTTCTTATATTGAACAAATTGATGAGCAGCTTGCTAGCGAGATAAAAGAAATGATGTTTACCTTTGAAGATATTTCTAAACTTGATAAGAATGCTATCAGAGAGATTCTTAAAATTGCAGATAAAAAAGATTTGATTTTAGCACTGAAGTCTTCACCTGATGAGCTTAAACAGAAATTTTTGGATAATATGAGTACACGTGCAAGTGAGCAATTTGTAGAAGAAATGCAATTCTTAGGTGCTGTGAAAGTAAAAGATGTGGAAGTCGCACAGCGTAAAATTGTAGAAGTTGTGCAGACTTTGTCTGAACAAGGACTTATTCAGATAGGAGAGGAAGAAGATGTTGTTGAGTAATTTTGAGGAAGAGAACCTGATCGCTAAAAATGAATTGACAAAGCATAATATTCAAAGATATGAATTTAAGTCTATTGTCAAAAATGCAAACGATGAAACTCAAGAAGAAATAAAATTTTTTGAACCTTCTCGTCCAGAAACAGTCTCTAATAATTCTCAAGATATACAAGAAGTCAAGAAAAATTTACCATCATTAGAAAAAGATCTGATTGAAAGACTTTTGCAGAAAACTGATGAGCTCTCTGGATCTCTTGCTAAGCTTCAAATTCAGTTTGAAAAACAACAGCTTGAAATTGAAGAAAGGGTTGTTGGTGCTCGTAGCGATGGCTATAAAGATGGGCTTAAAGAAGGAGAAGAGAAAGCAAAAAAAGAAATGCTAGATGCTATTGAGAAAGAAAAGACTACTCTGATTCATTCTGCCATTACGCTAGATAAGGAAATGAAAAAATCTCAAGCTCATCTTGAAGAATTGGAAAAAGAACTCAGTGCTATTGCTGTAGATATTGCCAAAGAAGTCATCATTAAAGAGGTTGATTCAAGCAGTCAAAAAGTAGCTCTAGCATTAGCAAGAGAACTTTTATCTAGCATTGTAGATGCTACTGATATACATATCAAGGTCAATACAAATGATTACCCCTATCTAAATGAGAATCTCAAAGATTCTGAGAAAATAAAACTTGAACCTAGTGATGCTATCTCAAAAGGTGGAGTTGTTATCACTTGTAGTAATGGCAATATTGATGGCAATATCATGACTCGTTATAAGACACTTAAACAGAGCGTATTGGACAATCTAAAGGCATGAGATGAATCCTGTACTTGCACAAGATATTTTAGATCTTTCGGTAATGGATATTGTGTCGTTATCAGATCTTTGTCAGAAAATTCGCCATAGAATTTTAGAGGTTGTAAGCACTAATGGGGGACATTTGAGTTCCACTTTGGGTGCTGTAGAGCTTATTGTAGCTATGCATAAAGTTTTTGATTGCAAAGAGAATCCTTTTATTTATGATGTGAGTCATCAAGCTTATGCACATAAACTACTTACAAATAGATGGAAAAGTTTTGATACTCTTAGGCAATTTGAAGGAATGAGTGGATTTATAAAGCCTTCAGAATCAGAGTTTGATTATTTTGTTGCTGGACACAGTTCGACTTCTATATCCATTGGCGTGGGGGTTGCCAAAGCTTTTGCATTGCAGGGGAAAAGTGGTATTCCTATAGCACTCATAGGAGATGGAAGCATGAGTGCGGGTTTGGTTTATGAAGCTCTTAATGAACTTGGTGATAGAAAATACCCAATGATTATTATTTTAAATGATAATGAGATGAGTATCGCTAAACCTATTGGAGCTATTAGCAAGTATCTTTCGCATTTAATAGCTGGACCTATGTATCAGTCTGTAAAAGATAGAATCAAAAAACTTTTGGACAAGATGCCAGATAGCGCTACTTACATCGCCAAACGCTTTGAAGAGTCTTTTAAGCTTATCACACCAGGTATTTTGTTTGAGGAGATGGGTATTAATTATATCGGACCTATCAATGGGCATCATTTAGAAGAGATTATTCACGCATTGAATTTGGCAAAAGATATGAGATGTCCTGTGATTATTCACGCTCAAACAATAAAAGGCAAAGGCTATGAGATAGCAGAGGGAAAATATGAAAAATGGCATGGAGTAGGGCCGTTTCATATTGACACGGGAAAATCTAAAAAATTTGCTAGTACTCAAAGTCCAACAGATATTTATTCTCAAACACTCCTTGAGTTAGCCGATGAGGATGAAAAAATCGTGGGTGTCACTGCTGCAATGCCTGGTGGAACGGGATTGGGTGTGTTGATTGATAAATATCCAAATCGTTTCTGGGATGTGGCTATTGCCGAACAACACGCTGTGACTTCTATGGCCGCATTAGCAAAAGAGGGGTTCAAGCCATTTGTGAGTATTTATTCGACATTTTTACAACGTGCTTATGATCAGATCGTGCACGATGTAGGGATTATGTCCTTACCTGTGAAATTTGCAATTGATAGAGCTGGTATTGTGGGAGAAGATGGTGAAACCCATCAAGGCCTGTTGGATATTTCTTTTCTCCGATCTATTCCCAATATGGTTCTTTTTGCTCCTTATGATAATCCTTCTTTAAAAAAAGCAATTCTTTTTGCTTCAAATTATTCTTCTTCTCCTTGTGCTTTTAGGTATCCACGTGGAAAATTTGTAATGAATGATGGGATCTTTGAAGATAAAGATTTTATTATTGGAAAATCAGAGCTTTTGATAAAAGATGGAAGTATCTTGCTTATAGGCTATGGAAATGGAGTTGGAAGAGCATATGAGGTTTATTTATTACTCAAGGAAAAGGGCATAAAGGCTAGTTTATTGGATCTTAGATTCCTTAAACCTTTAGATAAGGATTTGAAAAATATTATGAGTTCTTACAGTCATGGGTTTGTTTTTAGTGATAGTTATAGAATGGGCGGAGTGGGCTCGGCACTACTTGAATATATTGCAGAAAATGACATGCAGATAAAATTACACAGTTTTGAAGTGATGGACTCTTATATTCCACAGGGCAACACCCCTATAGTTGAAAAATCCATAGGATTAGACTCTCAGGGTTGTGCCATTAGGATTATGAAAATGTTTGATGAGTGTTGTAAAAATTCTCAATCATAGCGATTTAAAAAACCACCGTTTTATTTCCGTGTATAAAAACCCTATCACTTAATACAAGCTCAATCGCTCTAGCAAAAACGACTTTCTCTACATCTCTACCAGCTTTTTGCATATCCTGCCAACTGTAGGTATGATCAATTTTGGTAATATCTTGGGTGATGATAGGTCCTTCATCAAGATGATCATTCACAAAATGAGCTGTAGCCCCAATAATCTTAACTCCTCGTTCATATGCCTGTTTGTATGGATTTGCACCAATAAATGCAGGTAAAAAACTATGATGGATATTGATGATTTTATTTTTATATTTTTCTACAAAATTTGGAGATAATATTCTCATATATTTAGCTAGTGCCAAAAAATCCACTTCAAATTCATTGCATTTATTTAGTACAAGTTTCTCGTGCTCTTCGCGAGAAATATTTTCAGAGCTTATGTGAAAAAAATCAATCCCAAATCTTTTCACAAGTTCTTCAAGATTGGAATGATTACTGATGATGGCCTTAATATTGACATTAAGTTCTCCGCTATCATAACGCAGTAATAGATCACCCAAGCAATGATTTTCCTTTGTGCATAAAATAATAATGGATTTTTTCTTTTCTTCCACTACATTGATTTGTGCTTCAGGAGGCAAAAAGGCGTGAATATCTTTTTTGAGATTTTTGGCATCTGTATGACCATTCACCACAGTTCGCATAAAAAATTGATTGCTGAGCTTATCTACAAATTCATCATTGCGTTCAATGTTTAAACCGTGCTTGAGCAACACTGAAGAGATGTTAAAAACGAGTCCTTGTCTATCTGGACAAGTTATCAGTACAATATGCCTCATTGAATTCCTTATTTAAGAGTGTAGGCAAAAGTATTTATCATTATTTGCGTACTTGTTTTGATGATCTTATCTAGATATGCTTCAAACTTATCTTTTTTTAACCAAACAGGATTTTGCACTTCAGAGAGATTTTTAAGCATTTCTATTGCTTGATTTTGGGTGCCAATAGTATCAATAAGTCCTAGTTTGAGAGCTTTTTTTGCACTAAATACCTTCCCTTGTGCGTATTCTTTGGATGATTTAATGTCAAGCCCTCTAGTATCGGCTACATCAGATACAAACATATTGTATTCTTCTTGAATAAGATCTTCAATAAAACCCCTTTCTTGAGGAGTCCATTTTCTCATAAAAGTACCGACTTGTTTGTATTCTCCAGCGGCTATGACTTGTTCTTGAATACCTAATTTTTTAGCAAGTTCTGAAATATTTACTCCATTAAAGATTACTCCGATTGAACCTATCAAAGCCCCTCTGTTTGCATAGATTTTATCTGCATACATTCCTGCATAGTAACTCCCACTTGCCATAACCCCCTCTACATATGCTATAACAGGCATTTTTTGCTTGAGTTCTGCTATCATATCACCAATTTCTACACTCGCACTCACACCACCACCAGGTGAATTGATGATAAGTAGAACTCCTTTGATGCTAGGAGTATCTAAAATTTTATTAATCTGAGTTCTAATTCCTTCACTATCAATGATGGGGCCTTGTAAATAAATTTTCGCAAGATTTGGGGTATTGATACTTGAAGAACTTGGAGTTACCGATATTATCAAAATAATAACGATAAGTAAAAATACCATTGCTTTAAAATATTTTGTAATAAAATCTAATGGCATCACGATGAAACTAAGAAGTTTTTTTATCATTGTTGTTCCTATGTTTTTGGGGTGTTCAAATGCGGGATTATATTAGAAAATCCCTTGGATTTTGCTTTTTATAGAGTTTAAAATGATTTCTTATTTATTTTTTTCTTTGCATGTAAGGCAATTTGTGTAAATATCTATGGATTTATCGATGGAATCACTTAATTTTTCAAGTTTCTTGGTGATGTTGATAAGTTCATCACTAGACTCAATGGCGATATACTCGCTCATACCCATTTCTTTTTGGATTTTTTCTTTATCTTCTTTACTAAAGCTTTTTTCATCTAGGTGCTCTTTAATGTCTGAATTGATCTCCATTATTTCATTGTGAATTTGTTCGCCAATTTTTTTTGCTAGGATTGAGTTTTGTTTGGTTTTTTGAATGCGTTTGATAAAATCATTAATATTTCTACTTGCTTGAGCGAGTTCGGTATCTTCTTGGAGCTGAATATTTGATAGATTATTTTCATTAAGATCTTTTGAATATTTCAGGAAATTTGCAATTTGTTTTTTTGTCCAAATTGTTGTAAATATCAAACCAAAAATAACAACCAAAACGATTGCTATAGCAATGTATTGGAAAATATTAAAGACATATTCGGTTTGCTTAGCTGCTCTATCGTAAATTTCATAAAGTTTTTTTAGGTTTTGTGCTAGTAGGCTACCATTGTGGTTTATTCCACTTAGAGAATCAGACAATATCTCTTGATTGGCTATAATTTCGTGAATATTAAAAGCATATTTTTGCCAAAAATTATAGTTCATTTTGATAGTTTCATAAAGTTCCTTATTGCTTTTATAAGTAGAGTTGGTATAAAAACTCAAAATGGTTGAGTTGTATTCTTCAAAAGCGTTCAAAAATTCATCATAAGCACTTTTTTCTTTTTTTATTGTGTATAGAGTCAGCTGATAAGATATTTTTTGGGTGAGCATTCTTTGTTTCCCTGCTTGGTTTATCTCTTCTTGAGTTACTTTTCTCTGGAGCATTTTTTTAACAATTTCATCACTCATATCTAGTAGTTTTTGATTGTTTAAATATAAGAAATTTCTATTTTTATATAGGTTCTTTCTTGAAATTTCGTAAGATCTGATGTTGTCGTTGAATATTTTTAACTCATCTTGCATTTGGGTGAGTAGTTTTTTGATATAGACTCTATCTAGCCAAAAAATTTTATAAGTTTTATCTTGATAAAAAAGTGTGTCAAATTTTTTCAGCAAACTGCTAGATTTTTCGTTGAGGATTTCAAAATCATTAGTATTGCGATAGTTGTCTAAAAAAACTTCCTTGATGATTGACTGAGATAAATTTACTTGAATATTCAGATTATTCAGCACTCTTGTGAGTGAAATATTGGCTCTATTGAGATAAATATTAAATATCATCACAAAAAACACCACAACAAAAGTGATCCCAACAATCGTAGATAACCTTGAAGAGATGGGATTTTTAAAAGCAAATTTCATTTATATTCCTATATTTTATAAATTTCTTGTAAGCTATTTTTATTTACTATTTTAATTTCGCCACTTTCGGTAGGCTCTATAATACCATCTTGTTTTAATTTTTTTAGAATTCTTGAGAGTGTTTCGGGTTGAATATTGAGTCTATAGGCAATTTCTTGGCGTTGCATAAGGTTAAAACGATATAGATCTTTATCTAATGTGTATGCTAGTTTGGCAATAGCATCAAAAACAATATCACGATTGATTGTTTCATATAGTTTTTGATTTTTTAGAATCATCTGTTTAGAGAGATTTGAAAATAAATTTATATTTTGTTGTACAAGTTGGAATAATTTTTTGGAATCAATACTTAAAATTTCACTTTTTTCCCAAACACAGGCATTGCCAAAAGTCTTGATTTGATTGAAATTAATATCATTGATAAGTAAAAGATTATCTTCATCTTCTTGCATAGAGTCAATAGCATAGAGATATTTTTTATTTCCAAATCGATCGAATTTGTGAATATCTATAGAGCCACTGAGCAAAAACAAAACACTCTCAATGATTTGTCCCTCATAAAACAAGATAAAATCTTTTTCATAAGATCTTATCTTACTAAAATCACAAATTTTTGTAAGTGTGTTTTCATCTATGCCATTAAAGAAAGATAGGGATCTTAGTTTTTCAATCAAATTTTTCCCTTCATTTTCAGAACTTGTATTGCTTGCAAGTAAGGAATTTTAGTAAAATCATACTTGCTAAAAAGAGTATTCTGTGTAGCTTTTATACTCAAAACTACACAGATTATAGACTAAAATTTTCCATTAAATTAAAATTCAAATATTTATAAATACTATCTTTTTTATTATCAAGTTTTTCAGGTACCAATTTGATATACTCTTCTTTAGTAGGGAGTCTTCCTATTAGGGCACATACAGCACCAAGTTCTGCACTTCCTAAATACACTTGAGCACCCTTACCCATACGATTATCAAAATTTCTTGTGGAGGTAGAGAAGACCACAGCATTATCTTTTACTCTTGCTTGATTCCCCATACATAAACTACATCCCGGTATTTCTATCCTGGCTCCTGCAGCTCCAAATACAGAAAGATAACCTTCTTTGGCGAGTTGTTTTTCATCCATCTTTGTAGGAGGTGCCATCCAAACTCGTGTTGGAGATTGTCCTGCACCTTTTATGATCTCCCCAAAGGCTCTGAAATGACCGATATTGGTCATACAGCTACCGATAAAGACCTCATCAATATGATGAGGTCTTTTGGAATCACTTAAAATTTCACTTAGTGTGGCCACATCATCAGGATCATTTGGACAAGCCAATATAGGTTCTTTTATATCATTCAGATTGATTTCAATAATGGCTGCATATTCAGCATCCTTATCAGGTTGAAGTAAAACGGGATTTTTTATCCATTCACGCATTTTATTAGCACGACGTTTTAAAGTAGTCGCATTTTCATATCCATTTTGAATCATTTTTTCAATCAATTCAATATTGGATTGAAGATACTCAATGATAGGCTCTTTGTTGAGCAAAATACTACAAGCAGCCGCACTTCTTTCAGCACTCGCATCACTAAGTTCAAAAGCTTGTTCGACCTTGATATTTTCTAAACCTTCAATTTCAAGTATCCTGCCATTGAAAATATTTTTTTTACCTTTTTTCTCTACTGTCATTAAGCCTTGTTTGATAGCATAATAAGGGATTGCATTGACTAAATCTCTAAGAGTAATACCTGGATTTAGTTCTCCTTTGAAGCGCACCAATACGGATTCTGGCATATTCAATGGCATAGATCCTGTTACAGCTGCGAATGCGACCAATCCACTTCCTGCTGGAAAACTAATGCCTATAGGAAACCTTGTATGACTATCGCCTCCTGTGCCCAATGTATCAGGTAGGCACATGCGATTAAGCCAAGAGTGTATAACACCATCTTTGGGGCGCAACGCTACTCCACCTCTAGTGGTCATAAAATCAGGTAAGGTTGCTTGTAAGCTAATATCAGCAGGTTTTGGATAAGCAGCTGTATGGCAAAAGCTTTGAAGTACAAAATCAGCACTAAAGTTCAGACTTGCTAATTCTTTGACTTCATCTCGAGTCATAGCACCTGTAGTATCTTGACTTCCTACAGTTGTTGCGATTGGTTCACAATAAGTTCCCGCTCTAATGCCATTAACTCCACAAGCTAATCCGACAATTTTTTGAGCTAATGTAAAGCCTTTTCCAGTATCTTTTGGAATTTCAGGTTTTGCAAAAATATCAGATTCGCTAAGTCCTAGAAATTTTCGGGCTTTATTGGTTAAACCTCTTCCAATAATAAGGGAAATTCGCCCACCAGCTCTAATTTCATCTACAATTGTATTTGGAGTGAGTGTAAATTTACTTATAGGGGCACCATTTTTCTCTATTACTCCCTTATAGGGATGGATTTTTATGATATCGCCTTCTTTTATATCTTTTACATCTGCTATTATAGGTAGAGAGCCGCTATCCTCGCAAGTATTAAAAAATATTGGGGCGATAACTCCACCTATAACGATTCCTCCAGTTTTTTTATTTGGCACATAGGGGATTTCATTCCCAAAATGCCACATAATAGAGTTGCAAGCTGATTTTCTTGAGCTTCCTGTTCCAACCACATCTCCAACATACGCAACAGGCAGACCTTTGGATTTGATGTCTGTAAGACGTTTTTCATAGTTATCAACTCGATTTTTTAACATCGCTTTAGCGTGTAAGGGAATGTCGCTTCTAGTGAATGCATCACTTGCTGGACTTAAATCATCAGTGTTTGTTTCGCCATCAATTTTTAATACACACATTTCTATTACTTCGTTCAATGCGGGTTTGCTTAAAAACCACTCTGCATTTGCCCAAGATTGAATAACTTCTTTTGCTAGGATATTGTTTTGACTTAATTTTGCTATTTCATCAAAACTATCATACACAAGCAATGTGTGTTTGAGTGCATTTGCAGATTCTTGAGCAATGTCCTTATTTGTATGAGAAATACCCTCTATTAGATATTTGACATTATAACCACCTAACATTGTGCCTAAGTATCTAATAGCTTCAAGGCTTGAAAACTCATCACATACAAGTTCGCCATTTGAAATTTTTCCCAAAAACTCTGCTTTTACTTTTGCACCCTCATCTACACCTGGACTCACTCTATGAATCAATAATTCCTTAGCAAAAAGCTTTTCTTCTTTAGTTGAGGCTGTGCTTGTGAGGATTTCAATCGCCTCTTGTACTTCTTTTGCATTCAAAGGAAGCGGAGGAATTCCATCTTGTTCTCTCTTTTGTTGTGCTTGTCTGTAATCGCCGATAAATTTTTGCATTTTGTCTCCTTTAAAAATGATTTTTCAACCTGATTGAGATATCATAATGAATTTTACCTTAACAACAAAACAAACATAATAAACATTTATGATTTTGTTTTTTTATGAGTTATTCTGAGTTAGGTTATGATGCTTTTCTTCTAAAAAAAAATATCTTTGTAATTTGTTTTCTAAATCCTCTTTGGCATCTTGTATTTCTCTAGCAATGTTCGCAATACCTTTTTGTTGATAGATTCTTTCATCGCTTAATTCTAGCTCTAAAGACTTAATAATATTCTCTAGTTTTTCTATTTGATTTGGCAAAAGATCTAATTCCATTGCGTCTTTGTAGCTTAGTTTGTTATTTTTCTTGATTTTTTCATCTTTTTGATTGTCTTTTAGATCTGATTCTAAGACATCATATTCTGCAAGTTCTTTTTGGATATCTAGATATTCTGTATAGCTCATATAACTTTCTTCACATATTCCATCGCCTTTAAATACTAAAAGCTTATGGGCTATTTTATCCACAAAATATCTGTCGTGACTTACAAAAATGAGTGCTCCATCAAAATTCTGTAAATATTCCTCAAGGATATTGATAGTCGCAATATCTAAATCATTGGTGGGTTCATCTAAAATCAGGCAATCATATTTTCTTGCAAACAATAATGCAAGTGCAACTCGATTTTTCTCCCCTCCGCTCAAATATGATATTTTTTTGTCCAAAAACTCCTTAGGAAATAAGAAGTTTTTTAGATAGCCAAAAACATGCATATTTTTGCCTTTGATTTCGATATGATCTCCACCATTAGGACAAAAAGTCTCTAACAAATTTTTATCTTCATCTAGCATTTTTCTTTGTTGATCAAAATAGCCAATGCTAATATCTCCTCGCTTGATAATGCCACTATCTTGGGGAATTTGATTTAAAAAAATTTTTAAAAGTGTTGATTTTCCGCTTCCATTTTTTCCTACAATAGCGATTTTATCTTTCTGCAAGATTCTTAGACTTAGATTAGAAATAAGAACCTTCTCTTCAATTTTTTTACTGATTTTTTCACATTCAAAAAGCATTTTTTTGGCATTTTTGCTTTCATCTCGGTTGAAATGCTTTTGTTCTCTTTGGAGTTCTAGACGCATTTTTTTGATAATAGAGGGATTTGCTTTGGCATTTTTTCTCATTTCCAATACCCTTGCCTTACGACCTTCATTGCGTTTTCTTCTGCCTTGAACTCCTTTATTTAGCCATTCTTCTTCTGATTTTAAGAGTTTAAGCAAATGTTCGTGTTCTTTTGAGAGATTCTTTAATATCTCCTCTTTTTTTTGCAAATAATTACTATAACCTCCTTCAAAGCTTAAAAGTTTTCCTTCGTCAATTTCTACCACCCTATGAGCTAGGCTTTCTATAAAGTATCTATCATGGCTTATGAACACTACAGAACAACTAAGAGAAGAAATCATTTCTTCAAGGAATTCAACCATTTGGACATCAAGATGATTGGTGGGTTCATCTAAAATCAAAATATCTGCTTTTTTTAAAAGCATTACAGATAAAGCAAGGCGTTTTTGTTCTCCTCCACTCAAAGTATTTGCCAATCTGTTTGCTATATTTTCCAAATCAAATCTTTGTAAAATTTCATCCACTTTGCTATTTATATCCCATCCGCGATGTTCTTCTATAAAACTTATAAGCATTCCTTGCTCTTGTAGCCCTTCTTCTGTGCTATCTTGAGTATTTAGAAATTCAAGACGCTTGTGCGCATCTCTAAGTTCTGCTAGACTGTCTTCGCAAACATCCCTGACACTCATTAGTGGTTCAAAGATTGGATTTTGTGGCAAACTCAGGATTTTTAAGTTATTTTGAAAGATACATTCACCTTCATCAGTTTCAATTTCTTTAGTGATGATTTTTAAAAGTGTTGATTTCCCACTCCCGTTTTTTCCTACGATAGCGATCTTTTCTCCCTTTGGGATGGAAAAATTTATATCCTTTAAAATCACTTTATAATCGTATTGTTTGCAAACTCCTAATAAACTTACTAACGCCATTGGTACCCCTATTTAAAAGATATAAAATGATACCAAAGTTTTAACGATGGATTTTTGAATTATTGTATCAAGGTGGTTTATTATTTTAAAAGACTAAAAACAAATTTAAAGCCAAAGGAATTTAATGGAGGCATTGTTGCAAACCAAAAACCTTGTGAAATTTTATGATAATCATCAAATTTTAAAAGGCATTGATTTTAGCATACAAAAAAGTCAAGTGGTTGTTATTTTAGGGCCTAGTGGATGCGGAAAAAGCACTTTTTTGAGATGTCTGAATGGACTAGAAGAGATACAGGCAGGTCAAATAATTTTAGATGGTAAAATCATCAACACTCCTAAGACCAATTGGAATCTTATCAGGCAAAAAATTGGTATGGTTTTTCAAAGCTATGAATTATTCCCCCATATGAGTGTGCTTCAAAATATTCTTTTAGGCCCCTTAAAAGCTCAGAATCGAAAAAAAGAAGAAGTCAGTTCTCAGGCTTTAAAATTACTCAAAAGAGTTGGACTTGAAAATAAACAGAATGCTTACCCCAAAGAACTTTCAGGAGGTCAAAAGCAACGGGTGGCTATTGTTAGGGCACTGTGTATGAATCCCGAAATAATGCTTTTTGATGAGGTAACAGCTTCTTTGGATCCTGAAATGGTTAAAGAAGTCTTAGATGTTATTTTAGAACTTGCAAAAGAAGGAATGAGTATGATTATTGTAACTCATGAAATAAAATTTGCTCAAGCAGTTGCAGATAAAATTGTATTTTTTGATGAAGGGATTATTCTGGAAGAGGGCAATCCAAAGGATTTTTTTACTTCTCCAAAAACAGAACGTGCAAAGAAATTTCTTGATATGTTTAATTTTTTGGGTAGTTTTTAACCTGCTTGTGTTAATGTATCAGATGCAAAAAAATCAAAGGAATCAAATGATAAACTTAAAAATAAAAAAAATGTTCAGAATACTTTTTATGGTATCTATAGGTGCTTTTCTTGTGGCTTGTTCAAATGGTGGTGACAAAAATCAAGATAGTATTTCTTCCATTAAACAAAGAGATATTTTAAAAGTGGGAGTTTTTAGTGATAAGCCACCATTTGGTTTTATCAACCCACAAGGCCAATATGATGGTTTTGATGTATATATTGCTAAAAAAATTGCAAAAGATTTATTAGGCGATGAATCAAAAATTGAATTTGTGCCAGTTGAAGCACTCTCTAGGGTTGAATTTCTTAAATCTGGGAAGGTCGATATTATTATGGCAAATTTTACAAAAACCAAAGAAAGACAGGAGGTTGTCGATTTTGCTTTGCCTTATATGAAGGTCGCACTTGGAGTTGTTTCTAAAAATGGAGAAATAAAAAGCATTGATAATCTCAGGGATAAGCCTTTGATAGTCAATAAAGGAACCACAGCAGATTTTTACTTCAGCAAAAACTATCCTGACATAAAACTACTCAAATACGATCAAAATACTGAGGCGTTTCAAGCTCTAAAAGATGATAGAGCAGATGCTTTGGCACACGATAATACTTTGTTGTTTGCCTGGGTTAAAGAAAATCCTGGTTTTGTCGTTAGTATCTCTTCTTTGGGAGATGAGCAGAGTATTGCTCCAGCTGTTAAAAAAGGAGACAAAGAGCTTTTAGAGTGGCTAAATAATGAAATCAAAATTCTAACTCAAGATGGTTTTATTAAACAGGCCTATGAAGCTACACTTGCACCAATCTATGGGAATGATGTGGATCCAATTTCTGTAATTTTTGAACCTAAGAATTGATTATTCTCCGCCCATTGCTTCGCTTTGGGCGCTTGCAGTGAGTGGATCAATGATTGTATCAAGGTTTCCAGATAACATGACTTCTTCAAGGCTGTATAGCGTTAGACCTATTCTATGATCGGTGAGACGGTTTTGAGGATAGTTATAAGTTCTGATTCGTTCACTCCTATCTCCACTCCCAACTTGAGATTTTCTAGCTTCTGAATTTTGTATTTTTTGCTCATCAATTTGTGCTTCATAGATACGAGCTTTTAGAATTTTCATTGCCTTGTCTTTATTCTTGTGTTGAGATTTTTCATCTTGCATAGATACACTGATTCCAGTAGGGATGTGAGTGATTCTCACGGCTGAATCAGTGGTATTTACAGATTGACCTCCGTGTCCTCCTGCACGGAATACATCCACTTTTAGATCATTTGGATTGATATTCACTTCTACATCATCAACTTCAGGCATAATCGCTACAGTGATAGCTGAGGTATGAATTCTTCCTTGAGATTCGGTTTCAGGAACTCTTTGAACTCTATGTGTGCCAGCTTCGTATTTAAGCCTAGAGTACGCTCCTTTTCCCTTTATAAGTGCGATGATCTCTTTATATCCACCAAAATTATTTTCACTAGAGCTAATGATTTCAACTTTCCATTTTTTTATATCTGCATATCGACAATACGCACGAAAAAGATCTCCAACAAAAATACCTGCTTCATCTCCTCCTGTTCCAGCTCGTAATTCTAAATAAATATTTTTATTGTCGTTTGGATCTTTGGGTGTGAGAAGAGTTTTTATCTCCGACTCTAAGATGATTTTTTTACTCTCTAAAGCTTTGAGTTCTTCTTTGGCAAGTTCTCCCAACTCTTTATCTTCTAGTAAAATTCTATTTTCTTTGATAGATTCTAAAACTTGGATATATTCTTTAGCACTCTGGGTTATTTCCTCAATATCGCTTTGTTCTTTACTTAAGGAAGTGAGTTTTTTTACATCCCCAATGACATCTGAATTAGCCAATAATGAAGAAATTTCATCATAGCGTTGAATAATTGGGAGAAGTTTTTGCACAAGCATATTAAGGTTCCTAAGGTTGAGAAAGTCAAGAGGAAGGATTTACAAAGCTACCAAAAAGTTAGGCAGCTTTGGTAGCAATTTTTTTAACAGAAGCGTTTAACCTAGAAACTCTCCTAGAAGCTGTATTTTTCTTAATAATACCTTTACTGACAAATTTATGCAATTCCTTATTTGCTATTTTTAAACTTTCTTGGGCTTTTGAAACATCGTTTGCACTGACTGCTTCACGAACTGCCTTGATAATATTCTTGATTCTAGTTCTGTAGTACCTATTTCTCTCAGTTCTCTTTTCAGTCTGTCTAATTCTCTTTTCTGCAGATTTATGATTCGCCATCTTTTTGGTTAATCCTTTTGTAATTTTTTCTAAGGCACAATTATGCCCTAGATTTGATTAAAAATAGTTTAAAATTGCACTTTGAAATTCACCCTATTTTTGGAGATTAATAATGAGAATTTTTGGAACTGATGGCGTTAGGGGAAAAGCGGGTATAGATATCACTCCTATTCTTGCGATAAAATTAGGAATTGTGGCTGGATTGTATTTTCGTAAGCATTCTATCACTAATAAAATTTTGGTAGGTAAAGATACTCGAAAAAGTGGTTATATGATAGAGAATGCACTTGTAAGTGCCCTGACTTCTGTTGGGTATGATGTAATACAAGTAGGCCCTATGCCTACTCCAGCGATTGCTTTTTTGACTGAAGATATGCGATGTGATGCAGGGATTATGATCAGTGCATCACACAATCCTTATGAGGATAACGGAATAAAGTTTTTCAATCGTTTTGGTTATAAAATAGATGAAAAAGCTGAAGCTGAGATCGAAAAACTGTTTGATGATCAAGATCTTATTGAGAGTAGCTATAAAACAGGCTTAGAAATAGGGAATTCTAAACGGATTGATGATGTAATAGGACGTTATATCGTGCATATAAAAAACTCTTTCCCAAAAAATCTTACCTTGCAGGGGATTCGTGTGGTTGTGGATACAGCAAATGGTGCTGGTTATAAAGTAGCTCCCACTATATTTAGCGAGTTAGGTGCAGATGTGGTGGTTATCAACAACAAACCAAACGGTCAGAATATTAATGAACAATGTGGTGCGATGCATCCTTTATCGCTTAGCAATGAAGTTAGGCGTTATCGTGCTGATATTGGATTTGCACTTGATGGAGATGCTGATAGATTGGTGGTAGTTGATAATAAAGGGAATGTGGTAGATGGAGATAAGCTTATTGGCGTATTAGGGGTATATCAAAAAAAAATAGGAAGTCTCAAAAATAATAAACTTGTAAGTACTGTTATGAGTAATCTAGCTCTTGAGGAATATCTTCAAACTAATGACATTGAACTGATTAGAACCAATGTTGGAGATAAGTATGTGTGTGATGAAATGCAAAAAAACGGTGCAAGTTTAGGTGGAGAACAAAGTGGGCATATTATTTTTGGTGATTATGCAAAAACTGGAGATGGTCTTGTGAGTGCCCTTCAAGTGATGGCAGCTTTAAATGAGAGTGGAAAAAAAAGCTCAGATTTATTCAATGCATTTGAACTGTATCCCCAAAAGCTTATCAATTTGAATGTTGAACAAAAAATTCCATTAGAATCAATTGTTGGTTATGCTGAAAAGATTCAAGAAGTTTCTTCATTGGGTATGCGTCATCTTATAAGATATTCAGGCACAGAGAATAAGTTACGCATTCTTTTGGAGGGAAAAAATAAGTCTGTGCTTGAATCGAGCATTAAAGATTTAAGCGAATTTTTAAAAAATAAACTTTCTTGAGGTTCAAATGAAAAAAAGTTTTTTGATTTTTTTGGTTATTTTTTTGGTTGTTTTTGCATTAGATCAATTCATCAAACACCTTATAGTTCATGGTTTTGATTATGAAAGTGAGGCTGTTTCCATTGCACTTATTTATAATAAGGGCGTTGCTTTTTCTATGTTTAGTTTTTTGGGCTCTACTTTGAAATATATCCAGATAGTGCTTGTATTTGTTGTACTAACTGCACTAGTGCGTCAAAAAGAATTTTTTATTCACAATCATTATGTTTTTGGGATTATTTTTGGGGCAGGTTGTTCTAATATACTAGATAGATTTACTTATGTTGGGGTCGTGGATTATATTCATTGGCATTATGTTATTGATTTTCCTGCGGTGTTTAATTTTGCTGATGTGATGATTGATATTGGAGTTGGAATTTTGATTATGAAGATGTTGTTTTTAAGTAAAACTAAATAATGCTTTGTATATAATGTCCCGCTAGTTTTGATCGCGTAGCTCAGTTGGTAGAGCACTACCTTGACATGGTAGTGGTCGTTGGTTCAAGTCCAATCGTGATCACCATCGCAACTTTCCTTTTCTATTCAATCATAGTGTATTATCTCCTATTAATTACCCCAAATCTCATAAACAACAACCCTGATTAACTATTTTCTAATATTTTCATTGCATTTCATAGTATATTGCAACCCATTCATAGTATATTGTAGTCAATAAAAAATGGTTACAAAAACGGAGACAAAAATGGCTATAATTTTATAACCTCTTGTTTTGTAACCACTTTATTACATCTAGTTCAAACTAAAGCCATTTGTGAGTTGTCTTGATTTTATAAAAAAGGCTATCAATGACAGAACTTGAAATTAAAAATGCTAAACCAAAAGAAAAAGACTATTTCTTATCAGATATAAAAGGATTGCGATTATTGGTTCATCATTTAGGTTATAAGTATTGGCAATACAGATACACCCATCAAAAACGAAGAAAATTAATCAATCTGGGTTCTTATCCTCAAATTTCATTGTTACAAGCAAGAAAAAAGCTTTAGAATATCAAGAACTTGTTTTTAACAATCAAGACCCACAATTTATCAAAAAACAAGAAGAAATGCTTTTAACATTTGATACACAAGCTCAAATTCATAGAATTTATGAGGAATGGTTTTTAAGGAAAAATGAAAAACTACAAAAAGGTGCAATACAAAGAATTAAAAGATTCTTTGAGGGGCATTTCCTTCCTTATTTTTCAAAATATGATAAAGATAGAAGCATTATTTCTTCTTTGAATATCAATGATGTTACTCATCGAGATGTCATTGATATTGTTATTAAATTTGAAAAAACGAGTTAGCAAACTTAGCAAATTTCTCTATAGTATTTTGATTTCTTTAAATGTGTCGTTTTTAAAGAACCTGATTTTTTACCCTAAAATAATGCGAAATTAAAAGAAATTTGAGTATATTTTTGTCTTTCATATCTATCAATTTTATTAAGGGCACAAGAATGGGCAATTTTTCAAAACTTGGGTTTATTTTAGCGACTTTAGGGAGTTCAATCGGATTAGGTCATATATGGAGATTTCCTTATATGGCAGGAGTGAGTGGAGGAGGCGGGTTTGTTCTTTTGTTTTTGTTCTTGTCCTTAAGCATAGGAATTTCTATGTTGGTAGCTGAAATGCTTATTGGCCATACTACAAACAAGAATACCACAGAAGCTTTCAAGGAACTTGATCCAACCCCCAAAAAAAAGTGGGGATATGCTGGTATTACTCTTGTTGGTGGTCCTTTTATCTTAACTTTTTATTCTATTGTACTTGGATGGGTGGCATATTATCTATTCGTTGTGAGTTTTGATCTTCCTGTAGATGTAGTAGCTTCAGAAGCAGAATTTAAAAACTTACTTACCAATTCGATTTTGCCCCAAATTTTAGGCTTTACTGCAGTATTGGGTATAACTGGATGGGTAGTTTCTAGAGGCATCAAAAATGGTATCGAAAAGTTAAATTTTGTCTTGATGCCCCTTTTGTTCATTATTTTTATTGGTCTTTTGATCTATGCAATGACTATGCCATCTTTTTCCGAAGCATTTAAGTTTATGTTTGCCTTCAAGTTTGAGGAAATCACTCCAAATGTTCTTGTTGCATCACTTGGCCAAGTTTTTTTCTCACTTAGTTTGGGTGTGGGTATCATCATTACCTATTCAGCTTCCACTAATGAGAAACAAAATCTTCTTAAGAGTGCATTTTGGGTTGTGATACCTGGAATATTGATTTCTTTAATTGCAGGATTGATGATATTCACTTTTGTTTTTGAATATGGTGCAAAGGTTTCTGAGGGTCCAGGACTTGTTTTTGTTTCTTTGCCTTTGATTTTTGGTCAAATGGGCTTAGCTGGTAATATCATCTCTGTTTTATTTTTAGTCGCTCTTGGATTTGCTGGTATTACTTCTACCATATCACTCTTAGAACCATCAGTGAAATACATTATAGATAGATTTGCCCTAAATCGATTTGTTTCAACTTGGCTTATTGCTTTAGGAATCTATGTAGTGGGTATTGTGATGATATTTTCTTTGAATGTGGATTATAAAAATGACCTGACATTTTTTGATAAAAGCCTTTTTGATTGGGCGGATTTTTCTTCTTCAGCTATCGTGATGCCTCTAGGGGGATTTTTATCAGTTATCTTTGTAGGTTGGGTTGTTGGCAAGGAGAGAGTTTATGAGTTCAGTAAGCATTTTTTATCCAGGAAAATATTTGAAGTATGGTTTTTTATATTGCGTTACATTGCTCCATTGGTCGTTATTGTGATATGGATAGCCAAATTTGTAGAATTATTTTCATAAGGATTAACTTTGGCTAATTTTTCAAAATTTGGATTTATCTTAGCGACTTTAGGAAGCTCTATTGGGTTAGGTCACATATGGAGATTTCCATACATGACAGGCAACAATGGAGGGAGTGCTTTTGTTGTGCTTTATTTGTTTTTGACTCTTACGATTGGTATCTCTATGTTGCTATCTGATATGATCATAGGCAACAGAGGCAGGAAAAATATTGTTTCTTGTTTTGGAGATTTATATAAAAATAATTTTATCACAAAGCTTAGTGGTATATTTCTTTTGGGTGGTCCTATCATTTTATCTTTTTATTCAGTAGTTCTTGGTTGGGTGCTGTACTATCTATTTGTAGTGAGCTTTCAACTTCCTACCACTCTTTTGGAGTCTCAGCAAATATTTACAGAACTAAAGGACTATAGTATTTATTGGCAGATTGTGGGCTTTAGTTTTTGTTTGATTTTGACTTCTTGGATTGTTTGCTTTGGCATCAAAAAAGGTATTGAAAAGTTAAATTTTGTCTTAATGCCACTTTTATTCATCATTTTTATTGGTCTTTTGGTCTATGCGATGACAATTCCATCTTTTATGGAGGCATTTAAATTTATGTTTGACTTTGCTCCTGAGAAAATCACTTTAAAGGTAATTGTAGAATCTTTAGGTCAAGTGTTTTTTTCGCTTAGTCTAGGGGTAGGCACCATCATTACTTATGCAGCCTTTACTCATAAAAATGAAAATTTACTCAAGAGCTCTCTTTGGGTAGTATTGCCTGGAATTTTAATTTCACTAGTTGCTGGATTGATGATATTCACTTTTATTTTTGAATACGGCGGGAGTCCGCAGCAAGGGGATGGTTTGGTATTTATTTCCCTTCCTTTAGTGTTTGGACAAATGGGTATTACTGGAGAGATTATTTCAATTTTGTTTTTGGTGGCATTGATGTTTGCTGGAGTCACTTCAACTGTATCGCTTTTAGAACCTTCTGTGGTTTATTTGATTGAAAAATTTAAAATCAAACGCTCTTTTGCTACTTTGATTGTAAGTGGTTGCGTTTTTATCGTTGGAATTTTAATCATCTTTTCATTGAATGTGGATTACGCAAAGACACTCACCTTTTTAAATAAAAACATGTTTGCGTGGGCAGATTTTCTCACTTCCTCAATTCTTATGCCCTTAGGAGGATTATTTTCAACCGTATTTGTCGGTTATGTCATAGGTAGAAAGAAAGCCCATGAATATACTGAACATTTCCTGTCTGTGAGATTGTTTAAAATATGGTATTTCTTGATACGTTATATCATACCAGTTGTTATCATTGTGATTTTGATCTCACAAATTTTGCATTCTTTTTAGTCTTCTTTGTGATTTGATTTTGCAACATTTAGGGCTGCAGGTGCTTGAGTGGTTGGCATTAACTCAATACGATTTATATTTATATGTTCAGGAAGGTTTGCACACCAAAATATTGTTTCAGCTATATCATCAGGCAATAGGGGTTTGGTATTTTCATAAACTTGACTTGCTTTTAGCTTATCTCCGCTAAATCGCACTATTGAAAATTCACTTCCCCCAGAGAGTCCAGGTTCTATATTGCTGATACGGATATTTTTATCATATAGATCTGCACGAAGATTAAGGCTGAATTGTTTTACAAATGCTTTTGTTGCCCCATATACATTTGCACCAGGATAAGGATAACTTCCAGCGATTGAACCCAGATTGATAATGTGACCTTTTTTGTGTTTTACCATTTCTGGTAATAATAGGTGAGTCAATTTTACAAGTGCCATAATGTTTGTATTTATCATCACTTCCCAATCTTCTAGCTTTGTTTTATCCGCACTTTCTAGCCCAAGTGCTAAACCAGCATTATTTACTAATACATCAATATTTTCAAAATTTTTAGGGAGATTTTTTAAGCCATTTTTGATCGTTTGTATATCGTTCACATCAGAAACAATAAATTGAAAATTTTCTCCCAATTCTTTTTGGAGTTTTTGAAGTTTTTCCTCTCTTCTTGCTAGTGCGATGACCTTGTGTCCTTCCTTAATGAATCTTTTGCAAATAGCTTCTCCAAATCCCGCAGAAGCACCTGTAACAAAAATTATCATTACATTATCCTTTAAATGGTTTTATTGTTTTAGTATATAACAAAATTTAAAGGAATCACAAATGCAAGAATTTGATATTGTCATCATCGGATTTGGAAAAGCGGGCAAAACTTTAGCACTCAAAAGTGCTGCAAAAGGTAAAAAAGTTGCTTTGATAGAAAAGTCAAAAAAAATGTACGGTGGTACTTGCATTAATATTGGGTGTATTCCTACAAAAAAACTTGTTTATCAATCCCATCTCTCAAAGATGACCCCCACTTATTCTTATGCTCAAAGTATTGAAAATAAGAATAAATTGATTCTCGCACTTAGAGAAAAAAATTATCAAAATTTAATACAGCAACCAAATATCACGATTTTTGATGGCAAGGCTTCATTTTTAGATTCCAAAACTATTTGTATTGAGGGGGAGGAAAAATTACAGATAAAGGGTGAAAAGATTTTTATCAATACAGGTTCAAAGAGCTTCATCCCTGATATGCCTATAAAATCTAAAAAAGTTTACACTAGCACAGAACTATTAGATTTGGATGTTTTACCTACTAAACTTTTGATTATTGGAGGGGGTTATATTGGGCTTGAGTTTGCTAGCATGTATGCAAATTTTGGATCAAAAGTGAGTGTTTTAATCCGTAAAAATCAACTAATGCCCAAAGAAGACGAAGATATTGCGGCCTCTGTTGAGGCTTGTCTTGAAAAAATGGGCATTGAAATTATCTACGAGGCTGTGCCAATATCCATTGAAGATGAGGATGAAAAAGTAAAAATTTCATTTGATAAAGAAGGTAGAACCAATCATATTTTAGGTGATGCCGTATTGTTTGCTACAGGGAGAAAAGCGTATACGGAAGGTTTGAATCTACAAAAAGCAGGGGTTGCTATAAACAATCAAGGAGAAATTATTACAAATGAATTTTTGCGTACCAATATTGAAAATATTTATGCCTTGGGTGATGTGAAGGGCGGACCACTTTTTACTTATATTTCTTTAGATGATTTCAGGATTGTTTTTGATTTGATTTTTGGCAATGGCAAGCGAAGTGTAAAAAATCGTCCTGCTGTTCCTGAAGTGATATTTTTAGATACGCCGCTTGCTTGTGTGGGGCTAAAGGAAAAAGAGGCCTTGGCAAAAGGTTATGAAATCAAGATAGCAAAGCTATCTGCTGAGGCTATTCCTGCAGCTAGGGTTTTAAATAATACGCAAGGAATGTTAAAAGTTATCATAGATGCAAAAACAGATTTGATATTAGGTGCATCATTGCATTGCCAAAATTCTCCTGAAATAATAAATATTTTTTCATTGGCAATCAATGCGAAGCAAAGCTATGTTGTGTTAAAAGATATGATATTCACACATCCTAGTATGTCTGAGGCGATAAATGATTTATTTGGAAATATTAAATAGATCTATTGCATAAAATGGATGGCTTTTTTGCCATCGCGTTTCAAACTATCTATGATTTTGATTTTTGATTCCTTCACTAATGTGCTAATGAGTGTTTTAAAGCTTTTTTTGCTCATTTGGCATATTTCTTGTATCTCCTCAGGAGATGAATCAAAATCAAGCTCTAAAACTTTATATTTCCTAATAATTTCTAGTAAATATTTTTTATCTTCACTTCTGTCTCCAATGGGTTTTAAACAGAGATCTAGTTTTCCATCAGGACGTATTTTTGAAATATAGGCAGTACTTTTTTCCCCGATTCGTATGGGTGAAAATATTTGATTTTTATACAAAAGTCCATAATACTGACTATTTACAACACATCCTATGCCAAGGGGAGTTTTTTCAAAAGGCAAGATTTCAACTTTTACATAAGGAGTATTGAATAAATAGGGTTTTAGATACTCTTTGATACCAAGTCTTGCGATCAGCCTTCCTTGTTTATCAAGCGTGATTCTAACAGCTACAAAATCACCCACCTTAAAACGTTTTGGAGCTTTTGTGGGCATAAAAATATCTTTATCAATACCGATATCCAAAAAACAACCCTTCTCTTCTATAGAAACAATCTTTAAGGCGAGGATTTCATCAACCACTCCATATGGTTTTTGCGTTGTAGCCACAGGTCTATCTAGCGAATCAGTATACAGAAAGACCTCAATAAAATCTCCAACTTTAAATTCTTCTAAGACAAATTTATTAGGGAGCAATACCTCTTCTTCAAAAGAGTCTTTGAGATAAGCTCCATTTTCACTAAAACGAGATATTTGAAGTTTTTGAATTTTGCCAGGATGCATCGGATTCCTTGTGAAGTTTAAAGTGCTATTGTAGCAGACATACGTGGATTTAAGTTTATAAATATAGATTAAAATTACTCTTTTGGAGAATAAATGAAAAGTGTTCAAACTTATGACCATATGAGAGATACAAATAAAAGCGTACTCTATATTATTGCTTTTTTACCTTTTTTTATCTTGCCGTTCTCTCCGCTTTTATCTTATTTTTTTGGTATGTTTTTATTACTGATTTTTACACGTTTTAATGATTATGTTATCTTGTCTCTCTTGAGTCTTGATATTGTCATTTCAGGGAGCCTAATATGGGCATCAAGGGTTTATTTTGATAACAATGGGGATGATTTTTTACGTTATTATGATACCTATAAAGATATTTTCGTGGGACATTACAGTGCATTATTTTCTTATGGCGGGGGTTTTGAAGTTGGATTTCCCTTGTTTTATTTGCTCTTGGATATTATTTTTGGTCATTTAAATATCAATGAAATTTTATTTTTCAGTATTCTTGTTCCAAGTCTTTTAATGGCAATATGGGCACTTAAATATGGCATTTCTTCTTTAGGTATTTCACAAAGAGCGTTGTGTTTATTTTTTATTTTTTTATTTTTTAGTTTTTATGCTCCTAGTGAATGGAGCAGACAGAGTTTTGCGTGTATTTTCATACTATTTGCATTTTCTCAGCAGAAATATATTTGGAAATTTATTTTCTTGCTTACTGCTTGTCTTTTTCATCTTACCTCTCTTCCTGTATTTTTTATTTTAGAATTTTTAAAGTATCGTCCCAAATTAACTTTGAGTCTTGTTGCTATAGGTTCATTGAGTTTTGTTTTTTCCTTTGAATTTATTTTGATGGCATATAAAAGTGGTATTATCCCTCATATTAGCATACTTGATAAACTTAATTTTTATAGCATTTATCAAGAAAGAGGGATTTTTATGAATCTTGATCTTTCTTTTATGTTCTTACTATTATGCATGGGTTTATTGTTTTGCATTGGACTTAGGAGTGATAATCTTAAAAAATATTGGATATATTTTTATCTCGTTTTTTTATGGTGTTATGTTGTATTTCTTCCATTTTCCTATGCCTCCAATAGATTAACGTTGATATTTAATTCATTCTTGTTAGGGTATATGTTTTTTGTCTCTGTTAGGAACTTATCAATTCTAACCTACATCGTGGGATTTTTGTTACTTTTGGGAAAATTTGCTTATTGGATTTTTGATCCTGCTTCAAAGCTATGGTTTTCTTACCCTTCTTGGGGAAATTTTTTGTATTATTTTAGTTTTTGAAAGGAATTACATGAAATATAATGATGAATCTAGAGAAATACTCCATTTATTTATGAGAAATTATAAGACAATACTAGTAGTTTTTATTGTCGTGATGGGTTTAGGCACCGCTTTTATCAAGTATGAGGATATTCAAAATACAAAAAAATCTAATTTCAAGCAAACTAGCGATCATTATTTGTTTTCTATTGAATCTAAAAATCTTACTAATCCTATGAGCGATACCAAAGCATTGCTATCTAATCGTGCTATCACACAAAATTTAAATCTACTCAAACAAAATATTCAATCCACGAATTTAGATCTTAACGCCATCGAGTCTATTCAAAATATGGATGTTACTATACCTCCATCTCCGCAAAGTCCTGATATTTTTTGGATAAATATTCAAGCACCCAATAAGGCTACAGCTCAGAAATATGCAGATATGATTGTGTGGTATGTTCAAAATTCTCCACAGGCGCTTAGTGTAAAAAACTATCTTAAAGAGATATATGATAGTTATTCTAAAAACAATGCTAGAGCAAATAATTTTGGATTTTTACAATCACAGATTCAAGAAATCTTGAAAAATGGTGTTATTATTTCTAGTGAATTGAGTAAAAAGAATAATGGCGATATTGAAGATATGGTCGTATGGACAAATGTTTCTTCTCAATTTACGCAGACCAAAATATGGGTTTTTCTAGTTGTCTCAGCATTAATGATTTCAATATTTAGTGCCTTTATAGCAGACTTTTTTAGAAATTTTCGATATAAAAAGTAATTCATTTTGAGATATTTTGATTGCTCTGATGATGATAATAAAATAGCTAGAATATAAAATATAAGGGGAATAGAATGTCATTTTTAGGGCTTTTAAAAAGTGGAAATAGAGAGAAAATAGAACAAGAAATCTCACAAAGATTCATCAATAATATGGAATATTTTCGTCAAACTTCCCCTGATCTTTTTGATGTATTAAAGGCCGAACCTATCGAATATAACCTTCTTTTTGATGAAAAGGGTCTGAATATCATTAATCTAAAAACCGGAGAACTTTCTTATCCCACAGCCCAGCAAGGGCATCAAATGGTGAATATTTCTGAGGAACTTTCAAACTCACCTATTGCAAATGCTAAGTGGAAAATTTATACCAATCATATTTATTTGGACAAAATGGATACATCAAAACTCCCAATCACAGGCAGGGTTTGCAATGAATTCATTGATTTGTTGCACAAACACGGAGGCATTAAAGAATATTATTTGAGTCGATCGTTTTTGCCTTCGACAAACATTTTTGGATTATTGGGTGGAATGTTTTTAGAGTTTATTAGGGAGCGAGGTGTGTTTTTTCATTCTCTACTTATTTTTGAAGAAAATGTAGATATGTTTCGAGTGAGTTGTTATTTTGTGGATTATGAAAAATTATTTGATAACGTTTCTCCAAAGAGCTGTTATTTATTTGTCAAAGATTTGATTGATAAGTTTTTTGTGCGTAGTTTTTTCTCTCAAAAAAAGATCACTAATAATTTTTTAAGACTCGAGCTTAAACTTTATTCAAGTCCAAAGTTAGATGCTTCCAAGCAAGTTATTGATGAAGAATATGCGAGTAATTCAAGAGGGTGGGGGAGTTTTGAAGATGAGATGATTGGAGTGCAAAATACTCTAAAAAATATCTCTTTTGGTTCAAATGCTTATCCTATTTTGAATCTTCCTAAAAGGGTAAATGCTCCTATTTGTGTGGTAGGAAACGGTGCAAGTTTGGATGGACTACTTCCTTTTATTAAAGAAAATCAAGACAAGATGATTATTTTTAGTTGCGGAACAGCCCTAAAACCATTGAAGGCTTATGGTATAAAACCTGATTTTCAAATCGAAATAGAGCGTATTGATTATCTCAAGGATGTTTTAAAACAAGCACCATTAGGAGATACTCCATTGCTATGTGCAAATATGACTAATCCAGAGGTTTTAGATTTAGCCAAGGAAAGCTATATTTTTATGCGTGGGGGAAGTAGTAGTGGATATTTATATGGCTCTAAAAGTGTCATAGAATTTTCTGCTCCTTTTGTTGGCAATGCGGGATTTGCTTTGGCTTGTCAGCTTGGTTCTGAGGTATTGTTGTGTGGTTTGGATTGCGGCTATATAGAAGGTGCTTCTAAACATGCTTCAGATTCTTATTATGGGGAGGAAAGTTTTGCTCTGCCTGTTGATGCTTTTAGAGTAAGAGGAAATTTTGATAAAGTTGTTTATAGCGATTCAATATTTTTGCTTTCTGCTCAAAACATCACTCAGGCTATCAGGAATTTCAATCCCAAAATGGCACTCAATTTGGGTGAAGGGGCTTATATAGATGGAGCTAGATCTACACATCCAAATGAATTGAATTTCGCAAAAATCAAAAAAAAGAAACTTATAGCTCAGATAAAATCTTATTTTACTTCCAAAACAAAAACTGCATTTAATGATATTCGTACAGATTTCTATATCCAAGAAATCTCAGATTTTAGAGATGAACTCAAGGCTATTTTAACAACCAATGTCAAAAATAAACGCGAGCTTTTTGCTCTTATTGATATTATAAATGCTACCTCTGCAAAAAAAAGTTTTTCATCTCCTTTTGTGGGAATAATGTTTGAAGGAAGCTTAGCTCATATGTCTCAGAGTTTGATGATTGCTTCTTTGCATTTAGATAAAGACGAGATAGAAGCTTTTTATATAGACGCAAAAGAGATAATCAATGAGGCACTAGATAGGATGGTGTTTAAATATCGTTTGAGCATTCCATTGGTCGAAAAATAATCCTAAAACGCCTAAAACGTTCCTTCTTTCCTTGACAAAACCTCTTGAGTTGAGTATAATTCGGCCTTCTATAAGATGTTTTTCGGGGCGTAGCGCAGTCTGGTTAGCGCACTTGGTTTGGGACCAAGGGGTCGAAGGTTCGAATCCTTTCGCCCCGACCACGCATTTTTAGATTTTTTATGGTGGGTGTAGCTCAGTTGGTTAGAGCATCAGGTTGTGGCTCTGAGGGTCGTGGGTTCGATCCCCATCTCCCACCCCATATTTGTATATTTAAATGATTAATAAAATCTTGTTTCCTGCGTTCGTAGCTCAATTGGATAGAGCACCAGACTTCGGATCTGGGGGTTATGGGTTCGACTCCCTTCGAGCGTACCACCCAGATTTTATGCGCTCGTAGCTCAGTTGGATAGAGCAACAGCCTTCTAAGCCGTAGGTCGCAGGTTCGAATCCTGCCGGGCGTACCACTTTTATATCCTATCTATTCAATCCTTCCTCTACAAATAAGATAACTTAAATCGCCGTATTTATTGCTGATAAATTGATTATAAAATAGTTAAAAGAATCAAAAATATTTCAATAAAGGACAGTGGTTGAAAAATCGCAAAGTGTTTGGATTAAAAATCTTTATGTGACACATGGAATTTTATAATTAGAATCACTAGAAAAGACTCTTAAGTAGATGCCCAAGTTAATTACTCGGATTGCTCACTTTATATCAGAAATTAAGGCTGAAGCCATAGATTTAAAACCATTATTATGAAATGATTAAAAGTATTATGAGTTTCTATTTAATTATGCAAGTAATTGAATAGGGGACAAGAGACTTTTTATTGTCTTGTATTTAGTATTTTTAAAAAGAGTAATTATCTTGCTGAAGAGGATTTGTGCTTATTGGATGGAGATATTATGATTATTGGGCGGAGTAAATAAATTATAAATATTCTATTTTTTAAATTATGATTCTTTGATTCCCTATCTTCTTATTGAAATTTATGATTTTTGTTTTTAGTCTGTTTGGATTCTAAAAATTATTTTTATAAATATATAAATATTTAATTCATTAATTACAAATAAAGTTATATAATATTACTATCAAAAGATTTAAAATAATCTATTCATAAGGATATTAGTATGAAAAAAACTGCATTATCAAAAATTGATATATTAGAGCAGGTAACTATCAATTCAAAACCATCAACTGATGTTTTATTAGAGTTACCAAAAATCATTGAAGAATGCGAGAATGCATTACAATCCAAAAATGTAGAACTTGCACAAGAACTCAAAACAAGGATATTTTTAAATTATGAGAAATATTACTACAGAGCCATGAAGGAGAATCTAGGAAAAGATTTTATTTGTGAATATGATATTTATGGACAATATAGTCCTGAGATGTTGAATATTCATCGATCTTATCGTTTAAATCATAGCAAGTTATTTGAAAATCTATCTATATTGAAAACAAAACTCTTGTCTTTAAAAAAAGTATTCGATAAAAAACCAAGTATTTTTGTGTAGCAAATTTTTATTATGTTTTTTGAGATAAAAATAAGCCACACAACACTAAAATACTCCCTATGATAATATTGTATGTGATGGACTCGCCTAGTGCGATAGAGGCTATGATAATTGAGATGACAGGAATGGTATATAGATAAGCACTTGCTTTAAGTGTTCCTAAAAGTTTCATAGAAATACCCCAAGATAAATAGCATAACGCAGAAGCAAAAACACCCAAAAATAAAAGATTTAAAATATTTTGTAGATTCAAAAAAACATCAATACTAAGATTGACTCCTTCAATCAATAAGGTTATAGAGCTAAATATAATCCCATAAAAAAATATTTTTTTAGTAATAGCTAGTGTATGAATGTTGTGATACGTTTTAAAAAGCTTTTCAAGGAATATTGTATAAAAAGACCAGCATAACCCTGCTAAGATACATAAAATATCTCCTAAAGGGTTTATTTGAATTGAATCATCGCCCTGATGGACAATACAAATTACTCCGATGAATGAAAATAAAAATCCTATGACGAAAAAGCTATTCAATGGTTTTTTGAAAAATATAAATCTCAAAATAGCTGTATAGATAGGGCTTATGCACACCAATATTCCAGCATTTGAAGCAAAAGTATATTCAAGGGCAATATTTTCTAGCAAAAAGTACAAACATACCCCGCTAAGACCGCAGAGACCAAATAGTGTTTCTTCTTTAAATGAGGTTGGTTTTAGTATTTTTGGATAAAAGATAAATAAACATATGTATGCGATAATAAAGCGAAAAATCAAAATTTCATAAGCGGTAAAAGATTCTAGCAATACCTTTGTAGAGCTAAATGTGCTACCCCAAACAAAAATGGTAAAAATAGCAAAGAGATGACCTCTTGAATTTTTCATAAATTTTTTGTACTCTCATAAATTATAGAGTGATTTATGATAGCAAAAATGCCATATTTAAATTTAATAAATTTAAATATGAGGTTTTTGCTAAAACAGTTACATGCACGAAATCATTACATCTGCGAATTCAGAGCATTTTACTTCTTTTGCACCATCCATAAGTCTTGCAAAATCGTAAGTGACCTTTTTGGATTGGATAGCTTTTTTCATAGAATCCACAACAAGATCAGCTGCTTCTAGCCATCCCATATGACGAAGCATCATTTCTGCGCTTAAGATGATTGATCCAGGATTAACCTTGTCTTGACCAGCGTATTTTGGAGCTGTTCCGTGTGTGGCTTCAAACATTGCAACGCTATCATTCATATTCGCACCAGGTGCTATTCCGATTCCTCCAACCATTGCAGCGAGTGCATCTGAAATATAATCCCCATTAAGATTCATCGTGGCAATCACATCGTATTCTGCAGGACGTAAAAGAATTTGTTGTAAGAAAGCATCGGCAATAACATCTTTGATAATAATCTCTTTTCCTGTTTCTGGATTTTTGAATTTACACCAAGGGCCATTGTCAATAGGTGTTGCTCCAAATTCTTTTTGAGCTAGTTCATAACCCCATTTCATAAATGCACCTTCGGTAAATTTCATAATATTGCCTTTATGCACAAGTGTGACTGACTCCCTATCATTATCTATTGCATATTGGATAGCTTTTCTTACAAGACGATCTGTGCCTTCTTTGCTAGCAGGTTTGATACCTATACCACTGCTTTGAGGAAATCGAATTTTAGTAACCTTCATTTCATTCATCAAGAAATCAATAATTTTTTTTACCTCAGGAGTTCCTTGTGCAAATTCAATCCCCGCATAAATATCTTCGCTATTTTCTCGGAATATGACCATATCCACTTTATTAGGTTCTTTTACTGGACTTGGACTGCCATACCATCTAACAGGGCGTAAGCAAATATATAAATCCATCATTTGACGCAAGGCCACATTAAGTGATCTGAATCCTTCTCCTACAGGAGTTGTCAAGGGTCCCTTGATAGAGACTTTGAAATAATTAATTGCATCAATGGTGTCGGGCAATAACCACTGCTGCATTGGAGTGAGAGAGCTTTCATTTTTAAATTTATTGAAACATTTTTCACCTGTATAAACTTCATACCAAGAGATTTTTCTCTCTCCTTTGTAGGCTTTTTTTATAGCTGCATCAATCACCTTTTGCATCGCAGGAGTGATATCTATCCCAATACCGTCTCCTTGAATATAAGGTATGACTGGATTATTGGGAACTTTTAAATTTCCACTTGAATCTAAAGTGATTGCTTCGCCTTCTTTTGGAAGTTGTAAGAATTTTGGATTATAGCCATTGAACTTTGACATTTTATTTCTCCTTTAAGATTGTAAAAATAATATCGCTAGTTTAGCACTAAAAAACAAAATATTGAAATCAATCGTTATTTCTAGTTTCAATCAATGAAGTTTTTAATTTTTATGTGTGAATTATTTTTAAATTTTTACCAAGAGCTGAAGCATTAGAGTAGAGATAAAAATCTTAGAATCCCTTCGAGCAACTATAGTTAAGATAGCACCTATATAAAATATTCCATAGCCAAGTTCCTTTCTTGCATGATATCGATTTATAAAGTGATAGGAATATTTTTCACTCTCAAATTTGATATTGATAAATCTCTATATCTTAAATTTTTTATGCTAAAAATAGCACAAAGCAGGAAGAAAGGTTGTAGAAAAAACGCTTGAAATTGAAGATAGCATTGCTTATTGAATATTGAGTCATATTTAGTAAATAATCACAACAATAGATAAAAGTGTCATGCCGAATGATTTTAGACATTGTGTTTTTATGAGCGAATTATTCAAACATAATGCCCTCTATATAGGTAAAAATATTCCCCACTAACATAATTCCATACAATCTTCCGTCTATTAAATTCTCTCTATAATCCTTTGAATCACACTATTAGTTATTTATAAGTAAAATGATAATACGATACTGATTGGTCGAATCTAAAAATTTAAAAAGGATTTCAAGAAATGGGAACAGTGACCTTAACTAATAATGAAACAAATGAAAAGTTTGATTTCAACCTTATTGATTGTACTAGAGGCCCAAAAGCGGTAGATTTTTCTAAACTATTTGAAACGGCAGGAATTTTTTCATATGATCCTGGGTATGGATCTACTGCAGGATGTGAATCTACCATCAGCTATATTGATGGAAAAAAAGGAGAGTTGCTTTATAAGGGACATAGAGTTGAAGATTTGGTAGCTAAGTATAAATTCACTGATGTCTGCAAACTTCTTATCAATCAAGAGTTACCAAAAGATGAAAAAGAATCTAAAGAGTTTGATTTAGAGCTAAGGCATAGAAGTTTTTTACATGAAGGCTTGATGAATCTTTTTTCTGCCTTTCCTGATGGAGCACATCCTATGGCGACTTTATCTTCAGGTGTCTCAGTCCTCTCTACTTTGTATTTTGATCACAAGGATATGGAAGATGAAGATGATTATCAAACAATGGCTCGAAGAATTATCGCAAAAATACCTACAATGGTTGCATTTTGCTATAGAAATTCCGTAGGAGCTCCCTTTATTTATCCTGATATTGAACGATCTTATGTTGAAAATTTTCTTTATATGTTGCGTGCATATCCTCATGGAAAACTTAAACAAACCATAAAGGGGGTGGAAGAAATCACCCCTTTAGAAATTGAAGCACTAGATAAAATTTTTACTCTTCATGCAGATCATGGACAGAATGCTTCTACAACTACAGTTAGAAATGTTGCTTCAACTGGTGTGCATCCATATGCAGCCATCAGTGCTGGTATTTCAGCCCTTTGGGGACCAGCACATGGAGGAGCAAATGAGAAAGTTCTTAAACAACTCAACGAAATAGGTGATGTAAAAAATGTTGATAAATTCATCGCTAAGGCTAAGGATAAAAATGATCCTTTTCGATTGATGGGGTTTGGTCATAGGGTGTATAAAAACTATGATCCTCGTGCTAGAGTACTAAAAAATTTCAAAGATGATTTAGATAAAAAAGGCATTCGTATGGATGCACATTTGAGTGAAATAGCTCAAAAGGTTGAAGAGGTTGCATTGCATGACGAGTATTTTATAGAAAGAAATCTATATCCAAATGTAGATTTTTATTCAGGCATTATTTTAACGGCATTGAAAATTCCCACACAACTTTTTACTCCAATTTTTGTTATTGGTAGAATGCCAGGTTGGTGTGCTCAGTTACTTGAGCATATCAAAAATCCTCATGCTAGAATTACACGTCCTAGACAAGTGTATCTTGGTAAATAATTTTATTATTAGGCTTGTATGAGCCTAATTTTTAACTGAAGTTTTGTATCTTTAAATTAGGATTCTTGAATGAGTTTTCTTAGAGTCATAAGTCAATTTAGTGCTAAAAATTTAGCCCTTATTGTAGTTATTTTTAGCGGTTTGGCTTTATTTTTTCCTACTTACTTTTTATTTATAAAACCTATTTTGATTAATCCTTTGCTCGGTTTGATTATGTTTGGAATGGGACTTAGCATAAAGATGCAGGATTTTAAATTACTACTCAAAAAGCCAAAAGAGGTTATTATAGGAGTGATTGCTCAGTTTGTGGTAATGCCTTTTTTGGCTTTTGTACTTGTGAAGGTTTTTGTATTGCCTGTGGAAATTGCGATTGGAGTGATACTTGTTGGATCAAGTCCAGGTGGAACAAGTTCAAATGTTATTACTTATCTTTCCAAGGGCGATGTTGCATTGTCTGTTGCTATCACTAGTTGTACAACTTTTCTAGCTCCTATTATGACACCATTACTTATATATATTTTGGCTGGAGAGAGCATACAAATAGATATGTTTGGAATGTTTTATAGTATTGTTCAGGTGGTGATTGTCCCAATAGCTTTAGGGGCTATTGTGCATAAATTTTTTCCGAATTTTGCAGATTTGATGCAAGGAGTATTGCCTTTAATTTCAACTATAGGCATCGTTGCTATCATTGTTTCAATTGTGAGCAGAAATTCTGCAAGTCTTCTTTCAAGCAGTTTTATTATTGTTTTGATTGTGGCTTTACATAATCTTTTTGGTTATTTGTTAGGTTTTATCATAGGTAAAGTGACTAAACAGCCATTGGCAAAGATAAAGGCAATTTCAATAGAAGTTGGTATGCAAAACTCAGGATTGGCTGCTTCTTTAGCTGTTACACATTTTGCAATATATCCTCTTGCGAGTCTCCCAGCTGCAATTTTTAGCGTATGGCATAATATTTCAGGAGGGATTTTGGCAAGTATTTATTCAAAAATGAAAGATTGATGATGGTTTTTGAAAAATAAATCTTAAATTTAAAGGGTTTTATAGTGTATTTATCTCTATTCTTATAACTTGAACTTATCGGTCATATTATTTCTAAATATTCTTGCCTTTATAAATAACTCATAAATCGTTTTAATCACCTCGAAAAATCTATAAATACAGATGTGTGAAATTAATAAATTATTAAATTACTAGTAAGGGCTGAATTTTGTAGATACTTTATTTAAATCTTATAGGTGGATTTGGTTTTATTCTTAGATTTATTTCTAGAAAGATACTCTTTGATTTGTTGTCCAAAACACATTTTGATGGAAAATATTCTAGTAGGAAGATATAAACATTGCATTTTATTTTGATAATTTTTAAAACGGATAATATTAAGAGGTTTATTTTATTTGAGTGTATTGATGATTGTATGAATAAATGTGAAGAATACATCTTAGAGATGGTATGGAAAAACCAAAAAAGTCTATCATGAAAGACTTGAACGAGATATTATCAAAGGCCAAAAAGCCTTTGATAATTTAAAAGGAGCATCTACCACTAGCACATTGATTTACCAAAGCACTGCTAGGGGTTCTGGCACTTCCTCGTCTGTCATCTCCCTCTCCAGTACAATTGTTCTCAGAGAATGTCACGCTAACTGGATTTGATGCAGCTCCTGTAAGTTCTAGCAGACCAACGGATGTTATATTGGCAGTTCCGCGATTACTCAAACGAAGATAAACAAGATTTGGGTCAGTTGTATCTGAAACAAAGTCTGTAAAATCAAAAAAACTCATTGAGGTATTTGTTGGGATTAGCTTTAATCCAGCAGCAGATCTTATTATTGGTAAAGCGTGTCTACCAATAGATCCATCAGGTAAGGTGTGTGTAATGAGTGCTATCCATATTGTGCCAGGACGACCTTCTATCATATTTCTAATCAAACTCATTATCTCCAATCTATTTGTAGCCAAATTTGAAAGACTCCAATTAAAACCTGGTAATACCGATTGAGTAGTAGAGAATGCAACTCTAGCAGCAATGCTATCACTAGTATCTGAAGGCGTAAGAGCTACTCCATACCAAGTGGGAGCATTTTCCATCACACCATATACGGAAGGAAATCTTTGTTGGAGTGATACGAAAGGATCAGCACTAGGAGCTGTATTGAAAAAATATCCTCCACTAGAAAGGGGTGCTCGTGGGTAGTACTCTTGTAGTTCTGCTATAATTTGATAAGTATGTAAAAGACAAGTTCCACATACACCAGCTTTAGTAGTAGTGCTGTCTGTAGAGGTAGCTATATTGTAAAGTCTTTTTCTCCATTCTTCATTTAGTTTAAAATCTGGTGGTAATGAACGTTTAACCCTAGTATTTTGTGAGGATTTTTTCCCTGGGGCAGGGCAGTATTGAAGTGTTTCTGAAAGATTTGCATTGACATAGCGAACCCAATTTTCTATATCATGAGAAAAAGAAAATTTTGACAAAGGTTTATTTGTTGTGTCGCTTTTGATATAGCTAGGCTTTACAGTATATGGAACTCCCCAGTTGGTTCCATATTGCGTGAGTCTTAAAATATTTTTTTTGTAGTCTCTAATGCCTCCTTCGTTTTGAACCATAAATGAGATATCCCAATACATATTGTCCTTATTTTTTGGGATACTATCTGAACAATAATTCCAACTCACCCAGTTCCAATCCTGTTCGTCCGTTGTGTTTGAAGTCATGCAATATAGGCTTCCAGTATTTGGATAATATTGGGCAATATGACCATTCTCAGGGTTGTAATACAGGCTAGTAGCCCGATCAGCTGCCGAACGATTATTTTCTATGTAGTAAATACCCCATTCAGAAGAATTAAAAAATATCCAAGAAAGGAGAGTTTGTGAACTTATGTTGCCTGGAGTGGCTACGGTGTTTATCCAGGTATTCATAGAAGAATCTAAGGTATGATCATAGTAATCTGAAGGATTTTTTGAAATATAAGCATACCAACCATAATCTTTGAGTCTGAATCTTTCATCAGCAGTCCAAAAAGCATTATTTTTGACAATCCATCTTTGATTAGGATCATTGATGACACAAGGCCTTAGAACTACATAATCCCAATTTGTGCTGCTGAGACTTTCTGTCACAGATGCTGGAGCGGTTATGCATAGCCAGGTATCGTTGATTTTATAAGAAATTCTTTGAAATACATCATATCTCGCAAATTTGACATTTGAAGAAGAGCAATTATCTATATAAATATAACCTTCTCCACCCGTAAATACTGGAGCATAACAATAATTTCCCTTATCGTGTGTTTTGATTCTAATGGCCTTATCTATGGGTTTATCGGTAAGTTTCTGTGAAACATCTAGATTATTTGCATATACAGGGCTTAAAAAAAGAATCCCTAGAAAAATTTTTAAAAATATGGAGTTCATTTTGATCCTTATAATGATAATTTTTATCAATAATCACTCATTTTGCAATTTATTGATAAAGTGTATTATATAATATAAAATATTATTTTTGTACCAAAAGATGCATCAAATCTATGAAGAAATTTTCATAAAATCTTGTTCCACAACTAACTATTTCTTGCTATTTTTCTTAAATTAATAAAACTATATAGATTTGCTAAGTATTTCAATATAGAAGGAAAATATTAATAATCTAAAAAATTCTATTTAATGATCTTAGATCTCATAATGAACCAAATCTTCTTATGCGAGTTTGGTAAGATTGTATGATTTCACGAAGTTCATTGGTATTAAAATCAGGCCAAAGAGTGGGGGTGAAGAATAATTCTGCATAACTTATTTGCCAGAGTAAAAAATTTGATAATCGCATTTCTCCGCCTGTGCGAATAAGTAAGTCCACATCTGGAATTTCTGAAGTGTCTAGATTTGACTCTATGAGTTTTTGAATATCTGATTCTTTTTCATAAGTTTTTTCCAATAAAATTTTTTCAAAAGCTCTTTTAATCTCATCTTTTGATCCATAATTTAGAGCCAAAATTTGAGTGAGTGCGGTGTTTGAAGAGGTGCTTTGTTCCAGATCTTTTATGAGTGTTTTTAATGGATTGCTAAAGGTTTCAATATTTCCAATTGCCTTAAATCGTATATTGTTTTGATGGTAGGTGTGGGTTTCTTGTAATAAATATTTTTCCAAACTTTTCATCAGAAAATCAACCTCAGTTTTTGGGCGATTCCAGTTTTCTGTTGAGAAGGCATACAAGCTCAGGTAAGAAATATCATTTTTTGCACACCATTTTGTTATTTCTCTGACAGTCTGAATACCTTTTTTATGGCCTTGAGTTCGTATCTTTCCTTTTTGTTTTGCCCATCTTCCATTTCCATCCATAATGATGGCTAGATGTTTTAATTGATTCAAATTTCACCCCTTGAACATTCATCTACTAAATATGCTATATGTTGCCAACCAAAACCAGTTTTATCGCTCAATCCAATCTCGCAAGTACTTGAACTTCCAAAACCTCTTTTGATTTTTTTGTCTTTATAATATTTGCTAAAACCTTCTAATGCACTTTGATTTAGTTCGGGAGTAAAAAATCCTTTATCCCCTGCAAAACCACAACAACCAGTGTTTTTATGAATATAAATTTTTCCTTTCGTGCATTTTTTTGCCAAAGTGTGCATTTTATCTTCCTGAGACATTTTTTTCCCAGCACACATTGTATAAAGTCCTATGTTTTCGTTGATGGGAGTTATTTTTAATACTGGAAGCAAGAACTCATAAATATAAACATTTAGATCATAGATGATTAAATTTTTAGATTTTAGGTTTTCTATTAAATGGTTGCTGCAGGCGGTATGATCCATAACTATGGGTATTTTTCCACTCTTGGAGAGTTTATCTAGATAGAGATAATTTTTGTTAATATTTTCTTCAGATAGTTTTTTATAATCCATAAATGCCTTTCCACAACACATAGAATCGATTTTTTCAGGATAGATGATATTTGTTTTTGTTTTAGCGCATAAAGATTCAAAGACTTCTTGAATGCTTCTTTGGTCAGGCATATTTTTTGATGGTGCAAAAGTTCGATTGATGCAGGTAGTGAAATAGATCACATCGGTATTCCCAAAGAATTTATTTTTTAATTTGTATGTATTTTGTGTAGGTAGATTTTTGCTGATTTTAGGAATCATTGTGGAAAAATTTCTGATTGAAGAATTTAGCTTTATAAGGTTATTTTCTCCTAAAATATTGGAAGTAAATTCGCTTCCTTTAAGTCCAAATCCAAGTATAGAAGTGCTGACTTTCATATGATGAAGGATTTTGTGGGCGATTTTTTCTTTCATTCCTTCTGATTTTTTAGCCCTATTTTCTAGAGCAATTTTTTCTGTAGGTATTTCTATAGGGCATAGACTTGAACACATTTTACAGGCCGCACAGGTTTTATCAACAAAATAATCAAAATCTTTTTTAAGTTCTTTTAAAATAGGAATATCTTTAGTATTGCCTGATTGAACACTCAGTTCAAGTCTTTTTATTTCCCTATAAACACCAATACGTCCTCTTGGTGTTAGGGTAAGATTTTTACTTGGACAGATTTTTTCACAAAAACCACATTCCATACAAGCATCTAAATATTCTTCAATTTCTGTGCTAGGTTTGAGATTTTTGAGGTGGATATTGGGGTTGTTTGAAATAATCACATCGGGATTAATGAGATTATTTGGATCAAAAATGTGCTTGATTTTTTTATTTATCTCATAGGCCTTTTTTCCCCACTCTAATTCCACAAAAGGAGCAATCATTCTTCCTGTACCGTGTTCTGCTTTGATGCTTCCTTTAAGATCTACAATATTTTGACTCATTTCTTTGATGAGACTTTCAAAATTTTCAAACTCATCTTTATTGCTTAATATGGGTGTTATAATAAAATGAATATTTCCACTTAGGGCGTGTCCAAAAATAATACCATTATCTTTAAAGCCATATTTTTCAAACAGCTTCTCTATCATTTTTATACCTGTTCCTAGAAGATTAATCTGAAAGCAAATGTCCTCTGTAATAACACAACTTCCCTTTCTTCTAGAACTTGCAGCGATTGGCAAAAGAGCTTTTCTTGTCTTCCACCAACTAGAATAGATTTTCTCATCATCGCTAATTAAAGGGGGTAAAACAGTGGGAATATATGAGATTGCTTTAGAGATGCTATCAAGATTATTTTGTAAAATTTGTTTGTCACTAGCTTGTGTTTGAATCAAGATACAAGCATTGTGATTTTGTATTTGATGAATAATATCAGGAATCCCCTTGAAATTTTGAACACTTTTAAGTGAGGCATAGTCCATTATTTCTGCTGATTGAATGAGTGATTGTAGATCAGCGAAGATATTGACAGCCTTAGCAGCTATCTGTATATTTTCGTAAAATAATAATGCACAAGCTTTATAAGGATAATCCTCAACGCATTCATATTCACATCCACTGATAAAGCCTAATGTGCCTTCACTGCCTATAAATAGATGTTTAATAATCTCAATGACATCAGAAAAATCTACCAAAGAATTAATGCTATAACCAGTTGTATTTTTTATTTTATACTTTTTTAAAATTATTGCTTTTAATTCTTCATCTGCTAAAATTTCTTTTCTTAATTCTAGAATTTCTTCAATCATTTTTTGATGAGTTTGTTTGAAATTTTCTACACTTTTAGCATCTGAAGTATCTAGCAATGTCCCATCTGCTAGAATCACTCGAATAGATCTGATAGTGTTATAGCTATTTTGTTTTACCCCACAGCACATACCACTTGAATTATTTGATAGAATACCTCCTATCATAGCACTAGAGATGGTTGCAGGATCTGGACCTATCTTCTTACCATAAGGCTTGAGTGCTTCATTTGCCTGTGAGCCAATTACTCCGCAGGAGAGTTTGATAAGATTTCCATCTTCTTTTACTTCGATATTTTCCCAATTATGTGTGGTAATCACTAGCACTTCATTGCTACAAGCTTGACCTGATAAACTTGTTCCTGCGGCTCTAAAAGTGATGGGGATAGTATATTTTTGTGAAAGGGCATAGATTTTTATGATCTCATCTTCATTGTAAGCTTTGATGACGAGTTTAGGAATATAGCGATAACAAGATGCGTCAATTCCATAGGCAAATCTTCTTAGGTAGTCTTCATAGACCCTTGATTTTAGATTTTTTTTGATCTCTTGTTTGAATGATTCATAATCTTGCATTGCTTATCCCTTTTTTATCCTAAAGAAAACTTCTAATTCTAGCCAATCTATTAGGAACTTTATTATTAAAAACTTATTAAAATGTCGTGATAATTTAGAATATGAGGTTATTAGAATGCAAGAAGAAAATCTCAGGAATAAAAAGCTCTTGGGCAAACATAATAAAAGCTATGCAAATCCAGTATATTTAGAAGGTTTTGATCCTCAGGATTATATGGTCATAGATATTCGTCATCCTTATGATTTTAAAGAAGGACACATACAAGGAGCAATGAACATGACAGATTTGCGTTCTATTGCTAGTATAGCTCAAAACAATAAGGATAAAAAAATCCTTCTGCAGTGCTATAGTGGTCATACTGCTTCAGTTTATGGAAGCGAACTTATAATGGTGGGGTTTGAGAATATTTATTATTTGGATGAAAATATTGCCGATTTTGAAGAATATGGGATTTTATTGCAACCTTGATTCTGAGGTGTGTAAAAGCTTCATTTTTTTAAAAGTCTGCTATAATTGACCCCCTCTAATTTTTGAAATTAATCAGGTGTATCCATATGAAGAGAGTTTTTCTTATCTTGTTTGTTTTCTTCTTGGGGTTTGTTTTCGCACAAGATGATTTGTTGGAGGCTCCAACTAAGATCATTATGCCCTCTAGTAATATTGAAAAAATTGATATTAAAAAAGCTTGGGAAAGAGCTTTGAATAATCACTCAGGAATAAGATCTTTAGAGTTTGGTGTTCAGCGTGCATCAAAGCTTAGCACCGCTACAAAACTGTCTTTTTTGCCAAGCATTGATATCAATGCATTTTATTTACATCTAGATAAACCCATCAGTATGGATATTATCAAAGATAAAACTACCCTCAATCAAATTTCATCAATCTTACCTCCAGCTTTAAGTGGATTGTTTAACACCATAGGATCCCCTATAGATCTGACCAAGCAAGATGTTATATTGGGAGCATTAAATATTGTCTATCCACTTTATGTTGGAGGTGCTAGGCTTTATGCTAGTAAAATTGCTTCTTTGGAGGCAAAAGATGCTTCAGAAGCTTATAGGCTAAAAAAATTATCTACTTTTGAGGAATTGGTCAAAATTTATTATGGCGTTGTTTTGAATGAAGAGATTGTCGAAGTACTTAAAAGTATTGAAGAAGGGCATCATACCCACTATCAAAATGCTATCAAAATGCAAAATGCAGGACAAATTGCACGAATTGAGGTTTTGAGTGCACAGGTCGCATACGATCGAGCCAAAACCAAGACTCAACAAGCTGAGGATTCTTTGCAAATCGCACAGTTGTCTTTTGATACCATTTTGGGCGTGAAAGAAGAAGAAAAATTGTTACCATCTTCAACTCTAGATATTCACACACAGAAAATATTGTTAAATTCTAATTTTTTTGTGAATCAAGCACTTGCATCTTATCCTGCACTCAAAACTTTAACAAATAAAATTCAGATCACAAAAGAATATAAAAAAATACAAATGAGCAAATTCCTTCCTCAAGTGGGACTTTTTGGTTCCTATATCATGAAAGACAATGACTCGTTACTCAATAATATGATACCTAATTGGTATATTGGGATTGGGGCAAGAATGCCTCTTATAACACCAAATGGAAGAATTCATAAGTATGAGGCTGCAAGACTTGCAGAACTTCAGGTGAATGCACTGAATACTCAAGCTATTAAAGATATGAAGTTATTAACTGAAAAAACTTACCAAGAAACAATCTCTGCTCTAAATGAATATAAAAGTTTAGATTCTAGTATTGAACTTGCAAAAGAAAATCTTAAGCTTCAGGAAGAGGCATTTAAGCAAGGGATTGCTACAAGTGCTCAAGTAATAGATGCCAGAAATGCCCTCTCAAGTGTTTTGATTGAGCAAAAGGTCGCTAGTTATCGATATGTTACTTTTTTGGCAAGTTTGATGGCTTTGAGTGGTAATTTGGAAATGTTTTATGAATATCAAAATTAAGGATATAAAAATGAATAAAAAAGTTGAATTATCTTTGATAGGAGGTCTTCTTGCACTGATTGTAATTTGGCTTTGTGTTACATTTTATAAAGCATACAGTCCTAAACCTCAAATACTTCAAGGCCAAATCAGTGCCAAAGAGTATAGTGTGAGTTCAAAACTTGCTGGAAGGATTGATGAGGTTTTTGTTAAAAAAGGCGAAAAGGTTAAGAAGGGTGATTTAATATACACCATTAAAAGTCCTGAATTGCACGCAAAACTCACACAGGCACAGGCAGGTTATGAAGCAGCTAAGGCACTTAGCAATGAAACCCACAAGGGATCTAGGGAAGAAACTATTATTTCTGCAAAAGATATTTGGCAGAGTGCTAAAGCGATGGCAAGTTTGGCAGAAAAAACCTACAAGAGGATACAGAGTCTTTATGATAATGGAGTGGTGAGTTTGCAAAAAAGGGATGAGGCTTACACTGCTTATGAAAGTGCAAAATACAATGAGAATACAGCATATCAGCAATATAAAATCGCATTAGATGGGGCAAGTTCGGAAATTAAAAAGGCGGCTTTTGAAAAAGAGCGTGTTGCAAAAGGACAGGTGAGTGAAGTTCAAGCTTATATTAAAGATATTCAAGCTTATGCACCTGTTGATGGAGAAGTGAGTAATATTCTTTTACATAGCGGAGAACTCAGTCCTAGTGGGTTTCCTGTTGCCTTGATTGTTAATATGAAACAAGCCTGGCTCAAAATCGCTGTGCCTGAAAAATATCTCAAAAAATTTGAAGTAGGTCAAAACTTTGAGGCTTATATCCCCGCACTTGATAAAAAAGCAACTTTTAAAGTTGATTATGTTTCTGTTATGGGTGAATTTGCAACTTGGAAGGCAACTTCAGCTACCAAGGGTTATGATATGAAGAGCTTTGAAATAGAAGCAAAGCCCATAGAACAGATTGAGGGTTTGCGTGTGGGAATGAGCGTTCTTGTGAGATTAGAACCAAGCAAATGATTCATTGTAAAGGAGTATTTGAATATTTTCTTAAGAATAAAATGTTATTTGTGGTTTGTTTTGTTCTTCCCATACCTATAGCATTGCTTATTTATAGTGCATTTTATGTTCGATTGCCAACAGATCTCCCAATTGGTGTTATTGATGGGGATAAAAGTAGCATTTCAAGAGAGATTGAATTTGATCTTGATTCAACTTCAACATTGAGAGTCGTGAAAGAATATAATTCTATTCTTGAAGCAAAGGATGATCTTAATGATGGAAATATTTATGGGCTTGTGATTATTCCTGATGGATTACAAAAAAACATTAAGTTGGGCGTAGAGAGTAAAATTGGTTTTTATTATAATGCACAATTTGTGCTGATTGGAAAAGCACTTGATAGTTCTTTTTTAAAGGTTATCTCCACGGTTAATGCAAAAACTGATACCATCAGAAAACTGATTAAAAGCTCTAATTTTGGTGTTGCTTTTTCAAGTGCAATGCCTATTGTCTCAAAGATCCAAGCTCTATATAATCCTAGCAATGATTATGCACAATTTTTAATGACTTTGATTTTGCCCTGTACGTGGCAGATATTGACTGCACTAGGAATGTTAAACAGCATAGGGAGAATTTCTGGTGCAAAAAACTATCTACAAGCTTTTGGTGTGAATATAATCATTTTTACTTTTTGGGGAATGGCCATGATGGTTTTTTTTCAAACTATCGGGTATCCTATGAATGGAAGCTATCTGGTTTTGTTTTTAGGTATTGTGATGATGAGTTCTTCAATCAGTGCTATTGTAATTTTTTTTCAGGCACTCTTGCGTGATATGACTAAAACTGTGAGCGTCATTGCTGCTTATACAGCTCCTGGATTGGCGTTTGCTGGTATTACTTATCCACAAAACGCTATGGATGGATTCGCACTTTTTTGGAGTCATATCTTGCCTATTTCTTATTTTATGGAGATTTATTTACAACAAGCAAATTATGGACTTGCTTGGAACGATACTCTGAAAATTATTATTCAAATGTTCCCATTTTTGCTTTTTTTGCCATTAGGGGTTTTAATTGAAGACTTTAGGAGGGGGAAATGAGCTTTGGATGTGTGATTCTTCAAGAGTTTCGTGCGATTTTTAAAAATGTTCCAGTAATATTTACAGTGATAATAGGTTCGTTTCTTTATGCTTTTTTATATCCAGCTCCTTATAAAAACAATACCGTACAATCCCAAAAAATTATTGTTGTGGATAATGACAATACAACGCTTTCAAAAGAGTTGATTTTTTTAGCGGATTCGACAGCTCAGGTTGATGTGGATTTTGTCACCTCCTCAATGAAAAAAGCCCAGGAACTTTTAAATCAAGGTAAAATTTACGGCATTTTGGAAATTCCTAACGGCTTTGAAGCGGGTGTTTATAGACATACTCCAGTTGAGGTTTTTTATTTAGCGAATGCTTCTTATTTTTTGATATATGGAGCCGTTATAGATGGCATACATAAAGCAGTTGAAGAAATTTCTACTAATATCAAAATCAAACGTTTATTTTTTGAAGGAAAATCTCAGGACACAGATCTTATTGTACGTGATTCTATCCCCCTGTATAATCCCACTATGGGATATATTAATTATGCACTAGCAGCTATTCTTGTTTTTATTTTGCATCAAACTTTGATAATTGGAGCAGGAATTTTAGGTGCTTCTCAAAATGAGCAAAATCTAAATGGTATTGAGGGGTATTGGAATAAGACAGGGGCATTGAAGTTAGTTTTAGCTAGAATGTTTGCTTTTTTTTGTATCTATGTGGTTTTATTTTTGTTGTATTTTGGGTTTTTGTTTGAAATATATGGAGTTAATATTGGAGCAGACATCACATCATTTTGGTGTTTTGGTGCGATGTTTATTTTATGCTGTGCGAGTTTAGGGACTCTTTTAGGACTTTTGGTAAAAAATTCTGTTTTGCCAACTCAAATTATTCTTATTTCTTCGTTGCCTTTAATCTTTATGATGGGATTTATTTGGCCCATAGAGCTTTTACCAAAGCCCATTGTGTGGGCTATGCATTTTGTCCCCGCATTTCAAGGTATCAATGCTCTTGTTCGCATGAATCAAATGGGAGCAGATTTGAGTTTAGTGATGAGCGAGTTTTTCTGGCTTTTGGGGATTTGTATTGCTTGTGTTCTTGTAAGTGCGTTTATCATAAGATCCAAATCAAGGAAATATAAATGGCTTTGAAGCAAAATGAAATCTTTATCGCATTAAAGGATGCTTTTCCTCATACTATTCCAATTATGATGGGGTATTTATTGATGGGTTTTGCCTTTGGAGTACTCTTAGATAAAAGCGGATATGATTTTGTCTGGGCGTTTTTTATGTCAGTATTTATTTATGCTGGGGCAATGCAATTTGTGGCCATAGGGTTATTAGCTGGTGGAGTTAGTATCTGGGGTGCTGTTGTGTTATCTGCTATTGTGAATGCTAGGCAGATTTTCTATAGCATTAGTATGCTTGAAAAATTTTCAAAAATGGGTAAAAAACTTCTTTATATGATACATTCACTTACAGATGAAACCTTTGCTCTTTTTAATGTAAAAAAACCTAAGGAAGGTATAAATGAATCTTATTTTATGTTTTTTATTGCCTTGTTTAATCACATTTACTGGATTATTGGTTCTGTTAGTGGGGCTTTAATTGGTTCTAAATTTAATTTTGATTCTAGGGGTGTTGAATTTGTGATGACTGCCATTTTTGTGGTTATTTTTATGGAACAATGGAAACATACCTCAAATCATATTCCTGCTATTGTAGGTATCTGTACTAGTTTGATTTGCCTACTTTTATGCGGAGAGAATTTTTTATTGCCTTCGCTTATTTTTATGACTTTTATATTGATGTTATTTAGAAAAAAATTGGAGGAGTAATGCTAGATTCAGTCATCATTGTTTTGATAATTATTGTTATCACATTTCTCAGTCGTGCTCTACCTTTTATAATATTTAATTCCAAGAGACATACGCCTGTTTTTTTACACTATCTTGGAAAGGTTTTGCCCAATGCGATTATTGGAATGCTTATTGTATATTGTCTTAAAGGCACAGAAATGAGTGCGGCACCTTTTGGCTTGAATGAAATCTTAGCACTTATGTGCGTGGTAGTATGTCAAACCATATTAAAAATATATGTGGTTAGCATCTTGGCAGGAACAATTTTATATATGTATTTGATTCAAAGCGGTATTCTCAGTCACTTCTTTGGTTCTTAAGATTTACCATCACTGCAGCGATAGCAAATCCCCCATCGTGTGTGATGCTAAGAGATATAGAGTCTATGTTAAAAAAACTCATTTTATCTTTTTTCAGTGTTATAAATGGAGCATTTTTATTATTTTTGGATAACTCCATATCAAGAAACCCCAATTGCTCAGATATTCCCACTCCGAGTGCTTTTGAGCAAGCCTCTTTGGCTGCCCAAAATCCAGCTATCGTTGTGATTTTATAGCCCAAAGAGTTTGTTGCTAAAAGAATTTCTTCTTGAGAGAGAAATTTTTTTAAAAAAACTTCACCATATTTCGTAATATTTTTTTCAATACGAGAAATAGCGACGATATCAATTCCTATCATTGAATCACAAACTCAGTAAAAAAGACATTCTTAATATAACCATCAATCAAAAAATTATTGATTCTATTGACAATCTCATCTTTAAGGCGATCTTTGCCTTTTGTTGTCGCTATTTCTTCGATGGATTTTGAGGATAGAATTTCAATGATACTGTCTTGAATGATGGTTGATTTTGCTTCAACTTCTTTTTGTAACTTTTCATTGCTAAGTTCTAAGGTTATTGAAGTTTTGAGATAACGCCGACCGCTTTGAGTGACTAGGTTCACAATAAAAGGCTCAGGCATTTGATATAATGGTCCAACATTAAGGTAATTAGAAGCCCTAGTGTCACCACTAGGCTTTTTTTGCACTTGGATATTCATAGGACTTTCCAAACTTTTTGCCTCATCACTACCCTTGTTTCCACTTAAAAGCCAAAATCCAGCCACAACACCAATCATTAATAAAAGCACAATCACACCGATAATAACAAAAATTAAGGTTTTATTTTGTTTTGGAGTTTGTTGTTCTTCTGTTGTTTCTTTTTCTTCAGCCATTTGTTTCCTTTATATTATTGAGATTAGATTCTATTATAGTATGCTAACGAACTTTTACCGAATTTTCTTTGCTTTATTATACTAAAACACGCAATATTTTGAGGCATTTGGTATTCGCTCATATGCTCAAAAATGACCAAAAAAATACTCGGATTTAAAATCCTCTGGAGTAATTTAATGCATTTTTCATATACATCGGCATAATTCTCTCTTATATTAAATGGTGGATCAAAATAAATAATTTTTTTTATATTGTTCTTGTTGATTTGATGATGTAAAAGTTCAAATGTATCACCATAAAAAATAAAAGCATTTATATCAGGATCTTTTTTTTTCAAAAGCATTATGTTGGAATTTAAAACCCCAAAAGAACTTTTGTTATTTTCAAAAAACCAAACCTCTTTTGCTCTATGACTTAATGCTTCTAGTCCAATAGATCCAGTTCCTGCAAAAGCCTCAATAAAACAACTCCCGATTATATCTGAAGAAATAGTATTAAATAAAGATTCTTTTAAAATCGATTTGCTAGATCTTGTGAGAGTTGTTTTTGGCATTTGCAAGGAAGTGCCCTTAAACTTTCCACTGATAATTTTGATTGTAGATTTATTAGCCATTATTCTTTAGAGTTTGGTAGATTTTACTTGAGAATTCTGCTAGTATTGAGTCAATCTGCATTTTTAGTTCTGGATTTTTGATGTTTAAGAAATTTTCCGGAATGATGTTAGCACTAATTTTTGTAGATTTAAGTTTATGATGATAAAAATTTTGTAAATTTTCAAATAAGCTTATTTGTGTGAAAGGTTTTTTGATATCTGAATGAGATGAAGATCCGATAGTGCAAATAGGTTTGGAGATTTGCAATGGTCTATCAGAAATAACAAATTCACAATCTTCAAATTCTACCAGCATATCTTTGAGATAGTAAGTCAATGCATCTTGAAGAAGCAGTGACTCGCACATAACTGATATTTTCATTCAAACTCCATTTTTTGATTACTTTAATTATATAATTTTCTCTCTTAGCTCTACATAATAATTTTTTTAGTACGGGTTATGTTTCTTTTACTTCAGGGATTTGTTCTTTGAATATTTTTTTAACTTTCAATCTTTTTATTCTAGCACCATCCATGCTAGAAATCTCAAATTCACAATTCTCATCGCTTACACAATCTCCAACCACAGGCAGTCTTCCAAGCATCCCAAAGACATAACCCCCGATAGTTACTTGTTCGCATTCATCATCAAATTCTACATCCATAATTTCTTCGACGCTTTCTAAATCCATCATTCCATCAAATTCATAAGTGTTTTCATCAATCTGATGCATATCTTCTGTTTTCAGATCGTGTTCATCAGAAATATCACCCATAATCTCTTCAATGATGTCTTCCATTGTGAGAAGTCCTGCTGTTCCGCCATATTCATCAATAACAAGGGCTGTATGGATTTGTTCTTTATTCATCTTGATGAGTATTTGCGAAACTGAAGCACTCTCAGGAACGATTATGATTTCTCTCACTAAACTTTTGAGCTCTCTATTATGTGCTTCAAACACTGAACTTGTAAGCAAATCTCGAATATGAATCATTCCTACCACATTGTCTTTACTACCTTCGCAGTATGGATATCTAGTATGACGACTTTCCATTACTATTTGTATATTTTCCTCATATGTTTTCTCTGCATTTAGACAAATCATATCTTTTCTAGGAGTCATGATTTCTTTAGCGATAGTATCAGAGAAATCAACTGCATTTTTAATGATTTCCCCCTCAATTGAATCGATAAATCCACCCTTTAGACTCTCTCCAACGATAATCTTAAGTTCCTCTTCCGAATGTATATTGTCTTGTTCTTTGGCTGGTTGGATACCCAATCTCTTCAGAAAAAAAGCAGCCAAAATGTCAAAAAGTCTGATTACAGGATAAAATACGATCCAAAAAGAATACAAGGGTCTAGCCACAAATAAAGCAGCACTTTCAGATCTAGCAATGGCTATTGATTTTGGGACGATTTCTCCTAACACTACGTGCAAAAGTGTAATAAATGTAAAAGCTATAATAAAGCTAATGGTATGCATCAAAATGGAAGAAGCATCAAAAAAATTTCCAAGCAAGATACTCAGAAGTCTTGCAACTGCAGGTTCGCCTATCCAACCAAGCGCTAGGGAAGAGAGCGTGATTCCAAGTTGTGTTGCACTCAGATAAGTGTCAAGCTGATTGGAGATTTTTAAGGCCAACTTTGCGTTGAGTTTTTTGGATTTGCAAAGCTCTTCAAGTCGAGACTTTCTAACTTTTACTATAGCGAATTCAGAGAGGACAAAAAAGGCATTCAAAAGAACTAAAAAAATTGCAAAAATAAACATCAAAACCGACTGATACGGGTCCAAGCAATACTCCTTGATTTTAGGACAGTTCCTATAGTTGTCAAATATTTTATCATAAAAATGTATCTGAATTATTAAAGGTTTATACCTATAAAGTCAATCATAAAATAAGCAATAGCTCCCAATACTGCAGAAATAGGAACAGTGATAATCCAAGAAGCGATAATTTTATTAATAGCACTACGTTTCACCAATTCATTTTTATAAGCTTTTTTGAGTGATTTTTTTTCTTTTTTATTTAGGTTTGGGAGAGGTGATTTTTTACTCATTTTTTTCAAGCTCTCAAGCATTGCACCTTTTCTTTTTATGCTTGCTTTATGAAATCTTTCTAAAAAATTTGCGATGATGATTGAGTCTTTTCCTTTGTGGGCTTGAATGATTTTTTCTTCCATTTCATGGTATCTTTTTTTTAGATATTCCCTCAAAAATCCTACTCCAAAAACTGCTCCGATAGCAATGTGAGTAGAACTTACAGGTAATCCAAGTCCAGAAGCCACTAAAACTGTGAGGGCAGCTGATAGGGCAATACAAAATGCTCTTATTTTATTTAGTTCTGTGATTTCACTCCCTACTGTCTTGATGAGTTTAGGACCATATAGAGCAAGTCCTAGAGAGATTCCAAGCCCTCCAACAACCATAATCCACAAAGGTACATTAGCACTTTTGCCTACACTCTGAAGACTTCCAAGTGCTTGATTGATGGCTGCAAGTGGGCCAATAGCATTGGCAACATCGTTTGCCCCGTGTGCAAAACTTAAAAGTGCAGCGGAAAAAATGAGTGGGATGCTAAAGAGGGCATTGATTTCTTCTTTTGTGTTTTCAATGGAATCTGCCTTTTTATATACTAGTGGCTTGGTGATAAAATACACAATTAACGCAATTAAAAAGCTCAAAACTAATGCGAGTGGAAAATCAATGGGGATGATTTTCTTTAGACCTTTTATAATGAGATAGAGCACAAATGTCCAAGTCATTAAAAATATCAAAATAGGGACCACTTTTTTCGCGGCGAGTTTTTTGTTTTGTTTGTAAGTGATGGTTTTTTTGATAAACATTAAGAGTATCATTGCAAAAAACGCACCCATTACAGGTGAAATAATCCAGCTTCCAACAATACCTCCCAAAACCCCCCAATGTGCTACTCCTATTCCTCCTGCTGCTATTCCAGCTCCTAGTATCCCACCAACTATTGAGTGGGTTGTGGAAACAGGAGCACCCAAAACGGTTGCTAGATGCACCCATATTGCCCCAGAAACTAGAGCAGCCATCATAACACTTACAAAGATCTTGGGATCGGCAATACTTAAAGGATCAATAATGCCAGATTTGATAGTATCTACAACATCTCCACCAGCTATTATAGCTCCACCTGCTTCACAGATAGCGGCAATAGCTATTGCACCTGCTAAAGTGATTGCTTTAGATCCTACAGCAGGTCCTACATTGTTTGCAACATCATTTGCTCCAATGCTCATTGCCATATAGCCACCCACAATCGTAGCAAAAACCAAGAGTAAAGCATTTGAAGTATTTCCAAAAATAATAGCGATGACACTAATTGATATCGCAAACAACATAACAAGACCGATTTTTAGACTTTGTTTCTGAAATTTTTTATTTGCTTTTTGAAACTGAGCTAGATCTTTGAATTCCACGTTTGTAACCTCCTATGGATTATGGCTCAGGGACATCATACCAAAAAAAATTCTAAAGGAAACTTATAGACTTGGAGGTAAATTCATTTTGACTTATTTATGTTATTTTTTATTTTGATTGACTTACGGGTTTGTTTATTTTACAGTGGAGATAAATATTTAGAAAATCAAAATATCAAATAAACTTAAGATGATTTCAATGATAAAATATTTGATTTTAAAAGAAATCAAATCATTCACTTAATAATTTATATTTTTTTATGTTTGTATCAAAAGTTTGTTTTGAATTTAAATTTGTTTTGGATATATTACGGGCAATTTTTATTGGAAATTAGGGTTGTGATGTTATTGAGCATGCTTTATATTGTCGGGATTACAGCTGAAGGGATGAGCGGGGCACTTGCTGCAGGTCGTCATAAAATGGATCTTTTTGGTGTCATATTTATCGCTCTTGTGAGTGCTATTGGTGGTGGTTCAATTCGAGATGTTCTTTTTGGACATTACCCTCTTGCTTGGGTTCAAAATCCTTACTATATTGTTATTATCTGCATTGGAGCTATTTTGACCACTAGAATTCCATCAGTTATGGTGAAATTTGAAGCGTTATTTTTATTTCTAGATGCTTTGGGTTTGGTGTTTTTTAGCATCATTGGAGCAGAGATAGCTAGGAGTATGGGGTATGGATTTGTTATTATTGTCACTAGTGCTGTTATTACGGGGGTTTTTGGAGGAGTTTTGAGAGATATTTTTTGTAATCGCATTCCATTGGTATTGCAAAAAGAGCTTTATGCTGGAGTGGCCATGATTGTTGCAACACTGTATTATGTACTCATTGAATATCTGAGTATTCAAATCTATATTGCGACTTTTATTGCCTTAATTTGTGGAGTGATTTTGAGACTTTTGGCAATTTATTATAAAATGGGTTTGCCTGTTTTTGATTATGAAGATAAACGAAAAAAACAAGATAAAGGATGAGTAATGATTTGTGTATTTGATATTGAAACTGTTCCAGATATTGAAATGATTCAAAAAAATTTTCCAAACTCTCAGGAGATCTCTGAAATAGAAATTTGTGAAATGGCGATGGAGGAACAAAGAGAGAAAAGCGGGAGTGATTTTTTGCCAATTTATTCGCATAAAATTATTTCAATAGCTAGTGTGATTACAGATGAATATGGTCATTTCATAAAAGTTGGGAACTTTGGGAAAACGAACAACCCACTATCTAATGACACAGAAAAATCGATTATTGAAGATTTTTTGAAATTTATCAATAAATCTCAACCAAAGCTTGTGAGTTTTAATGGCAGGGGATTTGATTTACCAACGATAATGCTAAGAGCTATGAAATATAATTTATCCGCACATGGATATTACGAGCAAGATAATACTGCCTTCAATAAAACGAAATGGGAAAATTATCGCCAAAGATTTTCTGAACGTTTTCATACTGATTTGCTTGATAGTTTGGGTCATTTTGGAGTCATAAGAAATCTCAAGCTTGATAATGTTTGTTCAATGCTTAATATACCTGGAAAATACGATATGAGTGGAGATCAAGTATATAAAATTTTTTATGATAAGGAGATGGAAATATCTCAAAGAGTCGCCAAAATTGATGAATATTGTCAGAGTGATGTCTTGAATACCTATTGGTTATATTTAAAATATGAACTCTTGAAAGGAGAAATGATTTTAGGTGATTATTTTAGTATTTTAGATGAGTTCAGACGAAAGATGCCTCAAGGTAGGGGATATACAGATGTATTTGTAAAAGCTATAGAAAAAGAGCTTGAAAATGCTTGAAAGTCACATAAATAAGAATGGCGAAGTGATCAATAAGGAAGAGTTAATTGCAGAAATACAATCATTTTTAAATAGACTTGAGAGTTCTTTTACTCAAACCACTTTAGACGTCCATATGATGAAGTCTTTGGATATAGATTCGCTGACCTCTATTAGGGATAATCTTTTGCAAAAATGTGGCAACGAGATTGAATCAAATTTGCAATGGCTTCATTCGCTCAAAGAGATAAAGGATTGATAGGATAAATTTTATTCTCATTTATTGAGTATAAAGCTAAAATGATTATAATTCCAGGGCATTAAAACTAACCAACCACAATTAAAGGAGACAATTATGTTTGAATTAAGAAAATTACCTTATACTAAAGACAGCATGGGAGATTTTTTGAGTCCAGTTACGTTTGATTTTCATTACGGAAAACATCACCAGACTTATATAACTAATCTTAATAATCTTATTGAGGGCACAGAGTTTTCCAATAGCGAATTATTTGATATTGTAACTAAATCAAAAGCTGGGCTATTCAATAATGCCGCACAAGTATATAATCACGATTTTTATTGGGATTGTATTGCTCCAAAACAAACACAAATGAGCCTAGATTTTGAAGAAGCCATAAAGAGGGATTTTGGATCTCTAGAGAGCTTTAAAGAAATTTATTTAAAAACTGCTACAACATTATTTGGTTCTGGTTGGTGTTGGCTTGTTTATGACAAGGTTTCAGGTAAGCTTGAAATTGTTCAAACAAGCAATGCGGCCACTCCCATTACAGAAGGGAAAATACCTGTATTAGTGGTAGATGTTTGGGAACATGCTTATTATGTAGATCATAAAAATGCTAGAGCCACTTATTTGGAGAAGTTTTATAATCATATCAATTGGGATTTTGTTTCAAAAGCTTATGAATGGGCACAAAAAGAAGGTATCAATTCAGTAAGATTTTATATGAACGATCTTCACAAGAAATCTTAACTTCTAAATCTTTATTAACCCGCATTATTCATTGCGGGTTTTTTTATGTACTTAAAAAATGATTGCATATGCAACGATAATTATTCTATGAGGGACAAAATTATGCAAACACAAAATTTGCCATCAAATAAAAGAAATGTAGATACCTTTATTTTCAAGACAGCACTTTTTTCAATCGCAGCCACTACCGTTCTTGGAAGTACGCTTATAGCTCCTTCTTTGCCAGCTTTGGAAAAACATTTTTCCCATGTTGATAATATTGATTTTTTATCCAAACTTATTTTAACTTTACCTGCTCTTTTTATCATGATTTTTTCACCTATATCAGGTTTTATGTTAGAGAGATTTGGAAGACTGAAATTGATATATCCTGCATTAATCCTTTGGAGTGTGATGGGAACGAGCGGATTCTTTTTAGATAATATTTATTTATTACTTATTTCTAGGGCTATTTTTGGTATTTCTACAGCATTTTTAATGACAGGGGTGAGTGTTTTGCTCAGTGATTATTATGTGGGGATAAAAAGAGAAAAAGCATTGAGTTTGCAAGGTTTTTTTATGGCATTTGGAGGAGCGGTATTTTTAATTCTTGGAGGGTATTTGTCTAACCTTGATTGGCGTTATCCATTTTTAGCCTATCTTTTGGGGGTTGTAATATTGATTTTTGCAATTTTTATGTTATTTGAACCGATTCGTGAGGTAAATGCAAAAAAAGATACTGATTTGTTAAATGACTCAGATAGAAAGTTTAATTTTTTAAAGTTTGTTCCAGTTTATTTGCTAGGTATATTTTGTATGGCGATGTTTTATGTCGCCCCTACCCAGCTCCCTAGTTTTATTATCAATACACTTGGAATGGATGGATCTAAAGTGGGTATATCTATGGCCGTAGCTTCTGTATCGATGGCAATTTTTTCTTTATTTTACAATCGTTTGCGTATTTATTTGAGCATCTTTAAAATCCATTTTTTAGGATTGTTTCTAGTAGGTTCATCTTTTATGACGGTGGGAGTTTTTCATAATTATTTTGCCACACTTGTGGCATTTGTTTTGATGGGAGCAGGGCTAGGCTTTATGATGGTTAATAATAGCTCTTGGCTTTTTAGGTTGGCAAAGGATACCGAGAGAGCTAAGGCATATGGATTTTTGGCCGCCTCCCTTTTTATGGGACAATTTATATCCCCGATTATTACTCAACCTGTAGTGTACTATTTTGGACTCATAAAAATGTTTTGCATCTTTGGAGGATTGCTTTATGTTATTGCTTTTCTCTTTTTGATACTAAAATCGAAGTAATTATGGTGTCAAGCAATTTGTATGGTTTTGATATAATCACACAAAAAATCTTAAAAGGTATAGGGAAAAAATGACAACAGATACGTTAAAAATCGCCCATAAAACATTCAATTCAAGACTTATTGTCGGTAGTGGTAAATATACAGATTTTCAAATCACCAAAGAGGCAACTTTGGCCTCTTCTGCAGAGATGATTACAGTTGCTGTTAGAAGAGTAAATATAACAGATAAAAATCAGGAGAATTTATTAGAATATTTTAAAGATACAAATGTACAGTTTCTTCCAAATTCCGCAGGTTGCACAACATCACAGGAGAGTATTACGCTTTTTAGGCTTGTTAGAGAAGCTACAGGAATTGATTTTATTAAGCTTGAGATTATTGGAGATACAAAAAAAACTCTTTATCCTGATGTGATAGAAACGATTAAGGCTTGTGAAATATTGGCAAAAGAAGGTTTTTGTGTGCTTGCATATTCAAATGATGATCCCATTATTGCAAAAAGATTAGAGGATGCAGGGGCTGCTGCTGTGATGCCATTGGCCGCTCCTATTGGAAGTGGATTGGGAATTCAAAATAAGTATAATATTAGCTTTATTAAAGAAGCAGTGAAGGTTCCTGTGATTGTAGATGCTGGAGTGGGTTGTGCTTCAGATGCTGCAATTGCAATGGAGCTCGGGGCTGATGCAGTATTAACCAATAGTGCTATTGCAATGGCTAAAAACCCCGCAATGATGGCAGAAGCAATGAAATATGCAGTTATAGCTGGGAGAAAAAGTTTTTTAGCTGGGAGAATTGAGAAAAAATCCTATGCAGATCCGAGCTCACCTATTTTTGGGATGGCAAACCTTTAAATGAGAGATCAGATATTTTTAAAATCTCCTTTAAAACAATTTGAATTTGATGAAGGGGTGGCAAGTGTTTTTGATGATATGGCTACTCGTTCGATACCTTTTTATACTCAATCTCTTGGTCTTGGCGTAGATTTTGTAAAAAATTCTCTAGAAAAAATCGGAAAAAATAGAGGTGTTGTATATGATCTAGGTTGTTCAACGGGAAATTTTTTACTTGAACTTTCTGATAGATTAAAACAAGATAATCAAAATTCACTTATTGGTATCGATAATTCTAGTGCTATGATAGATAGAGCACAATTAAAGGCAAAGACTTATGGGAAACAAATAGATTTTATTTGTGAGGATTTTTTGAATTTCGATATTAATGGTGCCTGTTCGGTTGTCGCAAATTATACCATACAGTTTGTTCGGCCAATCAATAGGGATTCTCTCATTAAAAAAGTTTTTGATGCCATCATAGAGGGTGGAATTTTTATAATGAGTGAAAAAATGAGTAGCTTTGATAAGATCTTAGATAAAGAAATGATTGAAAGATATTATGCGTACAAAAAAGAACAGGGGTATACGCAAAACGAAATCACCACCAAACGCGAAGCTTTAGAAAATGTTCTTATTCCTTATACCTTAGAAGAAAATATAGAAATGCTCAAAAATGCAGGATTTAAGAGCATAGAAGTACTGTTCAAATGGGTGAATTTTGCTACTCTTATTGCTAGAAAATCTTAAACTTCGATATATTCCAATAATCTCAAATTAAATCCGCTTATGGCATTATATTCTCGGGTGCTGTTTGAACTGATGAGTTTAAAATCGCAAACATTTAGTAGTCTTAAGATCTGTGCTCCTATTCCAAAGCCCTTAATAAGGTCAGATTTATTCATATCATCATTCATAAAAATAATATACCCACCTTCTTGCTTGATTTTGATAATTGATCGCATCAGATATTCATAAGCTTGTGTATCGCTTAGAAGCTCATAATCGGTCGTGATTTTATGAAATCGAATGATAGGGGCGTTGTGCGTATTGATTTTAAATGCATAATGCCGTCTTTTCAGATGATCTTCAAAGGTAATTTTCTCACAAGGAGTCTCTAAAAAATTTACCTTCTCTTTTGAGATAATGTCTATGAGAGTTTCATTTTGAAGTCTGTAACTGATGAGATCTGAGACATAGAGGGTTTTAAGATTGTGTTTTTGAGAAAAATCTATTAAAAATTTATCTCCTCTTTTTGCCATAGTACCATCTTCTTTCATAATTTCACAGATAACACTTACTGGCTTAAGACCTGCAATCTTGCAGATATCAACACTTGCTTCTGTGTGTCCTGTTCTTACTAAAACCCCACCATCCTTTGCAATTAGGGGAAATATGTGACCAGGTTTGACAAAATCATCAGGAGAGGTATTTTCATCACACATTAGTCTAATAGTGAGATCACGTTCAAAGGCTGATATTCCAGTTTTGGCTTCTTTTGCATCAATAGAGACCGTGAAGGCCGTTTCGTGATTAGAGCTATTGTTGCTAACCATTGGTGGTAGATCAAGTTTTTGGGCGATTTTTTTAGTAATAGAAACACAGATAAGTCCCCTAGCTTCTTGTGCCATAAAGTTTATTTTTTCAGGAGTAGAAAAAATACCTGCCATGACCAAATCGCCTTCATTTTCTCTATCTTCATCATCCATAACTATAATCATTTCACCATTTTTGATTGCGTTTATAGCCCCTTTTACTCTCTCTAAAGACATCTTTTTCCTTCAGTGCTTTTTGATTGTCATTATACCTTAAGATTATTTTTATTGACAATATTTAATAAAACCACTATAATTCTGACCTCAATGCATTTCATTGAGTTTATTTGTTGGGGTATCGCCAAGCGGTAAGGCACCTGGTTTTGGTCCAGGCATTCAGAGGTTCGAATCCTTTTACCCCAGCCATTTCTTTAGATCTTCTATTGATAATACAATTTTATCGCGGGGTAGAGCAGTCCGGTAGCTCGTTGGGCTCATAACCCAAAGGTCGTAGGTTCAAATCCTACTCCCGCAACCATCACAACTTTCCTTTTCTATTCAATCATAGTATATTATCTCCTATTGATTACCCCAAATCTCATAAACAACAACCCTGATTAACTATTTTCTAATATTTTCATTGCATTTCATAGTATATTGCAACCCATTCATAGTATATTGTAGTCAATAAAAAATGGTTACAAAAACGGAGACAAAAATGGCTATAATTTTATAACCTCTTGTTTTGTAACCACTTTATTGCATCTAGTTCAAACTAAAGGCATTTGTGAGTTGTCTTGATTTTATAAAAAAGGCTATCAATGACAGAACTTGAAATTAAAAATGCCAAACCAAAAGAAAAAAGATTATTTCTTATCAGACATAAAAGACCATAATCATACCTTACAGTGAGATAAAAGATCGCAATAAAAATCTATCTCACTATCAACATTCAGACAATAAACATTCTAAATAAAATCAAGATTTTACTAGTTAAGGTGAATGGATCTTTATTCTGTAGTAAATTCAAAAACTAATGGTAGTGGATTCACTAAGTAGGGCATTAAGAATAATGGGGTTTGATAATGAAAAAGAACTTGAAATTAAAAATGTCAAACCAAAGGAAGAAAACAATTGCTGCATTCTTTTAGATAAATCTTTAGAAGTCTCGTGGATACCTATCAAAATAAACATAATATCTTTAAATCTTTTTATAGTTATGTTAAAAATAATCTCCTTCACTTAAATAAATCAATAAGGAACTTATGACATCATCTACAGAAAAATCAAAGATCTGTAATCTTGTGGAGGATTTTCCTCCTTAACGCGAAATTTTAATGGTGCTTTTAATCGATTTTAAAGGAGGCTATAACAGAGTCTTTATTAGGAGATGGCAGTTAAATTGAAAAAATGCAAACCCAAAAATAAGCAATAAGTTACAAGATGAATTGAAAATAGTCCATGAATCATTAAGAACCAAGATTAGGGATAAATTGCTATAAAAAATATATTTATTGATTGAAGCATTCTATGATGGTGGAATTTGTCCAAAACCCATTTTCAACTGTATTGTGATACTCAAAAACTTTTAATCAGATTCGCGGTACATTTTTAAGGCAAGATTTTCAAGATTTATACACATATGACTTGCTCACTTATTGGGTTTCAGATCAAAGATTTTCTCTATATCATAAAGGTTTTAATGCTAGAGATAAATCAACATGACAATACCCACGTGGATTTTTTTGTAGATATTTTTGATGGTAATCTTCCGCTAAGTAGTAATTTGTTAATTCTTTTATCTCTGTTTGTATGGGCTTATCATAGCGAGATTGGATTTTTTGTAAAAAATCTCTGCATTTTTCCAATAGATTCAAATCTTTAGCATAAATACCACTTCTATATTGAGTCCCAATATCATTCCCTTGTTTATTGATAGCGGTAGGATCAATAATAGAAAAAAATCGCCCAAGAATTTCTTCTAAGCAAATCTTTTTTTCATCATAAAAAAGTTTTAAAGTTTCAGCAGCACCACTTGTACCAGTGCATACGTCCTCATAGCTAGGGTTTGTAATATTTGAATTTGCATAACCCACACTCGTTTTTTCTACACCAACCAAGAGATCAAAATACCCTTGTATTCCCCAAAAACACCCTCCTGCTAGATAAATATTTTGCAATCTTATGTCCTCCTATTTGTTTTGATTCTGTAATATTTTACCTAAAGACAAATAAGGAAAAGAGATGGTTAGTGTGGCTCATAGTCCTGATGCTGATGATTTGTTTATGTATTATGCGATCGTATTTGGTTGGGTGGATAGTTCTTTAGGGCAAAAGTTTAGTAATGTTGCATTAGATATACAAACACTCAATGAAGCTACAATGAAAGGCACATACGATGTTAGTGCGATCTCATTTGGAGCCTATCCTTTTGTGAGTGATGATTTTGCTTTGTTGAAAACAGGAGTGAGTTTTGGTCAAGGGTATGGGCCTAAGCTGATCAAGAAGAAAACCACTCATTTAAAAAAAGATTTCAAAGTTGCTTTGAGTGGGAGGCATACAACAAATGCAATTATTTTTTCTCTAGAATATCCTCAAGCTAAAATTGTGTATAAAAATTTCTTGGAGATAGAAGCAGCAGTTCTAAGTGGAGAAGTTGATGCAGGAGTATTGATACATGAATCTATTTTGAATTTCAACCCTGAGCTAGAGGTGGAGAGAGAGATTTGGGATGTTTGGTGTGAACAAGCAGGTACCCAAATGCCTCTTCCGCTCGGTGGTATGGCTTTGAGACGTTCTATTCCCCTCAATAAGGCTATTGATGTTGAGACCACTCTCACAAAGGCTGTTCAAGTCGCTGTAAAAAATAAAAAAACGCTTTCAAAAATGTTGATGGAGAGAGGTGTTATTCGGGTGAGTGAAAAGGAGCTTGATACTTATCTGAATCTATATGCAAATAATGATTCTATAAGCTTGAATCAGGATCAAAAAAAAGGGATTGATAAATTGTTTGAACTAGGATTTAAAGCTGGTATTTATGAACGATTGCTTAAGTGTGAGGATTATTTCATCCCCACCGAGTATAAGGAAATTAGAAATTCTTAGAATCAGATATTTGAAATAATTTCTTTATATTGAATTGCTACTTTTGAAAGTAATTCATCTGTTATTCCCATAGCGTCGTATATGCCAAAAGGGCTTTTTGCATTCATACCCATATAGGTAGCAGATAGATTGAAAGGTATAAGAATATCATCAATGCTTTTTTGATTGCGGCCACCAGGAGTGTATCTTTCTTCTGGAGCTCCCATAGAAGTGATGATTTGAAATGTTTTTCCAGATAACATTTTTGGTTCTTTTCCATAGAGTATGGAGCTGAAAACTACATCTAGCCATTCTTTAAGGATACTAGGAGAACTAAACCAATATAAGGGAAATTGAAAAACAATTTTATCATTGGATTTTAGCAGTTCTATTTCTTTTGATGCATCAATTTTGCTATCAGGATATATTTCATAGAGATTATGCAATGTTACATTGGGCATATTTTTTATGGTTTCACAAAGTGTCTTGTTGATTTTGGAGTTTTTTATATTCGGATGAGCCAGTATAATAAGCGTTTTCATCAGTATCCTTTTAAGTTGTTTTGATAATTATTCTAGCACGTTATTGTTAGTCTTTAGTATTTGTGTATCTTGAAAATATCTAATGGAGGCAAAACCTTTCACTCCTGTGGTTTTTATCTGTGTGATTTGATTCTCGCAAATGATTCCTCCAAGTGCAAATAGACGGCTTTTTATCGATGAATCAATCATCTTTAAGTATTGTATTCCTAATGGAATACCTTTGTTTGGAGTGTGAAAAATAGGACTTAAAGTGAGGAAATCCACTCCAATTTTAAGAGCTTCTTGTGCTTGTTTGATGCAATGAGAACTATAAAATATTAATAGTTTCTCATTTTGAGCTTTTTTTGTGTCATAGAGACTATTTTCTTTTATATGAACTCCTTTGGCATCATAGAGTTTTGCGTATTTTATACTTGATTGAGTATTGACAAGATTAATAAAACTTTGGATTTGATTTTTTTCACACCATCTTATGAAGATCTCTATTAAATGATCAGGAATAATGGCTGAATTATCTCTAAAACAAGCTTTATCAATATGATGCATGGAAGAAATATTTTGAAGGTTTTGAGTAAATATAAAAATGGAGTTGTTTGGATAAAGAGCGGGGGAAGTGATGAAATAAGATTGTAAGTTCAAGATTGACTTTTTAAAAGGATGCTTAGGGATTTAGATGCAATAGAAAAAAAGCTAAAAACCCCAAAAACAAGCAAAGCAAAAATAAAACACACTAGAGGATTCATATTTTTAAAAAGAAACAGACACATAGTAGCTCCAAAAAAAGCAATACCTCCAAAAAGTCCTGTAAAAAATTCTAAGACATTAATAAGAGTGAGTTTTTTCATAGATTATAAATGGTCTTGTTCTTCTACAAGTACGGCTCCTGCAAGATAAACATAGGTAAGTATCATAAATACAAATGCTTGAAGTATGCCCATAAATATTAGGATTGCAAAAGGCGCTATAGGAACTATCCAGGGAACTAGCATCAGCATCACTAGCAAAAACATATCATCACCTTTGATATTTCCAAAAAGCCTGAATGATAGCGAAATGATACGAGAGAGATGAGAGATGATTTCAATAGGAAACATTAGAGGTGCGAGCCATTTTACAGGACCCATAAAATGAATAATATAATGAAAAATACCTTGAGCCTTGATGCCTTCATAGTGGTAGTAAAAAAAGACTATCAATGCTAAAACAAGCGTGAAACTCCAGCTAGAAGTAGGAGCTTCAAAACCAGGTATGATGCCTATCATATTGCAAAAAAATACATATATGCCTATCGTTCCTGCAAGGGGAAAATATTTTCTTGCAAGTTTTTCACCAATGACATCTTTTGCCATAAACAACATACCACTAATCACGGTTTCATAAAGGTTTTGAATCCCAGAGGGCACAACTCTCATTCTAGTGGTAGCTAGTTTGGCAGTAGCTATGGTGATGAGAGCACACAAGATTGTATAAAAACCAATAATAAAATCGTGATCAGGATTAATCAAACCCGCAAAAGTGAAAAGTCTGTGTTCCATATGAAACCTCATTTGTTTTGTTTTTTTTAGTCTTGCCATTTTAGCTGATTTATTTTTAAGTATAAATTAATAATATCAGAGATTTGATTATTTGAATGTATGGGGTTTTTCGATGAGAGTCGTACCGCACAAAATATCATGAAGACATTTTTTATCTTTTCTGAAAAAAGGCATTAAAATTCCTATAAAAATCGCTACCCCAAATATCCAAATAAAAAATCTAAATAAAGCTCTAAAAAAACCTATTTTTTCTCCATTGTCTCTTATGATTTGTAACTGCATGTATCTGAGACCTGGAGTTTGAGAGGATATTGTGATAAATATTGCAGAAACAATGCCATATATCAATACGCAGATAAAAATGCTTTTTTGATCGTGCCGAAATTTTTCTGCACTTCCTAGTATAAGATAGGTGACGACATACAGAATAGGTGTATAAATCATAAACATATCTGTGATAAAAGCTTTTATTCTGGAAAATGCTCGAATATCTTTGAGAGTTTGTATTGGCGTTGATTTTTTAATTAAAACGGGTATTTGGCGAGAGGTTTTTTGATTTTTGACTTTTCGCCATCGATATTTTGGATTCAAACTATATCCTAGTTGCCCCTACTACCAGGCTTTATTGCTCTGGTGCCATCTTTACATAAAGGACAATCCTTTGGATCGTACATATTAAAAATAAAATCTTCCAATGCAAATAAAGGAATATTATCAGGAAGTTTGCACTCAGGTTTTTTTTCTAGATTTGAGCCTACCCTTTGACAAAATCCTCTATTTGCAAGTCCTGCATAAGCAATAACTTCTCCTCCTTTTGCCTGAACGCATTTCGCTGCTTCTAGGGCAGAACCACCTGTAGTGATGATGTCTTCACAGATGAGAATTTTTTCATTTTTTTTGACTTCAAATCCCCTTCTTAAGGTCATTATTCCCTCAACACGCTCAGTAAAAATAAATCTCACTTGAAGTGCTTTAGCGAGTTCATATCCCGCTATCACACCTCCAAGTGCAGGAGAACAAACACAATCGACTCTTATTTTTGATTCGCGTATTTGTTTGCTCAATGCTTCTGCTAAAATTTGTGCCGTCTGTGGATTTTCTAAAACTTTTGCTGACTGAAGATAATGATCAGAGTGATTTCCACTACTAAGGAGAAAGTGTCCCTTAAGTAAGGCATCAGCATCAATATAGCATTTTTTAACATCAAGACTCATAGAACGCTCCCTTTGAATTTTATATTTCTGCCTGAATGAAATAAAGTTTTACACCTTCATTACTTCTTCTTCTTTGCGTTTTGTGGTATCTTCTATTTTTTTCACATATTCATCAGTATATTTTTGTATCTCATCTAGACCTTTTTTGCTCTCATCTTCTGTAATTTCTTTATCTTTCTCTAGTTTTTTTATTTGATTATTGCCATCTTGTCTTATGTTTCGCACGGCTATTTTTGCTTTTTCACCCATAGATTTGGCTTCTTTGGCAATTTCTTTTCTTTGCTCTTGGGTCATTGGAGGAAAAAATAATTTAATACAATCCCCATCTGAATTTGGATTCACGCCAATATTTGCTTCTTGTATTGCTCGTTCAATATCCTTTAAGAGACTTTTTTCCCAAGGGTTGATAACAATAGTTGTAGCATCTTGAGCTATTACTGATCCGACTTGATTCAAGGGAGTAGGAGTATCATAATAGCTAACTCTTATATTGTCTAATATATTGATTGATACTTTACCGCTCCTTAGAGTAGCAAAATCCCTATGCAAAGCATCTAAAGTTTTTTCCATATGAGATTTGGTATGTGAATAAATATCTTTTAGCATCTTTTGTCCTTTTATTTTGCTTCTTGTGAGGGCAGGGTAGGGGCTAATGGTGCTATTGGCTTGACTGGTTCAAGTGTATTTAGTGGGACAGCGGGGATTAAAGATTTAGCTCTATTGTCATCTAAGATACTTTTGTTATGGGATTTGTTATAAACATAGCCTAGTGAGATGGTATTGATTAAAAATAAGAGTCCTAAAAACATTGTCACTTTTGCCATAAAACTAGCTGGACCTTTTGCTCCAAAAACAGAATCATTGCTTCCGCTATACACCCCAAGACCAATGCTTGAGCTTTTCTGAAGCAGTACGACAATAACAATTAAGATTGCTAAAATTATTTGAATCACAAGGAGTGCGTTGATCATTAATTTCTCCAAAAATCAGTATTAAGGTGCCATTTTACCAAAACTTTATTGATTACAATATAAAATTTCAAAATGATAATACAATTAGCCAATAAAAATAAGCCAAATTCTTTTGCAAAACAAGCTCATTCATATAAGCGATCTTCTTTGATTCAAGCTGAAATTGTAGATATATTGCTACGTTCGTGTGATTTTAAAAACATTGATAAGGTAATAGACATAGGTTGTGGATGTGGAGCAGTCGCCATTGAATTGGATAGATTGAGAATAAAGATTAGAGAATTTTATGCCTTAGATATTTCAAAAGAAATGATTTTTGAGCATCCAAAAAAGGCTAAACATATCCAGAATATTGAACTTATTTGTGAGGATTTTGAAAAATTTATTTTTCGCACATATGATCTTGTTGTTGCCGCTTCTTCGTTGCAATGGGCACAAGATCTGGATTCAATGATGTATAAACTTGCGAAATCTTCCCATATGGCTAGATTTGCTATTCATACAGATAAAAGTCTGTGTTGTGTTCACCAGTTTTTACAAACTACTTCTCCATTGCGAGATAAAAAAACTTTAGAGGATATTTTGTATAAATACTTTGAAGGAGAACTTTGGATAGAAGAGCTTGAGAGAGATTTTGATAATAGAGAGGATTTTTTAAGACATCTTAAAGAGTCTGGATTGCTAGGTGGAGGAGTGTTAAACTATTCTAGAGCTAAATATTTTAAAAATCATATCCCCTATCAAAAAGTCCAATACGAAGTCTTGATGTTTGCGGGGATATCAAAAGTTAAATAGATGACTAAAACAATCCCTTATTGATCTGATTTTTTACCATCTATGATTTCATCTACAGCCTCAGAAAGTGCTTTTGCAGCGGCTTTATCCACAGATTTACTCTTGGCCAAATTTGCTTGTAAAAGTTTTGTATCAAGTTTTTGTACTTGCACCAATACCCATACTGTACCATCTTTACTTATCCAAGTTTTGACACGTTTTGATCCCGCAAGTGTTGTATCCACACTACTTCTAATTGCTTGAACGATTTCTTGAGAAACATCGTTTTCATCACTAGTAGTAAGCTCTTTGTATTTGCTTTCAATTCGTGTAGCGATCTGACTTGCTATTTCTGCTCTAGCTGTGTTAGTGGCTTGTGAAGTGGCAAATCCGACATTATTATTCTTGATTTTTGCACTCCCAGTAGCACTTAAAAGTTCTTTATCGCTACTTAAAACCCATTGAGGAGCATCTTCTAACCCATACTCAGAAACATTCCCTAATTGTTCGCTTTTTGTACCACAACCTGCAAGGATACCTATGAGTATCAAAGAACCGACAAGATAAGCTTTTTTCATTTTTTTTTCCTTTTTGTGAATTTACTTAACTCAAGATCTGACATCGTTAAAATGATGCAAGAATGTATGACATTATAATTATTTTTTCCTAAAATATCAAAAAAGTATTTTTTTATTTTGCTACTTTTGCATTTGTGTGGTTTGGAGTGTATAATCAATTTTTGGAAATTTAAATTTTTGGAGTTTTATATAATGATAAAAAAAAGAGTGTTTTCAGGAATCCAACCAACAGGACAGATTCATTTGGGAAATTATCTAGGGGCGGTAAAGAATTGGGTAGACTCTCAAGATGAGTATGAAAATATTTTTTGCGTGGTCAATTCACACGCGATCACAACAACCCAAAACCCAAAAGAACTCAGAAAAAATACCTATGAACTCGCCGCTATGCTTTTGGCTTGTGGAATAGATATGAAAAAATCAAATCTTTTTATTCAGAGCGAAATAGATGAACATCCAGCACTTTCTTGGATACTTGATTGTAATGTATCTATGGGGGAAATGAATCGAATGACGCAATTCAAAGATAAATCTGCAAAAAATCCTAAAAATGTAAATGCAGGACTATTTAACTATCCTGTTTTAATGGCCGCAGACATATTGCTTTATCAAGCTGATGGTGTTCCAGTTGGAGAAGATCAAAAACAACATTTAGAGCTAACTAGAAATATAGCCGAGAGGTTTAATCGTGATTTTGGTGAGTGTTTTAAGATTCCTGAGCCTATGATTTTCAAAAGTGGTTCTAGGGTAATGGGTTTAGATGATCCAACAAGTAAGATGAGTAAATCAGCAAAAGGTGCTAATCATGCAATATTCTTGCTAGACACTCCAGATGTTATTAGTAGAAAAATCAAAAAAGCTACCACAGATTCTCAAACCTCTATTGTTTTTGATAAAAATCGAGAAGGGCTCTATAATTTACTTGGTATTTATGAGATTTTTACGCATAAAACAAAGGAGGTCATAGAGCAGGAGTTTGAAGGCAAGGGATATGGAGAATTCAAGAGTGCTCTAGCTGAAGTCATCATAGAATCTCTCAAACCCATTAGAGAAGAGTATGAAAAATTAGTTAGCGAAAAAGGCTATATAGAAAAAATCCTTCAAGCAGGAGCAACTCAAGTGAGGCCAATAGCTAAAAGCACTTACAATAGAGCAAAAGAACTTATTGGTCTAGTTTGAATCATTTACTCTTGAAGACCGATATTTTCCACTGTGCATCGCCAGTTTGGATAAATTCTCCTACTTCATATCCTTCTTGGGCTGCCCATTCAGGAATGCTTTGAGTTGCTTGTGTGCAATCAAAATGAATAATGAGTTCATCTCCAGTGTTTAGCTCTTGCATTGCTTGTTTTGCTTCCACCAAAGGAAATGGACACACAAGTCCATTAGTTTGTAATGTTTTTACCATTTTTTTCCTTGTTTGTAATTTTACTTTAATTTTAGTTTAGAGGGTCTAATAATTGTGATATAGGTTGCTATAAAACTTCCTATCAAAAAGCAAATCATTGATATCCAGCCTTGATAAGAAAAAATCGCCGTTTCTACAAATCCATTCCCTATAGTGCAACCTCCTGCTATAGAAGCTCCAAACCCCATCAAAAGACCCCCAAGAGTGTTTTCTGCTAGTATTTTTTTATCAGGAATTCTGAATTTAAATTCATTCGCTCCTTTTGCAGCAATAAAGCTTCCAATAAAAATACCTAGCACCAAAAATACACCCCAATCAACTAGGTTAGTATCCCCAGTTGTGAGAAATCCTATGATATTTGCAGAAGGAGTGGTGATGCCTAGTCCAAATTCTCTTCCAGTTGCATAACTGAGTGGCCATGCTAAAATAGCAATCAATCCTACTAAGGTTGCTGTTATAAAAGGATGCCAAGATTTTTCAAAAAGCCAATGAGAGATACCTGTTTTTCTAGCAGTCAATCTAGCAATTTTAAGTTTTGGTTTCTTGAACTCTTTATACATCAAGAAAACAACAATAAAGAATAAAACTATGATTAGAACAAGCGGAGAGAGATCTAAGCTTTGATATATCGTCGAATCTGTGATTTGATATTTTTTCAAGCCCTCATCAATAGGCTTAAAAACTCCAAATTTAACCATTGCAGCCCCTAGCATATAAAAAAATAATGCAACATAGCTTCCAATAAGTCCCTCTCCTGCACGATACCAAGTTCCTGTGGCACACCCACCTGCTAAAACCATACCAAACCCAAAAACAAGTCCTCCAAGAATCGTTGAGAGCCAAAAAAATGGCTGGTGATTGATTTTGATAACCCCAGTATTTTCAAGCAAGAAAATACCAATGCTTTGAATCAAAATAGCAATAAAGATAGCTACAAAAACAGTCATTTTTTTACTCAATATAATATCTCTATAAGCTCCCACTATGCAAAAACGACCTCTCTGTAATACAAAACCTAATAAAATTCCACAAATTATTCCTGTTAAAAGCATTTTGGTTTTCTCCCGTTACATTATTATTGTTTGTTTTATATTAAGATCAGAGTCTTAATTTTTATTGTTATTAATGTGAGATTTAGAAGTGCGTAATTGTAGAGAAAAAGAGTAAATGTGCAAGGCGTTTTACTCTTACATAATATATTGATTTCTGTATTTTATAAGACTTATTATCGAATTTTTGGGATATATAGATGTATATTTTTAGATTTTTTTGTGTCATTTTGACTTCTGCTCTGTTTTGTTATGGAGCACCTTACATATCACTAGGTCAAAAGGCGAAATATTTACATCTAAAATACTTTGAGTATGTCAATCCCAAAGCTCCAAAAGGTGGAGTACTAAAAAATTATTCATTAGGCACTTTTGATAGCCTGAACCCTTTTATCATCAAAGGAACTCCCGCAGATGGTCTTGATCTCATCTATGACACGCTTTTAGCACAAAGTTTAGATGAAGATTATGCTCAATACGCTTTGATAGCAGATGATATACAAGTGGCTAAAGATAATTCCTATGTGATTTTTCATATCAATAAAAAAGCTAAATTTAGTGATGGAGTTAGAATTAGTTCAGAGGATGTAAAATTTAGCTTTGATATTTTAAGAGAAAAAGGTTCTCCTATTTTTAAGCAATATTATGCAGACATCAAGAATGCAGAAATCTTGAGCAAACAAGTTATAAAATTTAACTTCAAAACAACAAAAAATAGAGAACTTCCACTGATATTAGGACAACTTCAAATCTTACCTAAGCACTATTATGATAAAAATCCTTTTGGAAAAAATCCACTCCTAATCCCTATAGGTAGCGGTCCTTATAAAATAAAATCATACAAAGTAGGCAAAGAAATCATTTACGAACGTGATAAAAACTACTGGGCAAAAGATATTCCTAGTAGAGTGGGGCAGTTCAATTTTGACACTTCTATTTATGAATACTATAAAGATGATACCGTAGCACTCAGGGCATTTTTAAGCGGGGAATATGATTGGCGTTTAGAAACTAGTGCAAAAGTTTGGGCGAGGGGTTATGTGGGTAAGGCCATTGCCTCAGGTATCATTAAAAAAGTTTCTATTCCTCATTTTCTTCCTAGCGGTATGCAGGGTTTTTTCTTCAATACAAGATCAGATATTTTTAAAGATGTTAGAGTCAGAGAAGCGTTATTTTATGCTTTTGATTTTGAGTGGAGTAATAAAAATTTATTTTTTTCACAATATAAACGCACCAAAAGTTATTTTAATAACTCGGTTTTTGCTTCTTATGGAATTCCAAAAGGCAAGGAACTAAAGATCTTAAAATCTTATAAAACAGAGTTAGAAAAAACCGCCCCAAAAATTTTTGATACACCTTATGTGATACCTAGAACAGATGGAAAAACGATCATTGGAGAAAACAGAAGAGAAAATCTCAAATATGCCCAAAAACTGTTAAAACAAGCAGGATGGATAGTAAAAAATAATCATCTTGTGAATATAAAAACAGGAAAACCTTTTGTCTTTACCTTACTTTTAGATAATCCCGCATTTGAGCGGTTAGCTCTCTCTTATGCTCAAAATTTAAAAGTATTGGGCATTGATATGAATATTCAAAGAGTTGATTTGAGTCAGTACATCAATCGATTGAGAGATTTTAATTATGATATGATTGTAGGACTTATCGGGCAGTCCTTATTTCCTGGAAATGAACAGAGATATTTTTGGGGAAGCCAAAACGCTGATATAAAAGGCTCCAAAAACTATGCAGGTATCAAAGATTCCGTAGTTGATAAATTGATAGACTCCTTATTGAGAGCACAAAATAGAGATGATCAGATTGCTATTACTTCCGCACTTGATAGGGTTTTATTATGGGGTTTTTATGTGGTGCCTCATTATTATTTACCTGATTTTCGCATCGCTTATAATAAAAAGATCGCCATGCCTTCATTGAGTCCAAAATATGGTTTTTCCCAATATCTTTGGTGGGATAGAAATATTCAAAAAGACCAGTAATGTTAAAATATATTCTAAAACGTCTATTACTAATTATTCCCACTCTTTTTGGGATCATCACGATTAATTTTTTCATCATTCAGATAGCACCTGGTGGCCCAGTAGAGCAAATGATGGCAAAAATTGAACATCTAAGCACAACCACAGAAGCCTCTGTTGGAAATCTTAGTAATCTCTATCGTGGTGCAAATGGGATAGATCAGGATTTATTAAAATCTTTGCAAAAATTATACGGCTTTGATGAGCCTCTTTGGAAACGATATTTAATGATGATAAAAAACTATCTAAAATTTGATTTTGGAGAGAGTTTCTATCGTCAAATAAGCGTACTTGATCTAATAAAAGAAAAACTCCCTGTTTCTATTTCTCTAGGGATTTTTAGCACTATTTTGATCTATTTCATCTCTATTCCTTTAGGAATTTTTAAGGCCAAGCGTAATGGTTCTAAAATAGATATTTTTAGCAGTTTGATTATCGTGATAGCCAATGCTATCCCTGCTTTTTTATTTGCTATTTTGTTGATTGTTTTATTTGCGGGGGGTAGCTATTGGGATATCTTCCCATTGCGTTCACTTGTAAGTGACAACTTTGATACCCTGAGTTTGTTTGGAAAAATAAAAGATTATTTATGGCATATCACTTTACCTGTATTTTGTCTATCTATTGGGGGGTTTGCCACACTAACATTGTTAGTTAAAAATTCATTTTTAGATGAAATGAACAAACTCTATGTAACAACCGCTAGAGCAAAAGGAGCATCTGAAGGCAGAATACTATACAGACATATTTTTCGTAATGCGATGTTGCTTGTGATCTCTAGTTTTCCAGTGGCTTTTTTGGGGATGTTTTTTAGCGGGAGCTTGCTTATTGAAATTATTTTCAGTCTTGATGGTTTGGGTCTTTTAGGCTATGATAGTATCGTAAATAGGGATTATCCTGTAGTTTTTGGCACACTTTATATTTTTACTATATTAGGGCTTATCGTCAATCTTATCAGTGATGTTTTATATACTTTTATTGATCCTCGTATTGATTTTGAAAAACATTAAAGATCTAAATCTCATAAAATCCTCACTCAAAAATCTTACCCATTGCTCTAAAATCCCCATATATAAAAGCTTTCACTCTTAAAAAGAAAATTCATACAACCTTTTCCATAGTAAAGATCTATCCCCCACCCCCTGAAGAAAAAAGAAAATAAATAGACTCTTACTCACTCTTGCTCTTTTGTCAAAAATAGGACAATGATCTTGATGAAGCAAGTGCATTGGAGATGGAAAAAGAGATGGTGTATGTGATTGTATTGGAATGAGATTTAGTGCTTTGTTGAAGATTGTTTGATTGGATAAAGAGAGAATGGGATTTCTAGGTTTGATGAGATAGGGGATTTTAACATTGTTTTAATAAAAATGGATTGGTTTGAACAAGAGCGAGGACGTGAATTCTTAGCTTTGAGATTGTTTAGCGTTATTGAAAACTAGTTGAATCTTTTGAGAAACTCTTCATAGGTATTTTTACACAAAACAAACGCATTGCATTCACCACAACCATGTTCCCATTGATGGGTTATGGTTTTCGGTATGGGTTTTATTATCATAAATGTGGATTATAGGCAGGGTAGGTGAAGAAGAGTAGGTGGATTAGGTTTAATCCAAAGTGAAAAAATGCACTCACCCATAATCTTCCACTCCACATCCAAGCTATTCCGTAGATTATTCCTGCAAGTATTGAGAATATGACTAGTAAATATCCTCCCTGATAGTGAATGAGTCCAAACAGTATTGAAGCGATCAAAAGAGCAGGGATGGCCCCTATGAATTTATCCAAACGTTGCTGGATATATCCTCTAAAAAGGGCCTCTTCTGCAAGAGAAACAAAAAATAAATTTGCTAATACAAATTGCCATATCCAAGCTGGAAAATGGTGTTCAATTCTTAGTCCTCCCAACAATAAGGCGATGATAAGTAAAACAGGTACACTCAAAATCAATACACACCACTTTGAGGGGGTTTGATTTTTGGAGGTTTTGGTTAAAAATAATGTAGGTATAGTAAAAAACAAAACAAAGGTAACAAGGGACTTGTCTAGATTAAAATACATTGAAAACAATGTGCTGTGTTCTCCTATTAGAACTTTATCTAGTATTTTTGGATTGTTGAAACCAGGAATGAGATGGAAAAATAATGCCACCACAGTTATGAGTAATAAAATTTCGGTGATGACAAATATGATGCGTTCATTATCATAATACCAATGCAGAAAGGCAATACAAAAAATCACTATCAAAATACCCAATGTCGGAAGTATGATGAAGCCCTGAAAAGTTGCTATGATTAAAACCGCTGTGAGTGCAAAGAGTGAGAAAATTTTTTTCCAAGACAAAAAAATCAAAGATAGAGCCAATAAAATCCACATAAGACAACCCCTTGTTTTATAAGATTTCATATTATTGCATAATTTTTATTTAAATTCAATTAGTTTATATTTTTTACTACTTTTTAATCTATTTGATCAAAACTTCATTGCGTTTTAGTTTTTAGATGGATTTTATTAAATAATATTTCATTTTTATATAAAATTAATAATGATTATAATAATATCTCATTTTTAATATCAACTACAAAGGCTATTGTATGAATAAAAATAGAATTTTATGTTTGGGTTGTGCTATTTTGTCTCCTTTTTTGCTTTTAGCAGATGAAAGCAAAAAAGGAGGAGAGAAGGCTTATGTGCTTGAAAAATCTGTCGTTTCTGCTTCAGGATTTGCACAAGATATAAAAGATGCTCCCGCCTCTATATCTGTGATTGGAGAGAAGAATTTGCAAGAAGTAGATTATCACGATTTAGCTGGAGCGGTGTTTAATGTACCTGGCGTGGATATTGGAACAGGACAAGGTAAAACAGGAGGCTATGAAATTTCTATCAGAGGATTGCCTGCGACTTATACTCTCTATCTTGTAGATGGTTTGCGTCAAGATGTGGGAGGAGATGTGGGTACGGAGAATTATGGTTGGGCACAAGCATTGACAAGCTTTATGCCTACTAGGGTGGCTATTGATCATATTGAAGTCATACGAGGCCCTATGAGCACACTTTATGGAAGTGATGCACTTGGTGGGGTGGTGAATATTATTCTCAAAAAACCTAATATGACCGAATATGAAAGTGCCATAGAGTTTCAAACTACAATCAATGAACGCAAGGAATTTAGCAACTATTACGGTGCAAATTTTTATACTTCAGGCCCAATCATCAAAAATAAACTTGCCTTTCAGTTAAGAGGGAATTATACCTATCGTAATGCCTCAAATGTAGATTTTCAATATAAAGCAATAGATGGAACTACCAAAACATCCACTCCAGGCTATATCGGGAATCCAACTGAAGGAAATATCTACAACATAGGATTGAGATTGGCTTATGCTATGGACGAGAAGAATTATTTTTATTTTGATTTTGCAAATGGCTATCAAAATTATGATAATAGACAAAAGCAGCTCGGTGATTTTACTTCTTCGCCAGAGTTTTATGTGAATTATCGATATAACTATGTTTTGGCACATATAGGGAGTTATGATTGGGGCGAGAGTAAGAGTACTTTGCAATACAATAATACCGTGAATAGGGGGCGTGTTGTTCCTTATCAAAAATCACTCACTGATTCAAGCCACGAAAATAGAGACATTAAAGGCAATGATATGATTTTGCAAACACAGTTTAATGTGCCTGTTTATACTAATAGCTGGTTTGCAGATACTCTCACCTTAGGAGCACAATATTGGTTACAAACTTTTCATGATTCACCATATGGGACTAATCCATATCCTGTGAGTCACGATAGTTCAAAGGCGGGTATGAATACTGATAAGACGCTAACCACTACTAACTATAATCCATATGCAACCCCAAATGGAGTGAATACATTAAAAAATCAGGTTTCTGTGTATCTAGAAAATCAAAGTATTTTTTTAGATAATATTATCCTTACATTAGGTGCTAGATATACCTACGATCAGCAATTTGGCAATAATATTTCTCCTCGTGCGTACTTGACTTATAATCCTATTGAGTGGTTTCAGTTAAGAGGTGGGGTTTCTACGGGGTATAAGCAGCCTTATTTGAGTGAGACCACTACTTCTGCATTTGGTTATGGTGCTCAAGGTGGAGCACCATTTTTGGGCAATAAAGATCTTAAACCTGAAACTTCTGTGAGTTATGAGGGTGGCTTTGCTCTTGATTTTGAATATGTCGATTTTTCTGCTATTTATTTCAGAAATAATTACAAAAACAAGATCAATAGAGACTCTCTAAAGTATGGCGATCCTGGTTGTTTCAATCCCTATGTTGTTGGACACGATAGTGCTAGTATTGGCTGTAGTATTAACTTGAATGTGGATGAGGCATATTCTCAAGGCATAGAAAGTACATTTTCTATCAAACCTATCTATGGCTTTAGAGTTGATTTGAACTATACTTTTATGCAAAGTGAGCAACTCACAGGTAAAAGCAAAGGAAATCCTATTACCAACACTCCAAAACATCAGGTTAATTTAAGTTTAGGTTATGATGTGATGGGGAAAGTAGATGTATATTTGCAAGGTGTATATAAATCTGAAAGATATAGAAATGCAGGGAGCAAAAAAGAGCCAAATATTGCGAAAGTTTGGGGAGATTATCTCGCTAAATGGTATAAGCCATATTATGTTTTAAATCTTGGAGTCAATTACAAAATCAATAAGAATTTTCGCATAAGTCTTGGAATTCAAAATCTTTTAAATACTAATTTTATTGATTATAGATCTTATGAGAAAGGCAAGGGTGCACAGGATAATCTTATTAATCTTTGGAATGCGAGTTATGAAGGAAGGAGATATTTTTTAACCCTTGCAACCGAGTTTTAGGTTTTATTTGGGGATTAAATCCTCAAATAAAATTATTATAAATTTATAATAATTTTGTACAATTCTTAGAAACAAGGGGATTGGTCTAAAATGAGCTTTTTTGGTTTTACGAATTCTCCTATATTTAAACGCAGATGGAATGTATTTTGTAAAAACAAAAGGGCATTTTATTCTTTATGGATTTTTGTTATTTTATTTGTCACCTCCATGGGAGCAGATTTTATTGCAAATCAAAAACCTCTGTTTATCTATCAAGATCACAGGGTTTATTTTCCTATTTTTGTTAGTTATCCTGAAACAACCTTTGGTGGTGATTTTGACACAGAGGCTAATTACAATGACCCTGATGTAAAAAAACTTCTTCAAAATGCTTTTGTTATCTATCCTATCATTCCTTACAGTTATGATACGATTATAATGGATTTGGACTCTCCTGCCCCCAATTCCCCTAGCTTAAAACACTGGTTAGGCACTGATGATCAAGCTAGAGATGTGAGTGCAAGACTTCTTTATGGGTATAGAATTTCGATTATTTTTGCTCTTGTTTTGAGTTTTTTTAGTGTTGTGATTGGTGTTAGTGTGGGTGCTTTGCAAGGATATTATGGGGGCGTATTAGATTTATTTGGGCAACGCTTTGTAGAAATTTGGAGTGGCATACCGATGCTATTTTTAGTGATTATTATTTCTAGTTTTGTTGCACCAAATTTTTGGTGGATTTTGGCTTTAGTTCTTATTTTTAGCTGGATGAGCCTAGTTGGGGTTGTTCGTGCTGAATTTTTAAGAGGCAGGAATATGGATTATGTAAAGGCCTCTAAAGCACTAGGAACAAGTGATTTTAGGATTATTTTCTATCATATTTTGCCCAATGCGCTTGTGGCGACCATCACTTATGTTCCTTTTATTATGGCAGGAAGTATCGCCACGCTTACTAGTCTTGACTTTTTGGGTTTTGGTATGCCTGTTGGAAGTGCTTCTTTAGGAGAACTTCTCTCGCAAGGCAAAAACAATCTCACTTCTCCTCATATTGGCATTGTAGGTTTTATGGCAGTGGCCATTTTACTTTCTATTTTGGTTTTTATAGGGGAGGGGGTTAGAGATGCCTTTGATTCAAATGTCAAATAAATCCCCATTACTAAGTATTAAGTCTTTGAATTGTGGCTTTTTAAATGGTTTTGGGCTTAAAGATATTGATTTAGATATTTCTCTAGCACAGAGGGTGGGGCTTGTTGGTGAATCTGGAAGCGGGAAAAGTTTTCTCTCTAATATGATATTAAGACTTTATTCAGATATTTTTATTAGGAGCGGAAATATTGAATTTGATGGCAAGGACTTACTGAAATTAAAAACAAGCTCAATACAATTTCTTCGAGGCAAGGAAATTGGATACATTGCTCAAGAGCCTCTAGGTAGTTTGAATCCACTTCAGAAGGTTGGTAAGCAAGTTTTGGAATCTCTTTTTTTGCATCAGCGGCATCTAGGTTCAAAGATTATGAATAAGAAGGTAGATGAGGTTTTTGAACAAGTTGGATTAGATGTAGTTCTAAAAAATCGCTACCCTTATGAACTTAGTGGTGGCCAGAGACAAAGAGTGGCTATTGCTATGGCAATAGTGAATCATCCTAAACTTTTGATATGCGATGAACCAACTACAGCCCTAGATATGGGTATTCAAAAACAGATTTTAGATTTACTCTATCGGTTAAGCGAAATAAATAAAATAGCTATTTTATTTATCAGTCACGATTTAGGTATCGTAAAAAATTTTGCCCACAGAGTCTATGTGATGAGTGAGGGTAAAATTTGCGAAAGTGGGAGTACGCAGGAGGTTTTTTCTTCTCCTAAACATGCTTATACTAAAAAACTTTTAGATGCTTTAATATTGCCTCAAAAAACACTCTCAGCAGGAGATAAAAAAGTGCTTGAGATTAAAGATTTTGCGGTGAGCTATCCAAAATCAAAGTTCTTTTTTGATAAAAGTGAAAATACAATCATAAGCGGAATATTTTTAAGTCTTTATAGCGGACAAACAATAGGTATAGTGGGGGAATCTGGAAGTGGAAAAAGTACTTTAGCAATGGGGATTTTAAAATTAGTAGAAAGTGTGGGAGAAGAATGGATTTTAGGTGATGAAGTGCATAAGATGAACCAAAAAAAATTCAAACCTTATCGAAAAAATATCCAAATCGTTTTTCAAGATCCTTACGCTTCTTTAAATCCTAGAATGAGGGTGGGTGATATTATTTTTGAAGCTTTGAGATTAGGCAATCAAAAAAACCATAAAGGAATTAGTAAAATTCTCGAATCTGTAGGTCTTGATGCTAGTTTTATGGAGTTCTATCCTCATCAATTAAGTGGAGGACAGAGACAAAGAGTGGCTATTGCTAGGGCAATTGCTTTAAAGCCTAAAATTATTATTTTAGATGAGCCTACATCCGCACTTGATAAGAGTATGCAGAAAATTGTACTTGAGCTGCTTTTAAAACTTCAAAAAGAATATGAATTGAGTTATTTATTTATCAGTCATGACTTAGATGTGATTGAGTCTGTATGTGATGATGTCATAGTTCTTTATAAAGGTAAAATGATGGAGTATGGGAATGTTAAAGAAGTATTCAGCAACCCAAAGAATACCTATACGCAAAGATTGTTATCTTTGAGGTTGCCAACTTAAGGAATGCTTTTAATAAATTCTAAGCATATTTAGGCTAGAATTGCACAGTGATGTAAAAATTTTTAAGGAATATTTATGAAAAAAGGCATTCATCCAGAATACGTCCCTTGTAAGGTTACTTGTGTTACAAGTGGGAAAGAAATTGAGGTATTGAGCACAAAAAGTGAACTCAGGATTGATATATCAAGTTTTTGTCATCCCTTTTATACAGGCAGCGATAAAATAGCCGATGCAGCTGGTAGGGTTGAAAAATTCAAGCAAAAATACAGTCTAAAATAATTTTGTGCTAACCCTTTTGCCCACGCCTATAGGCAATTTGGCTGATATTACTCTTCGTGCTTTGAAGGTTTTAGCAGATTCAGATGTACTGATGTGTGAGGATATTAGGGTTAGCAAGAAACTTATTTCTCTTCTTGAAAAAAATCCCCTTGTTCAGGATAATTTTCCTACAATTTTTGATACCAAACAGTTTATTTCGTTTCACTCCCATAATGAAAAAGAATTTTTAGCCTCTGTTGATAAAAGTTTTTTTGAAAAAAATGTTGTTTTTATGAGTGATGCGGGAATGCCTTGTGTGAGTGATCCTGGGGTGAGTCTGGTTGCATATGCAATCAATAATAATATTCCCTATGATGTTTTGCCTGGAGCTAGTGCAGGCGTGAATGCTTATTGTTTCTCTGGCATACATTCTGATGGGTTTTTATTCACGGGTTTTTTGCCACACAAACAAAAAGACAGAAAAGATCATATCAGTAACATTATAAAAGGTATTTCTACTCTAGATCAAGATATTGTGATTGTTATGTATGAGAGCCCACATCGGATTTTGAAGTCTTTGGAGGATATTGCTTCTTTGTACCCAGATGCTGATTTATTTGCTATTAAGGAAATGACCAAAGTGCATCAAAAATTTTTCCATGGAAAGACAATAGATGTGCTAGAACAAATAAAAAAATCTAATATAAGTGGTGAGTGGGCTTTAGTGATGAGTGTAGAAAAAGTGTTAGAGCCTTCATTGAGTTTGACCCAAGTAGTACAAATGGATATGCCACCTAAGATAAAAGCTAAAATTCTTGCTAAGCTTGAAAATAAAGATATTAAAACTATTTATGAAGAAATCTGCAAAGAAGGACAATCTAAATGATCGTTTATGGAAAACAGGTTATTATGTATCTATTAGAGCATCATCGTGAAAAAATTCAAGAGATCTATCTTTCTAAAGACATTGAACCCAAGCTTTTTTCTATGATAGCTAGAAACAATCAGGTGATCTTGCGTTTGGATAATAAAAAAGCACAATCCCTAGCAAAGGGAGGGAATCATCAGGGATTTTTGGCAAAGATTATTCCTCCCGCACAAACCCCTTTAAAAGATATCAAAAAATTTGATAAACTTTTAGTGCTTTGTGGTATTACTGATGTTGGAAATATAGGTGCTATTTTTAGAAGTGCCTATTGTCTTGGGGTAGATGGAATTATTTTAGGAGTTTCAGAAAGCATTTCTTATGAAGGCGTTTTGCGTTCAAGTGTGGGTGCGATGCTGGATATTCCATTTTGTATATCCAAAAATATTTTAGATATTATTAATGAGTTAAAAAATGAAGATTTTTTTTGCTATGGAGCAGATATGAGGGGTGAGAATATTCAAGAAGTGAATGTTAAAAGCAAGTGGGCTTTATTTTTGGGTAATGAAGGCGATGGATTGAATAGGAAAATTTTATCAAAACTTGATAAAATAGTGTCAGTCAAAATAAAAAGTGGTTTCAATTCACTTAATGTAAGCGTAGCAGCTGGAATTTTAATCAATAGGATGTCTTGAAATGGATGAAGCAATAGATATACTCAAGAAAATTGGTGTGAGAGAAATCAATAAAACAACAAAGATTTCTATGAACAAGATAGAAGATATACTAGAAAAAAGATTTTCTAATGTTCAAAGGGTGCGTGTAGTTGGATTTTTAAAAATACTTGAACGTGAATATAAGGTTGATTTGAGTCCTTGGCTTAAAGAATATGACGAGCGATTTTTTATAGATTTTGATAACCAAGATGATGGAAGAAGTTTAAGTGTTGAGAATTCCACAAGTAATCTTTATTTGGATACTCAAAAGGAAAAAGACGACTTGATAGAAGAAAGAAAAAAACAACTCACTTCAAAAAAGCGATTTTATATTTTAATTGGTTTGATAGTTGTTGTTTTGGCTGGATATTTTGTTTATAAAAGTCTTTTTCATTATTCTGATTCGCAGATCATAGATAGACCCATTCAAAATACTAGTATTGAAGAAGAAAATATAGACAAATATAATCAACCCCTTGAATTTGACAATAAAGATCAAAATCAGATTTTCTCAGATAATAAAGCTACTGCAAATTCTAAAAATAATCCAATTTCTCATATGAATGAAATTAAACCCCAAATGGATTCCAAATCTATGAATAGGGTTGATAATTTAGTTCCTGCTCCTTCTGATGAGGAAGTTGTTTCTCCTAGGGAAGTTAATGCTATTGAAGAAGTCAAACAAAGCAATCTTGGTTCTCGTGAGATTTTAGTAACTCCAAAAAAAAGCCTCTGGTTAGAGGTGATAGATCTAAACACTAAAGAAAAAAAACAAACCATTATTCAAGATGATTATTTGATAAAAGCTGGAGATGACAGTTTGCTGATATCTTTTGGCCACGGGGAGCTTAGCATAGAATCTAATGCTGAAAGAGTGGATTATGACAAGGCCTATCCCTTGAGATTTTTATACACTCCAAAAGATGGGCTCAAACAGATTAAATATTCAAAATATTTGGAATTGAGTGCTCAAGAGCCTACTCAAGAACAATAATGAGAAAGTTTTTCTTCTGCTTTTTTCTGTTTTTATTTACCTTGTGGGGAGATATGCTTGATGAAAAAGTTCAGAATCTTATAGGAATCCAATCTTATAATGTGAATAAAAATTTTATTAATAGGATTTTTGAAAATAGAGACAGTTTTTATTTAGATGGAAGACTTGATATTAAAAAAGTTGTGACCACACTCAAGGATAATGGGTTATTGATATTAAAATTCAATCAACCTGGCGATTTAAATATAACATTTGCTTCACAGACGACACCAATTTTTTTAGCTAGAAGTATTAATAGTGCACTTTCTTCCATGGGTTATTCGTATTTTGCAGTATCACAAGCACAATATAAAAAAGGCATGTCAAAGATAGTTTTTAGTTTTTCGACTGAACATGCATTGGATCCTTCTATCATCATCAACGAATTAGCCAAACGAGGATATATTTTTTTGGATATTAAGAGAAATTCTATTTCAGATTGGGAGTATGATGTTGAACTTATAGATCCTAAACTTGCCAATACCAAAGAAATACAAGCTCCTCAAACTCTTGAAGTAACTGAAGTGAGTGGCGAATACTGGTTTAGTGTAAAGGGAAAAGGAAATATCACTATTATTTCAAATAACAATTCTTGGAGACCAAGAATTGTCCTTTATGATAAAAATTTACAAATTATTAATCTCATAACTCAAAGTGCTACAGCCAAAGAAATAACCTTAACGATATTGGAAGGAGTCGGCTTTATTATGGTGACAGATGCCCAAAATCCCGCTATCATAAAAAATGGAATCAAAGTGGATTTTCAGAATTTTGATAAAGAATAGGAAAAAATATGTTTGATGAGATAGAATTTGAAAAAATAAAGCGATTACCAAAGTATGTGTTTGCTGCTATCAATGAAATCAAGCTTGATATGCGACAACACAATGAAGATGTGATTGATTTCAGTATGGGAAATCCTGATGGACCTACTCCAGAGCATATTATACAAAAATTATGCGAAGCCATTTCTAAGCCAAAAAATCAAGGTTATTCTGCAAGTAAGGGTATCTATAAATTACGCTTAGGAATATGCAACTGGTATAAACGTAAATATAATGTAGATCTTGATCCTAACAATGAAGTTTGTGTGAGTATGGGAAGCAAAGAAGGTTATGTGCATTTGATACAGGCAATTACAAATCCCGGTGATAATGCAATTGTTGCTGAACCTGCTTATCCTATCCATTATTATGCTTTCATACTTAATGGTGCAAATGTTGCTAGGTTTGGTATCAAGTGGAATGAAAAAATGGAGCTTGATGAAGATCATTTTTTTGATAATGTATCAAGATTACTCAAAGAGGCAATGCCTAAACCAAAGTTTGTAGTTGTGAATTTTCCTCATAATCCTACCACGGTTGTGGCTTATAAGAGTTTTTATGAACGTTTAGTTGCTTTGGCAAAGCAAGAGCGTTTTTATATCATCAGCGATATTGCTTATGCTGATTTATGCTATGATGGGTATGAAACCCCTAGCATTATGCAGGTGCAGGGAGCAAAAGATGTTGCTGTTGAGACCTATACACTCAGTAAAAGCTACAATATGGCTGGGTGGCGAATTGGTTTTGTAGTGGGAAGTACTAAAATGATCACAGCATTGCAAAAAATCAAAAGCTGGATTGATTATGGTATCTACACTCCTATGCAAATAGCAGCCACCATTGCATTAGATGGTAATCAAGATTGCGTAGAAGAAATCAAGAAAAAATATGAAAAGCGAATGGAAGTTCTTATAAAAAGCTTCAAGGATGCTGGATGGGAAATAAATAAACCAAAAGCAAGTATGTTTATTTGGGCAAAAATCCCCCCTTGTGTTGAGCATTTAGGCAGTCTTGAATTTTCTAAAAGACTATTAAAAGAAGCAAAGATCGCACTTAGTCCTGGGGTTGGATTTGGCGAACACGGAGAAGGCTACGTGAGAATCGCACTCATAGAGAATGAAAATCGTATCAGACAAGCCTCTAGGAACCTCAGAGCTTTTTTGAAAAACTTCAATTAGCTTAAAAATTTTTTATCAAAAGACTTTTTCTCCTTTGATATACACTTCTTTTGGGAGAATGTTTGCTAGATCCTGAGTGGGGATATTGAAGATATCTCTATCAAGGATTTGAAAACTTGCTTCATATCCAACCTCTAGTTTCCCTGTGTCTTTTAAACCCATTATTTTCGCTCCATTGATTGAAAGCATATCAATAGCTTTTGAAACACTAATGGCTTCTTTTTTATTCATATCTTCGCCAGTAGAGCTGATACGATTCACACTTGCACTTAATGTTGTGTAGAGATTTTCAGGATCTACCCAAAGTGTAGCAGGCGCGTCGCTAGAAAGTGTGGTGAGAATATATTCATCATCTGTTTTCATTCCATATGCCATCGTTAATAAATCATTGGATAAGTTATTTTTATAAGCCATATATTCAGAAAAAAGAAATATAGGTTGTGGAGCTATACCAAAAGACATTTTGGCTTCTTTCATTGTTTTTAGTATAGAAATAGACATAATTGAAGCGTGTTCAAGTCTTATATTAGGTGTGTCTTTGAGCCAGGGCTCTATATCTTTGCAGATATTAACAATAAACTCAATAGAGGCATCTCCCATCACGTGAATGGAAACTTGAAGGTGATTTTCTCTAGCATAACTAATCGCATCAAGCAATTCATCTTTATCCATCATTTTCATCCCTACATCATCGCAGTTAGGGTAAGGTTTTTTCATAAAGGCAGTTCTTCCTGCAATGCTTCCATCCATAAAAAGTTTGATACCACCAATAAAAATATCCCCCACTTCTCTTTTTAAAGGCTTCTTGCCTAGCTTTTTAATCGCACCCCACTCATAATAAAGCACAACCTTTTGATTGAACCCTCTTTTTTTGGCTTCTTGATAGATATCAATCCTATCATAAGGGTGAAAAAGACAAAGCATATCAGCCACACCGCTTATTCCCAATGAATCGTATTTTTTCCCTAACTTTAGGACTTGGTTTATGATATCTTCAAAGCTATCAGGTTTTTGTTTATTTGCAATAAGGTTAATAGCTTCCATTTCATAAAAAATCCCATTAGGTTCGCCATTATCAAATCTGCCTATTTTGCCCTTCTGTGTATCTTTAGTATTTCTATTGACACCAGCTATTTCTATAGCCTTTGAATTGCAGACAATTAAATGATAAGATGAATGATAAACAATAATAGGTTGAGTGGTAGAAATTTTATCAAGATCTTTGCAGGTAGGGAGTCTGTTTTCACTAAAAACATTTTCATCCCAGCCATATCCCTCCAACCAGTCGTCTTCATTCCCAGTGTTTTGAGGAGATTTTTTGAGTGCTTCTAGCATTTCGGCTATGGAATTAACAAGTGGTGGTAGGCAGGGAACCCTATCAATATTTTTTGCAACCATACTAGGATGGGTGTGTGAATCAATAAAAGTAGGAATAACCAAGTTGTTTTCTAAATCAAAAGCATTTTTATCTTTTATATCCTCATTTTTTCCTAACCAAGCAATTTTCCCATTCTCTATAGCCATTGCCTCGAAAAATTCTCCCTCTGCTTGAAATATTTTAGCATTTTTAAAGTATTGCATTTTTTTCCTTTGAAATTTCACACGATCTTAATTAAAATATAACACCAAATAGTGAATATATAGATAAAAAAATTTTCACAACCTCCATAAGTGATACCTATTGTTACTTACAGTTAGATGCAACTAATAAATCAAAAAGACAATAGATTTGATGTGTATTTTTGGAGTGAAATCTGTGTATTTTGTGTATTTGAGGTTATTTTTTCTACAAAATAACTTCCTACCACTACAATATCAACCTTTCCTTCAAGTGCTTTAATTTGAGAGCTAGAATTAATACCAAAGCCTAGTGCTATTTTTTTGCGAGCATGAGCTTTTACAAACTCTATCCATTCAAATAAATCTTGATTGATTTGAGTTTTTTTCCCAGTGGTTCCTGTTCTTGCTACCACATACACAAAAGGATCTGAAGTTCTTGAAAGTTTTTTTATTCTCTTAGGACTCATTCCAGGTGCTATGAGTTCAATCACTTTAAAATCTTCATTGCTAGCAATTTTTCTTAAATCTTCATCTTCTTCAAATGGGAGATCGGGCACAATAAGGCCTTCTGCTCCACACTGTTTTGCTTTTTTGACAAATTTTTCGATTCCGTAGGCGTAAATAGTGTTTGCATAGGCTACGATTAATATTTTGCTAGAAGTATTTACCCTAAGATTTTTGATAATCTCAAATCCATCTTGAATATTAAAACCATTGACTAATGCCTGATGGGAAGCATTTTCAATGATTGGCCCATCAGCATTTGAATCAGAGAAAGGGAACTGAACTTCTAAGTATTTTGCCCCACCTTTACATATCCCAATTCCTGCTTGAATGCTGATTTCTTTAGTTGGATAACCTGCGATAATATGACCCATCAATATATTTGTTTTTTTATATTTCATTTTGAATCAATCCTTAATTCTTGCATTCTCGCAATCTCTTCTTTTAGGAATTTTACCCAATCTTTAGGGTTGATAGTTTTTGCTGTGATAAATATATCTTTATCTCCTCTCCCAGAGATGTTAGCGATGATTTTTTTGTTTTTTACTTTTTGGGAAATGTTTATCACTTCTGCTAGAGCGTGAGATGATTCTAAAGCAGGAATAATGCCTTCGTGTTTGGCAAAAAATTTCAATGCTTCAATAACCTTGCTATCAAGTGCTGAGGTAAATTCAATTCTGCCAATTGTTCCTAGATAGGCTAATTGAGGGCCAATTCCTGCATAATCAAGTCCTGCACTGATAGAATGAGTAGGGGAGAGATTGCCTTGGTTATCTTGTAAAAAAATACTTTTATAACCCTGTGCTATGCCTTTTTTGCTATTTTTGCTCATTCGGGTGGCATTTTCACCTACCTGATTCCCAATGCCTCCAGCCTCCACGCCAACAAGACGAACACTTTTATCATTTACAAACTCGCTAAAAAACCCTATTGAATTACTTCCTCCTCCAACACACGCTATCATAATATCAGGAAGAGTTTCAAAATAATCTTTGCATTGTTTTTTAACTTCTTTTCCAATGATGCTTTGGAGATCTCTTACAATGTCGGGGTACGGATAAGGGCCCAATGCACTTCCTAATACATAAAACGTCTCTGAACTTTCTTTGCTCCATACTCTCAAGGTTTCATTGACGGCATCTTTGAGTGTTTTTGTACCTGAAGTTACGCTAATAACCCTTGCTCCAAAAAGTTCCATATTAAAAACATTGGGTCTTTGTCTTGCAATATCAATTTCTCCCATATATACTTCACAGCTAAGACCTAGCTTTGCAGCCGCTGCAGCAGTAGCAAGTCCGTGTTGTCCAGCTCCTGTTTCAGCGATGACTTTTTTTTTCCCCATCTTTTTTGCTAACAAAACTTGTCCGACAGCGTTATTTATTTTGTGTGCACCTGTGTTGGCAAGTCCTTCAAACTTTAGAAAAATTTCATTTCCTAAAATTTTTGAAGCATTTTTTGCATATATTAGAGGGGTAGGACGTCCCACAAAATGTTTTAATAAATCTTTGAGTTCTCTTTGATAGGTTTTGCTTGGAAATATTTTTTTATACGCATTTTCAAGATCAAGAAGTGCAGGACGCAATATCTCAGGGATGTATTGTCCGCCAAAATTTTTTGCTTGACCAAAAAACTTATGATGAGATTTTAAGGGTATTTTTTCCATTGTTTTTCCTATTTAGAAGCTAATTTGATGGTGTTGATGATGTTTTTTAGTTTATTAATATCTTTTTTCCCTATACTGGATTCTATTTTTGAGTTGATATCAAGCATTTTTGGTTTTAAAGCTAGAATGTCATGAATATTGTCTTCCCCAATACCTCCAGCAATAAATAAATTTTTGATTGTATTTTTTAATTTTTGAAGTTCAGTTAGTGAAATACTCTTACCGCTACCGCCTCCAAGCGTGGTTTTGGAATCAAGCAAAACAAAAGGTGAAATAGTTTCTTCTGGATAATCTGAAATATTTTCAAAATTCACGCAGACATAGAAATTAAAATCAGCTTCTTTGAGATTAAAGCCACCAAATTCATTACTAGAAGAATCATAGCTATGAAGTTGTAAGCCATCTAAAATTCCTTCTTTAAAGAGCTCTTTTGCACGGATAAGGGAATCTTTTTTATTCATAATAACACCTACTTTTAAAATCTGAGGATAGAGTCTGCTAAGAGCTTTTGATATTTCTTTGATAGATTTTTGATCTTGATATCTTGGGCTTTGATCCGCCATAATAAATCCAATCAAATCTGCTCCAGCCTCTGCACAAGCAATAGCATCATCAATGTTTGTAATACCGCAAATTTTAATGAGAGGATAGGGGGTGCCATAAAGACTTTTAAAAATTTGTGGGAAAAAGGAACTTTTTTGTTTCTTGCCTTTTTGATAAGCCTTGATGAGGTTTGGAAGATTTTTACCTTCATTTTTTACTAAGTAACTCCCACAAAGCATTCCATCAAATCCAAAACTCCCAACAAGATACCCATCAAAACTTGAATCTATACCAGATTCAAAAATAGTTTTGATATGGCCTGGAATGAATGTTTTGAGATTCAATGCTTTATTTTTATCAATATCAAAAGTGTTCAAATTTCTAGAATTAATGCCCAAAATAGATGGATTTAACTTGAGAGCAAAATCACATTCTTCTTGATTATGTATTTCAAAAAGTGGCGTTAGGGAATAGCTTTTGCATTCAGATAAAATTTTTTGAAGTTCTTCTTCTTTTGTTTTTTCACCCATAAACATCGCAATGATGATGAGTATCATATCGGCTCCAGCTAGATATGATATTTTTATTTCCTCAGCATATTGAATGAAATCCTTTCTTAAGATAGTGGCATTTTTGAAGGTATTTTTGACCGATATAAGATCTGCTAGAGTTCCGTTAAAGTAATCTTCTTCAGTCAGAATAGAAATAACTTTTGCACCGTTATTTAGGTATGTTTGTGCCAACTTGATAGGGTTTGTGATTTCTCCAATTTGTCCTGCTGAAGGCGAACATCGTTTTATTTCTGCAATCATTAGAGGCATATTTGGATCAAAATTTGGAGGACATAGTGGAACTTCTCTTTTTTCAGGGATATTCTGACCAAAGCCAAAGCCCAAATTAGAAATCTTGAGATCCCTTTTTTGGGTTATTTTTTTTAAAACCTCTACCATTGCGATTTTATCCTTTTAAAGATGAAATTTAGTATCCAAATAATACACATAAAAAGCTAAAATAAAGTCTCTTTGCACAAATAATTGGGTATAATCGCAGAGATTTGTATGAAAAATAGGAGTAGAACTTGGAATCGCAATTGATGGGATTAGCGATTGAAACTTATAAAATCACTTTGATTATTTCTCTGCCTATTCTTTTGGCAGGATTGATTGTGGGATTGTTAGTGAGTATTTTTCAAGCGACAACCCAAATAAATGAAATGACACTTTCTTTTGTCCCTAAGATTTTAGCAGTTATTGGCGTGATTATTTTAACGATGCCTTGGATGCTTAATATGCTTTTGGATTACACAAGGACATTGATAAATCTTATACCGAAGTTTGTTTTATGATAAAGATGATTGATTTTTCAAAATATTCTAGTATAAAAATCGGCTCTTCTTTGCCTGTAAAAGTTATACAAAATCTTCAGGATATAAACGAAGATCTTCAAATAATTGGCTATGGAAACAATCTATTAGTTTCTCATGAGGCAAAAAATATTGCCATATTGGGGGAAGATTACGACTATCTTTTGGATAAAAATGATTTTATTGAAGTGGGTGGTGCAACGAGTAGTGCAAAGATTTATCGACATTTTAAGGATTTAAATCTCGCAGGATTAGAATTTTTGCGTACCTTACCTGGAAGTCTTGGCGGACTTGTTAAGATGAATGCAGGAATGAAAGAATATGAAATTAAAAATGTTTTGGATTGTGTGTGTATTGATGGGAAATGGGTTGATGTGAATAGTCTTTCTATGGGTTATCGCAGTAGTGATATAAAGGGTGTGATACTAGCAGCAAGATTCAAAAAAATATCTGGTTTCAGAACTGAATTGGTCAAAACATTTGAAACGATGCGTTCTTCACATCCAAAAAAACCAAGCTGTGGAAGTTGCTTTAAAAATCCTGAAGGAAATTTTGCAGGAAAATTATTGGAATCTGTAGGTTTAAAAGGATATAATATAGGGGATGTTGGTTTCTCAAAAGAACACGCAAATTTTTTAATCAATCTTGGAAAGGGTAGTTTTGAAGATGCTATAAATTTGATTGATTTAGGCAAAAAAAGAGTTTTTGATGAATATGGTGTCAAGCTTCAAGAAGAAGTTATAATAATATAAAAGGAGGATTCATGAGACAAATTTCTAAAATGATTCTAGCAGGTTCTTTGTTTGGTATTGCCTTAGATGCTCTTGAGTTTGGATCTATGGGAAATATTTCTTCAAGTATGGGGGGAGCAGGGGTTGCCCTTAGAAATTCACAGTGGGCACTTTATTATAATCCTGCATTGCTTGGGATGGATAGAAAATCAAGATTTGCCTATAGTTTTGGCACTAATGTTAGAGAAACCAATTTGCTGAATTTGGCAAATGTAAAGGTAGATGATATAAAGAATATCTCTATTGAGGGGAATTCAAGTTCTTCGGTTGGAGGTGCTATTCTTGCCGGAGCTAGTGGTGTCTCTGGTGGAGCTGATGATGTATTTTCTCAGCTTGGCGATATTAAAACTTTGTTAGGAAATGCTATTGGCGGAGCAGAGGGCGATAAAATCAAAAATGCTGCAAGCATAGATGATGCAATAGCGCAATTTAAAGCTGCCACAACTCTCTCAGATGGCTCCTTGAATGCTAGTGGTTATAATGCTTTTAATTATCTTCAAGGTCAGATACTTGATGCGATTGACAAAAGTGGCGATAACACAGGTATTTTAAAAAATATTATCCAAAATTTAACTCCTGAACAAGTCAATGGAATCGCTGATTTAGCCAATAAAGGTCAAAATGGAAATATTAATGTGAATGATATTTTAAATACACTAGGAACTGTAAAACTGACTTCTAGTCCCGATACTGAAAATCTTATCAAAAGCCTAGATATCATAAAAAAAGCATTGGATAAAAATGATTTGAGTTTTAATACTCAAAATGGACTAATAGGGCAGATAGGAGGGAATGGAGTTGATGGAAGAGGTGCTATTGCTTTTGGTATATTTGGAAGTGCTTTTTTCTCTGCTAATGCAAGTTTTGATCCTACCCATAATCAAATTATCACTTCTTCAGATGGCAACTATGTGAGAATAGATGTGAATAATAATGATATTACCTTAAGTAATTCTAATAAATCAGATTATGATAATTATTCAATCCTAAGTGATGATGCAGAGCATCACATACAAGCTACAGATTTACTTTTGGGAGAAATACCAATTGGTTATGGACAAGCCTTTTATACACCTTTTGGAAATCTTAGTATAGGCTTTGCGGCTAAATATATCTTTGCATTTGGTCAGAGCGTGAATCAAAAGGGATCTTTTAATACCATTTCTGATGGTATAAATGTAGGTAGTGTTCCAGCTCCTCAAAATACATTTGGTATAGATATTGGGGGTTTATATAATTATAAAGATTTAACCGTAGGTATTGTGGCAAAAAATATCAATGCTCCCGTCATTTCGCTTGGCAATAATCAAAAAATCATTCTTGAATCGCAAGTTCGTGCGGGAATTTCTTATGAATGGCATTTTTTATCTCTAGCTATGGATATAGATCTCAAGCCTAATAATACTCTTTCATATCTTTCCCCAAAAAATCAAATGATTGGTGGGGGAATTATGTTTGATTTTAAATATGTTGATTTCCGTTTTGGAAGTATGTATGATTTTCAAAGTCAAGCAGGGGAGGGCGTGATACTCACTGGGGGAATTAATATTTTAGGTTTTTTAGATCTAGCACTTCAATCAAATCTTAAATTAACAGATATTTCAGGATCTCGTGTTCCAAGTTATATTAGCTTGAAACTTGGTGGCGGGTTTAGTTGGTGAGGAGAAAAAATGCCCTATGTTGATATAAAAGTCGGTGGAAAGCTTAGTGCCGAGCAAAAACGAGAGATTGCTAGAGATGTTTCTGAGTCTTTGCAGAGAGTGGCACGAAAGCCAAAAGAGAGTGTGTATATTAGTTTCACAGAATTTGATAGGGATAGTTTTGCTAAGGGTGAGAAGCTTTTGACTGATTTAGATGCACAACAGAAAAAAGTCTAGATAGAAAAATCACAAACTTGGTTTTTGAGATTTAAATCTCGCTTTAATCGGTTATATTTCACTAGCTATTATTTCGGCTTGTTTTACCACTGTTTCTGTTGCTAGAACCTGCATATTCGGAGGATAACCAAACTCTCTCAAAGTTCTTTTGATGGTGGTTCTTAATTTTGCTTGAACACTTTCTTTAATAGTCCAATCAATACGCCATCAGCACTCCTAGCTTGGCATCTCCTAAGGAAATATTTCCTATGAGATCTATGAGTTCCCCTAAGGCTTTTGGATCTAGGTTTTTTGGGAGGACATCTTTTAAGGATGGATTTTCCTTTTCGATCTGATCCATCGCATCATCGAGTATTTTTCCGATATTTGATAATTTTGCACTGTTTTGGAGATGATCCCACCTAGCACTAGGAGGGACGAAGAAGACATTTTCGGCTTTGTATTCGTCTTTATCCTCTTCATCCCCCCCCCCCACAGCATCTTTTTGATCTAATAGGGAATTGTAAAGTTCAAGGAAACTATCAGAGATATATTTTAGAAATACAAGACCTAGCACGATGTGCTTATACTCAGCAGCATCGATATTTTTTCGGAGTTTATCAGCACTTTTCCAAAGGGTTATTTAGAGCGATTCGGGTTGATTTTTTTGTTTTGCCACAGTAATTTCCAATGATTTTTTTGCGTTGATTATATCTCAAAATTTAATTTTTTAAAATACTTTTAAAAAATATCATTGATGTCATAAAGACCATTTTTTTGATTGATAAGCCATTTGGCAGCTTTTAAGGCTCCTTTTGCAAAGGTTAGGCGGGAAGTTGCATTGTGGGTGATCTCTATGTATTCCCCATCCATATAAAATCCAATAGTGTGCCTCCCTGCTACATCCCCGCCTCTTAGACTCATCAGTGCGATTTCATCGTTGCTTCTTTGGCCTATATTGCCATCTCTGCCAGATATGCGAATTTTGTCAAAATCAAGCCCTCTTGCTTTTGCGCATTTTTGCCCGAGCGTGAGTGCTGTACCGCTGGGGGCGTCTTTTTTGTATCGATGATGAATCTCGCAAATCTCTATATCAGCTTCTTTAAGCGTTCTAGAGAGCATAGTGGCCACTTCTCCTAACATTGCAATTCCTTGAGACATATTAGTAGCATAGAGTATGGGCATACTCTTGGAGAGTTTATCTATGGTTTTTAGTTCCGAATCTCCTAGCCCTGTTGTTCCACATACGATGGGTTTTGGATGGGAAGAGAGAGTGGATAAAAGTGTTTTGGTCGCTTCTGGAAGTGAAAAATCAATAATGATATCAGAATTTTGAACGAAGGTTTTTAGATCGTTTGTGACCAAAATATCTTTTGAGAGGGAAATATTTAATTCCTTGCGAATAAAAATACTGCCTAACTCTAATGACTTATCTTCTTTGATTTCTTCTAGGAGTAGTTTTCCTACTCTTCCAGTTGCACCAAATACACCTATTTTCATTATATTTCCTAAATTATTTGTGAGAATCAAGGTATGCTATAGCTTCAAGTCCTGCGGTTGCTCCATCTCCAGCTGCACAAATGACCTGTTTTGAGGCCTTTGTCCGAATATCTCCCGCACCAAATAAGCCTTCAATATTTGTTCTCATATTCAAATCCACAATCATTGATCCATATTGATCGCATTCACATAGCATCGTGCCATTACTTTGCTTGAGAATATTGTTATTAACCTCATAGCCTACAAATATGAATATGCCAGGTACATCAAGTTGGGTTGTTTGGTTTGTTTGAATGTTCTTGATAGTTATAGAATTCACACCGCCATTATCGCCTTTGATTTCTTCTACAGTCGCAGGAGTAATGAATTGGATTTTTTCATTTTTTTTGGCATGTTCTACTGTGATAGGCGCTGCTCTAAATTCTGATCTTCTGTGGATAACATAGACTTTTTTACACATTTTTGTCAGATAGATAGCTTCTTCAAGTGCTGTATCACCACCACCTAGCACGGCAACCTCTTTATTTTTGTAAAAAAATCCATCGCAAGTAGCACAGGTGCTAACTCCTTTCCCCCAAAATTCATCTTCGCCTTTGATACCTGTTCTTTTAGGTCTTCCTCCGGTTGTAACAATAACGCTTCTAGCCTCAACTACTTTGCCATCGTTTTGGAAGATTTTGAATATTTTGCCTTCTTTTGTTATGGTAGAAACCTCTACCATTTCGTGCTTGAGTCCAAAACGAAAGCACTGTTCTTGCCAGGGCTCCATAAAATCTAGACCACTGAGGACTTCTTTTACTCCTGGGTAGTTTTCTATCTCACTGCTTCCAGTGATTTGACCCCCAGGCATTCCTTTTTCAAACAATACAACATCTTTGATACCTCCTCTTGTGGCATAAAGTCCAGCAGATAATCCAGCAGGACCTCCACCAATAATTGCTAAATCAATCATAAAAAGCCTCCGATAAAAATTTTTATTTGATAAATATGTTAGTATTGAATCATAAATGATGAGTATATAAAAGCCCGTGATCTAGATCACGGAAAAATTAGGATATAGAATCGATTTTATCTTTTAGAACTTGTTTGGATACAGCACCTGTGATTTGATCTACAACCTCTCCATTTTTCATAAAAATAATAGAAGGGATGCTTCTGATCCCATATTTTGCAGAAAGTTCATCTTGTTCATCTGTATTGACCTTGCAAATAGCAACTTTACCTTCATATTCTTGTGCTAATTCATCAATCACAGGAGCTAACATCCTGCAAGGACCACACCAAGGAGCCCAAAAATCAACTAGAGCCACGCCATTTTTTGTTATAGTATCAAAGTTTTCTTTTGTTAATTCTATGTATTTACTCATTTTCTTCTCCATTATTTAAATATGGCGTTGATTATACATAAAAAAATATAAATTTTAAATATCATATGAATAATTTTTATAAAGTGATATTTTCTATCAAATTAATGTCTTCGTCTTTGATGATAAGTGCATCAATGCAGTAGGTTGTTTGGGGATCATATTGGAGTAGATAATATTGGATTGTCTTTATAATTTTAGACATTTTCTTAGGTGTGATTGCGTATATGGGCTCAAAATTCTTGCCACTTTTGACTTCAATGAAATGAATGATTTTGCTTTTTAGTGCAATGATGTCTATTTCACCATATTTAGATGAAAAATTCCTCTGTATGATTTCATAGCCATTTTTTTGTAGATATTCACAAGCCAAACTTTCTGCGTAAAGACCCTTTTTCCTACTCATCTTCAATTCTTATGATGTAGGGTTCTTGAAGAATAGAATCTAATTTTTTGATTTCAGTAATCGTATTTTTAATAGCATATTCAGTTGTGACATGAGTGGCAAAGAGTATTTTTGCACTATTTTTTTGTTTGGATTCTTTTTGCAAAAATGCACTGATAGAAATATTATTTTTACTCATTATAGAAGCAATTTGTGCGAGAACACCAGGCTTATCAATAGCTAGTAGTCTTATATAATAATGACTTTTGATAGAGTCTTTGGATTTTAAACTAAGAGGTGTGTGAGGAGAGTTTTCAAATCCTAACATCAATGAACTTTTCCCCCTAATGATTTCTATAATATCGCTAATAACAGCACTTGCCGTTGCATCACCTCCCGCTCCCGCTCCATAATATAGAGTTTCACCAACCCTATCGCCTATAACACTGATTCCATTCATCACACCTTCAACTTTTGCAATCATCTGATTTTTATTGATCATCGTTGGATGAACTCTAAGCTCAACTTCATTCCCCTCTTTTTTGGCAATTCCTAAAAGTTTGATGGAATAACCAAATTCGTTTGCAAATTCAATATCATCAGAGTTGATAGATTCAATACCTTCTATGATGATGTCCTGAGGTTTGGCATCAATTCCATAAGCTAGTGAAGCTAAAATTAATAATTTATGACCAGCATCTATGCCATTAATATCTAAACTAGGATCAGCTTCGGCATAACCTAACTTTTGAGCTTGAGAAAGAGCGTCATTAAAATCTTGATTTTCTTGTATCATTTGAGTGAGTATGTAGTTGCTTGTACCATTTAGAATTCCTTTGAGTGCTAAGATATGATTAGCTCCTAAGCCATCTTTTAGTGCTTTGATGATGGGTATTCCCCCACACACGCTTGCTTCAAAACCAATGGGAATATCCTTGGCAATTTTTTGTAAATCATATCGATGATAAGCCAACATAGCTTTATTTGCCGTGATAAGTGCTTTTTTATTTTGAAGTGCTTTTTTTGCTATCTCATAAGCTTCTTCCACTCCTCCCATTAATTCAATAACAATGTCAATTTCATCATCTTTAAAAATCTCATCAATATTATCACTCAAAGGAATATTCACATCTCTTGCTTTTGATAGATTTCTGATGACCCCTTTTTTGACTACTACATTCGCACCTGCTCTTGCAGAAATAATTTCCTTATTTTCTTGTAGGATCTTTATCACGCTAGTTCCTACAACGCCCACGCCAATAACACCAATATTGATATTTTTCATCATTTTAAACCTTGATTATGAATAATTATTTTGTAATTTTAGCCAAACTCTTAAGCTAGTATTTGAGCTTTTTGCTTAAAACTTCTTTGATTTCATCAGGAGTTGCATTTTCTATTGCCTCAAATGAACCAAAAAAATCTAATAATTTCTTTACGCTTGTTTTACCAATACCTTTTTTCTCCAAAAGAGATATTTTGTGCATATCTTTTTGTTTTTGTTGGCGGTGAAAAGTGATGGCATATCGATGAACTTCATCACGGAGTTTTTGTAAAAACTGAAGTCTTTTGTCTGAAGGTTTTAGATGAAAAGTTCTCTCAAGAGTATATATAGTGTCTTTAGCACTTCCTTTTGCACGGTGGGCTTTGGAGTCAATTTTTTCTTTGGCGATACCTATAATGTCAATATCCACTCCAACACTTTGAAGGATATCTCTAGCTAGATTGATTTGAGCTTTTCCTCCATCTATAATCCAGAGATTAGGCGGTGCTTTTTTGGAGAAATCTTTGGCACGTCTAATCAACATCTCTTTGATTTGGGAGTATTCATCTTTTCCTTCCAAAATATAACGCCTGTAGCTATCTTTGATAAAATTCATATTTTCATACACAACCATACCTCCTACGATATGACTACCAGAGTGATGGCTTGTGTCAAATACTTCTATCACAAAAGGAATCTCATTGAGGTTTAATAATTCTTTTAACTCCAGCAATAAAGTGTCTTCAAGATAACTTCTAGAGCTTTGAAGTCTTAAAATTTCATTGGCATTTTTGAAAGCAAGTTCAATGAGATTTTTTTTGTCTCCTTTTTGAGGAATCAGGATTTGGATTTTTCTTTTACAGTGATTTTGAAGAAACTCTTCTAATTCGTTAATATCTTCTTGTGAACTGATAGAAGGTATGAGTATTTGATCTGGAGGGAGTGGAATTTCTTCTTTGTAGTGGTTGATTATAGCTTGTTGATAGATAGAATTTTCATCAAAAGCATACTCAGATTTGATGTGTTCAAAGTTTGAAGATACAATTTTTCCATCACGCATAAAAAGCTTTGATAAAATAGCATTTTTTCCCTCATAAGAGAGGGCAAAAATATCCAGATTATAGAGTTTTGCTAAATCTATATTTGAAAAATTCTCAATACTTTGTAGTTTTTTGATTCTATCTCGATAAATCATCGCTTCTTCAAATCGCATTTTATCTGAGAGGGAGATCATTTTTGATTCCAATTCACCTAGGAGTTTGTTTTTATTTTGAATTAAGTTGATAGCTTGAGTGATGATTTGATGATATTCAGATGCACTAATCTTTCCTTCACAAGGGGCAGGACAGCGTTTTATCTGATAAAATAGACAAGCTTTTTTTCCATTCAAACAAGCTCTTTTTTGCACAAGAGGTAATATCTCATACAAACTATCTAGGATTTCTCTTGATCCTGATGTGTATGGTCCAAAATATTTGACATTTTTATTTTTGATGATTTTTCTAGTGATTGAAGGTGTTGGGAATTCCTCAGACATATCAATATAAATATAAGGATAAGTTTTATCATCTCGCAATAAAATGTTGTATTTTGGCTTGAGTTGTTTTATCAGAGAATTTTCTAAAATAAGTGCATCTTGTTCGTTTTGTACTAGCAGGGTTTGAAGATAGGCTATCTGAGAGACCATCATTTGGATACGATGGCCATTGGATGGATTGGGAAAAATTTTATCATTTTCTATTCTGAAATAACTTTTAATGCGATTTTTGAGATTTTTTGCTTTACCAATATATAAAAGCTTGTTATGTTTATCATAGTATTGATACACACCGCTAGTGGTGGGAAGATTTTTGATTCGTTCTATTAAAGAGGCATTCAAGCATCATCTCTTAAATTTTTTAAAATCAATGCACGGATAGACTCAAAAATTTCATACAATTGTGGGTTTTTTGTTAGATTTAAAAATTCTCCATTAGAGTTTTCGTTATAAGGTTCTGATCTATCTACATTTTCTTGTGTTGATGATAGAAAATTATGCTGCACAAAGCCTAAAATTTCAGGACTTGATGAAATAAAACTAAAAAAATCTGGATAGTTTTTTAAACTCTCTTTTATATCATTACGAATATAATTGTTGAACTCAGCACAAAATCCCTGATGGTTGAATGCAAAAAGTAGGCGATTGTTTTTGTATGAGATATATAGGAGTGATTTTCGCATTTCAAGCGGCAAAAAGAGCTTGATTTTATCTAGCTGTGAGCACTCTTGCAACTTCTTGAAAGGTGCTTGATTTTTGATATTGGAGATGATACTTTGAGAACTTTTCATATCTTGATTTTAACATATTTATTATTTGTTTTTTATGGTTGTGGCTACAAGGCTGATCCATTTTATAAGACCTCGTTTTTAAATGGTGAGATTTTTAGAAATATTACTGCTTTGGGTGGTTGTTTTGAATTTAAATTTTCTTGATTTGATTTCATTTTGTAGAAATAATTAGGATAAACAGTGTTGTCTTATGAAGGATTTTTTAAAAAATATTTTTTGAGATATATTTATGTTTATGATCCAGGTTATTTTAGTCTGATTTATTCTTTGAAGACCCTCATAGCTGTATTTTTGAGTATGATTGTTAATTATTTTTTATTTGATTCAGGCGTCTTGGTATGGGCAGCCCTCTCGCCTATATATATTTATTTTTTAAATACCCTTATTGGAGATAAAAATAAAATCGGTTATTTGGTTTTATTTATTTTATTGACTTCATTGTCAGTTTTTGTCTTTAGTGTCTTTTCTAGATTTGGATTTTGGCTTTTTTTACCTGTAATGTTCACTGCTTTTATCGCAGGAATTTCTAGCGTTTATAACATCGATTTACAGAAAGTATTGAATATGGTGCTCATAAATGGCTTGGTGGCTTGTATTTATGTGAATTCAAATATTCCTATAGCGCTTAAAGATGAGATTTTGACTATTGTCATTGGTGGATTTATAGGCATTGGAATGTTGTTTTTTATCTCCAATGGAAAATATGGCAAATTTACCAAGAAAAATTTTTCTTCCTTGTTGTTTGATCTTGAGTTGATGATCGGTAATATTTCTAATCCTAGGGATTATTTTAAAATTAGAAATCAAACCCTGATGCAGATTGAATCTATAAAGCATATCCTGAATTCTCGTGCTGGAAAGATAAAGGATCCGCATATCATTAAAAACACAAAACGAACTTTATTTTATCTTTATCGTATTGAAGAAATTTATCATTCAATAAATTCCATTCACTATTATTTTAATTCAAATAAGATTGATGAGTCATTTTATGAGGTAAAGAATGAAATTGTGGCGAACTTAAGAGAGTTATCCAAAATGTTTTATGGGTCTCGTCCTGTTTTAACTAAAGAAATATTGCAAAAGGTTTTGGATTCAGATTGTAATAAAGTATTTGCAAGCTCGGTTAAAATTATTTATAATAAAATGGAGTCTTTTCGTAGGGGAGGGGAGGAAGAAGCTTATCTTACTCAAGTAATGCCTTCAAAAAATTTCAATAATATCCTAGATAGTATCATCCATCTTGATCCTGTATGTAGGTATTCAATTAAATATTCTCTCACCTTGGGGATTACTATTTTTATAGCTCAGTACTTAAAAATAGATCATGGCATATGGATTGCAATAGGTGCAATGGCTATTATGAGACCTAACTTAGGATCTATAAAAGATATTACTAAGGATTATTTTTTAGGTACTTTTCTGGGATTGGTTTGTGGAATTATTTTTGTAAGTTTATTTGGTAAAACATTTGTTTTTTATCCACTTTTTATGATTGTGCTATTTTTGTTCATTTACCTGCGGGTATATCCATATGCTATTTGGTCTGGTGTTATGATGATTGCTTTTGTGATGATGTTTGCAATGTTAAGAGAGGATTTTTTGGAATTGATTTTTGGACGACTTTTAGATATCTTGATAGCATTTTGTGTGGTTTTTGGAGCATTTTGGTTTATATGGCCAAAATATAGTGGAGATGATGTTTTGCCCAATATTAGGCAAAACATCTCCTTTCTGGAGAAAATACTTTCCTTTATTTATAAAAATCTAGACAATTTAAGCCTCAAAAAGAGAGAATTTTTGAGTTTGGAGAGTGAATTTTTTAATCAATATAATTTATTAGCTACTTCAATCAGTGATGCAAAAGAAGAAAAAAATACGTATTCAAAAACAGATATTAAAAATGCCCAAACAGCTTTGGAAATGATTGATTTACTCAATCAAAGCACTAATAAACTTTATGATTATCTTTGTGTTTTTGAAGATATGGCTGAGAATAAAGAGATTTTTAATAATGATATCAGGCTTATTTTGACTAGATATGAAATGCTTGTTAAGCTTATAGATCGGTTGCCTTATTATTTCAAAGAAGAAAAAGATGGAAGATTTTTGGCTCTAGATGATAAATTTAACATGATGGTTGAAGATGTTTTTATGTTGCAAAATCAATTGTATTTGGCTATCTTATCAAATATAAAATACTGATCAAATATATAAAGTAGGAGTACTTTGATGGAATTGAATTCAAAAGAGAGGAAAAAGGTAGCTCTTTTTATAGATTGTGAAAATATCAGTCATAAATTGATTGATGATATTATGGAAAGACTCAGTGATGTCGGGGAAGTGTGTGTAAAAAAAGCTTATGGGGATTGGAGAAATAATGGTATTAAAAATTGGGAAGAGGGACTTATTAAATATTCCATAGAACCTATTCATATTATTACAGGAAATCGAAATGGAGATGGGGGTAGTGCTGGAAAAAACTCTTCTGATATTAAAATCACCATTGATGTTATCAATACGCTGCATTCTGGGACTATGGAATGCATTGCTTTGGCAACTAGCGATAGTGATTTTGCACCTCTTGCACAAGAAATTAGAGCCAAGGGGATTCCTGCGATTGGATTTGGAGAAAAAAAGACTAGAGAAGATTTTCGTAAGGCTTTTACAAATTTTGAAGAGATTGGGGTTGCAGATAAGCCTAATTCTCAACTTTATAAAGATAAAAATTTAATTAAATTATTAAGAAATGCGGTTGAATCAACTTCTGGAGATGATGGAAAATCACTCGTTTCAAGAGTGGGGTTGTGGATCAAAAATAATTATCTTAAAGCCGCCTCTTCTTGTGGTCAGGATAGTTGGGGCGATGTTTTTAAGGCTTTGCCTGATTATTTTGAAATAAGCTATAGTGGCGTGAATAATAGCGTTATGAGTGTTCAATACAGAAAAAAATAACCATCTATAAATCTTTTAGATGGTTAAGGGTTCTTATGCCCAAAGAAAAGAGACTTTCTCGTAAAGTTTTCTGGTTTTTAGATGGTCACCGTTGTTGTATTTTAAATAAATTAAACTGATTGATTAAGCTTAAGTTTCTGGTTTTTTAGATGCTTATTGTTGTTGTATTTTAAATATCTTAAACTCTCTAAAAAACTCATCACCTTTTGGATACTTGTTGTTTGCGTTCAAAAAAGCTCCGTATTTGAATACCATCAGAGATATTGAGCTTTAGGTGGTTATTTTTCTCGCCAAACACCCCCCCCCCATTTTTCCATTTTTTAAAAGTTTCTAGATGGTTGTGGTTTTTATGTTCAAACCACATTGTCGGTTAAGGCTTTTTATTCCACTTCTATGGGGAGGCTATATGTTCAACTCGTTTTTGTAGCAAAATAACGATCTGAATTCTTTTTAGAAGATATTCTTTCAGCGTTACAATTTTGGCTAATACATTTTCAAGTGCTTTTAGATAGATAGGGTTTAGGTAATTAAACAAATTTTAACGAAATTGATATGATTGGCCATCTTTTTTTGGATAGTTGGAGTTCATGGATCTAAATAAGTGTCCATTTATTGTATTCATATAAAAGCGATTTAAATACTTAGGGTTTGTGTATGCTTAAATAAGTTTTGTAAAAAAAACTCATCAAACACCAAACCCTAGATAGTCACAGTTCGTATGCTCAAACAAGCGGGAATATTTTTGAGTTCTTCAATCGCCTTTTGAGGGATTTGTTCATCAATAATAATAAGTGCTAGAGCTTCTTTGTTTGAATTCCTACCGAGTCTAAAATCAGAGATATTGATATGATGTTTGGCCAAAGTATTTCCAACGCTTCCTATGACGCCTGGTACATCGGTATTTTTGAATAATATCATTTTGCCTTTAGGTTCTATGTCTATGTTAAACCCATTGATATTTGTGAGCTTTATAATATTATCTTCAAATACTGTTCCACTCACGCTTAAAGATTCACTAGAGGTGGTGAGAGTTATAGTGATGAGATTTTTATAAGAATTTGACATTTCTTTTGTCTTGACATGTATCTCAATACCTCTTTCTTTTGCCAAAAATTGTGCATTAACATAATTGATATTTTCTCCCAATGATGGCTTGAGTATTCCAACAAGTGCGAAAGTGATCAAGGAATTGCTGTATTGGCTTATCTCTCCATCAATATTGAGGTGAATGGAAGTGATGGCGTCCTTGTTTGCTTGAGCACAAAAAAAGCCTAGCTTTTGTGTGAGCTCTAGGTATGCTTTAACATTTTCGTGAATTTCATTCTCTTTTACAGGCAGATTTAGTGCATTGGGATAGCTTGCACCTCTAGCGGCTTCAAGAGCTGCTTGTGCGGCTTGTAAGGCGATTTGTTCTTGAGATTCTAGTGTATTGGCTCCAATATGAGGAGTTACATAAACATTATCCAGATCAAGCAGTGGATTATTGAAGCCAGGTTCTTTTGTAAAAACATCTATTCCAGCCCATCTGATTTTTTTGCTTTTAAGTGCATTGAAAATATCTTCCTCGTTGTACAGACCCCCTCTCGCACAGTTAATGAGGATAACCCCATCTTTCATTTTTGAGATCTCATTAGAAGTGATGATATTTTTCGTCTCTTCGTTTTTGGGAGTATGGATAGTGATAATATCGCATTTGAGGATATCTTCAAAATTCTTAGTATAGCTTATTCCCATATCTGTAGCTTTTGAAGGTTGAATATAAGGATCGTAGGCAAGTATATCCATTTCAAATGCTTTAGCTCTAATTCCAACCCTAGAACCAATATTGCCAAATCCAATGATGCCTAGTTTTTTCCCTTTTAATTCTGTACCATACCAATCTTCACGTTTCCATTTTCGTTCAATCCTGAGTTGATAATCAGCACCAGGGAAATTTCTGACAGCATTGATGATATGAGCCATCGTGAGTTCTACGGCGGCGATAGTATTAGCCGTAGGTACATTCATCACTACAACACCTTTTCGGGAACAATTTTCTATATCTACATTATCTACCCCCACCCCAGCTCTTACAATAGCTTTGAGTTTTCCAATGGAATTTAAAAATTTCTCATCTACCGCTGTAGAACTTCTAGTGATGACAACATCAGCGTCTTTAATTAGGGTTAGAAGTTGATCTTTAGGCAAATCTGCTAGATTTTGCATTTGGATATCATTTTGATTTTCTAGAAGATCCAATCCTCTTTGATGTATATGATCACAAACGATTATTTTAGATATATTGCTCATAAACTAACTCCTTAAAGCTATTGAAGCTTATATTGTATCTCATAATATTTAAGATCTTGCATTATTTGATTTCTTCTTTTATCAGATGGTAAAAAAATCACTATATTGGTGGAGTTTTTTGCCTGATAGTAGGCGAATTCAAGTTTTTTTTCTTTTAAAATTTCGTTCAGACAAAAAAACTTATATTCATCAAGGTTATCAATAACTAATTTTGTAGGGATTGACTTATCATCAGGAGATTTAAAGTCCATATGGATTTTAATTTCTGTGGCAGGGTAAGTATAGGGCTTAAAGTTTTTCAAAGAATCTTTGAGCCAGGATTTATCATGCTCTATGAGAGTTTCGTTTTGATTTGGAACGTGGATATTAGAAGATGGATAGTCTATTTTTATACTCACTTTATGATGAGTATAAAAAAGTCTAAGCACATAAATTGATAAAGCAAAAATAACTATTAAAAAAAATCCTAATAGTAGCTTTATCTTCATATTATATGAATCAGATTCTATCTTTTATGAGATCGCCTAAAGTCATTTTATCCTCGTTTGAATTGAAGGCTTTTAATTCATCTTTTTCTTTTTTACGTTCCAATCTTTTTATAGATACACGAACTTTATTGGCAACTTTGTCTATAAAAGCCACCACTCCCTCGATGTCATCATCAATTTTTATATCTTCTTTTTTTAGAGGGAATAAATCTTCATTTTTAATGAGAGCATCCATATCGCCTATTTTAATGAATATGCCAAAATCTCTAATATCAATGACTTTGCCATTGACCACATCATCAATGTTGTATTTTTGAGCAAATTCCTCTGTAGGAGATGGTTTTAGTGCCTTCATGCTTAGAGAGATTTTTTCTCTTTCTTTGTCGATTTTAGTTAGCTTGACTTCAACTTCTTCGCCTATTTTGAAAATATCTTTACATTTTTGACCTCTATCCCAAAAAGTATCATCATTGTGTAGCAAACCATCTAATCCACCAAAATTCACAAAAGCTCCAAAATCAGTTAGTGTAGCGATTTTTCCTTTAATAACATCACCTATGTGATGCTTTTTTATAAAATCATTAAAGGGTTTGTCAAGTAGTTTTTTCAAAGAAACCCGAAGTCGTCTATTTTCAGAATCAATTTCGATAACTTCTACATCAATTTCTTGACCAACTTTGAGATATTCATCAGGGTGTTTAATATCTTTACTCCAGGAGATTTCAGAGATATGCAAAAAGCCCTCAATGTCATTTCCAATATCTACAAATGCTCCATAGGGCTCAATATTGCTAACCACAACCTTGATAGCATATCCAGTCTTGAGTTCTTTTTGAATTTCTTTCCAAGGATCCTCCCCAATAGCTCTAATTGAGAACGAAAGACGTCTTTTTGCTTCATCATAAGAGATAGCCTTAACTTCGACTTTGTCTCCTTCTTTGTAATACTTAGCTGGATTTACAGGTCCTTTGTGGCTTATTTCGGTGTAATGCACCAGCCCCTCAATTCCTTCTACTTCCACAAACATACCAAATGCAGTGATACTTTTTATAAGGGCTGTATAAACTTTTCCAGATTCAACGAGTTTTTTAGCACCTTCAGATTGATTTTTATCATCTATTTCAAAAAATCTTTTTCGCGAGATGACTATAGAATCATCATCAGGACGAATATTAACCACACAAGCTTTAATTCTTTTGTCAATATTCTTGGCATCATCTTTCAGAGATGAATTGAATTTAGGCATAAAATATTCAATTCCATCAGATTCAACTATATATCCACCCTTATTTTTTCTTATAATTTTCCCCTCAATAACTTTATCTTTATAATCTTCACCAAATTCTTTTATTTTTTCTTTTATTTTTTTACTGCGAATTGCTTTTTTGTAAGAAACATTAGGTCTTTCTCCCCTTCCTTGAGAGACATATACCTCTATTTTATCCCCTTCTTTGAATAAAATATTTTCCTGTGAGTCTTTTATTTCTGAAAGACTCAATCTACCCTCAATCTTTTCTCCCACATCTATCATAGCAAATTCGTCGTTTATAGATACGATAACTCCATCTTTGATTGTCCCGTTATCATAAGATTTTTCGCTCTCTTGTAGAAGTTTTGCGAAATCTTCATTTTCCTCAAAATCTTCCAAGTTCTCTAAAACCACTCTCATCTGTTCCCTTTAATTATTTGATTTTTTAGGCATTTTAGCTATAGTTTCCTTTTAAAGCTATAAAAATCTTTTAGATTTTTGAAATTTCTATAAAGATTGGATTTTTTCCTTTACTTTATCAATAATCCAATCAGGAGTTGAGGCTCCAGCTGTTATCCCGCACACGTTTTTATCCTTGAACCATTCCTTGCAAAGATCATTCTCATCTTCTACTAGATAGCTATCAGGACAGTTTTGAAGTGCAATATTGAGAAGTTGTTTTGTATTTGAGGAGGTTTTTCCTCCTACAACAATCATCACATCAACTTCTTTGCTAAGCTCTCTAGCAGATTCTTGATTGTCTGAAGTTGCATTACAAATAGTATTGAATATTCTTGCTTCATAGCAGTGAGTTATAAGATAAGAAGCTATTTTAAGTAAATTTTCAGCTTGTTTTGTAGTTTGGGATACCAAGGCTATTTTTTTCTTGATTTTTGCTTCTTTTAATTCTTCTAATGAGCTCACAACTATTGGATCAGTGATTGAATAACTCATCACTCCTTTAACTTCAGGATGAGTTTTATCTCCAAAGATGATGATTTGATAGCCTTCTTCACTCATAGATTCCACAATCTCTTGAGGTTTAGTGACATACGGGCAGGTTGCATCAGTGATTTGGACATCTTTTGTCTTGAGATATTTTAAATCATCTTTTGGAATACCATGTGTTCTTATGATGACATTTTGACCGTTTTTAATAGTTTGGGTATTTTCTTCTACTTTTACACCAAATTTCATTTGCAATCTAGATATTTCTTTTGGATTATGAATGAGTGGTCCTAAGGTGATGCTATTTTTTGTTTTTTCTGCGATTTGTATCGCACGTTTGACCCCAAAACAAAATCCATATTTTTTAGCTAATTTTATTTCCATATTTTAACTTCCTTGATTTTGTACTTTTGTGATTTTTTGGAGGATATCTAAAAAATTTGGAAAAGACACATCAATACATTCAGAATCTTTTATTTTAGATCCACTTATTAGCCCAGCAATCGCAAAACTCATAGCTATCCTATGATCCCCAAAACTTTCTAAAACATTAAATTTTAATTCTCCACCTTCTATAGAATAGCCATCTTCAAATTCTTCGCACCTTATACCCATTTTTTCTAAATTTGTAACCACAGCTTTGATTCTGTCAGTTTCTTTCACGCGAAGCTCATGGGCATTTTTGATGGTGCTTTTTCCTTTGGCAACTGCCATAGCGATACTTAAGGCAGGAATTTCATCAATAAGCCAAGAAATATTTTCTTTAATATCAACTCCGTGCAAGGATTTTTGCTCTACATAAATGTCTCCAATATCTTCATAATCTTTATTTGTGCTAGAGTATTGTATTTTTGCCCCCATTTTTTCGAGTACTTTAAACGCTTCTATTCGGGTTTTATTGAGTAGTACATTTTTTAATAATATCTTTGAGTTAGGCACAATTGCTGCAGCTATTGCGAAAAAAAATGCACTAGAAGGATCTGAAGGAATATTTATATTCATAGCTTCTAAAGGATGCTCTAGCGGTGAAATTTCGATAACATCAGCATTGCTGTTTATTTTTGCTCCCATGCCCTTAAGCATATTTTCGGTGTGGTCTCGGCTCAAATGCGGTTCGCTAAATTTTGAAATTTGGGTTGAATTTAAGGCCGCTAATATCATCGCACTTTTAACTTGTGCAGACGAAATAGGGCTTTTGTAATCAAAACCCTGAAGTTCTTGTCCTATGACTGTTATTGGTGCGAAAGAATTTTGTTTTCTAGCATAGATTTTGGCTCCTATATTTTTAAGGGGTTCAATAATCCTTTTCATAGGACGCACCCTTAGATATTCATCTCCTGTGAGAGTAAAATACCCCTTTTGGGCACAAAGTAATCCTGTATAGAGCCTGATAGCTGTCCCTGCATTTCCGCAATCAAGGATATTATCAGGTTCTTGGATTCCTTGTTTTGGAGGGATGAATTTCATTTGATTTTTGTTTATTTCCTGTACTTGCAAACCTAGCTGTTTAGCTATTTTTAATGTGTTTAGGGTGTCTTCTCCTAAAAGATAATTACGAATTAAAGAAGGCTTATTGCTAAGCAAACTAAAAATGGCACATCGATGTGAAATGGATTTATCAGAAGCGATGCTATCAACTTCTAATTCAAACTTTTTTGTTGCCTTAACTTCAGTGATTCTCATCTGTTCTCCACAAATTATAATTTTTGTGATTATGAGATTTGATTGGGTTGTTAATAGAAATTTGCATTTTATTCCTTGAGTTTAGCATCAAAGTTGATTCTTATGATCTCAAGTACTTCTTGTGTGATATTTGTAAAATCATTTTCTGTTAAAGTCTCCTCCATTGATTGAATGTCCATACGAATGCTAAGAGCAATATGTCTATCTGTGATGGATTCCTCATAGATATCTAGTGGGTAGATATCTTTTAGATTGGGAATTTTAGCTTTTTTTATTTTGGTAGCGATTTCTTCAAAAGAAATTTTTCTATCAATAAGAATAGTGATGTCTTTTTGGGTTGAAGGATATTTAGAAAATTCTTTTGCAACAATATGTTTAGGAATAATATTTTCAAAATCAACTTCACAGAAGAATCCCTCATAAATTCCCAATTCTTTCGCAAGGATGGGATTTAGTTTGCTTATAATTCCAGCTTGTTTTCCATCAATAAATATATTTGCACTTTGATAGGGATGAATGGTTTTATTGACTTGTTCTTCATTCAAGGGTTTGAGTTCAAAATCTCCGATAATGCAAGAAATGCTCTTACAAAAATCATAAAAATCCCAAGCAATACCCTTTGGATAAGGGTATGTTTCTGGAATCTTTAATCCGTTCACCATAAATGCAATGCTTGTTTTTTCTTCTCTATTTTGATTGTAGATGCTTCCTATTTCAAATATTTTGATACTTTTGTAATCTAGATTTTTATTTCTAAGTATTGAATCAAGCATCGCTGGAATAAGAGAAGTTCGCAAAGTGTTTAGTTCTGAAGTGATGGGATTTTGTAAATCTAGTTCTTCTTTAAGTGTAGGAAACCCTAGATCCTGCAATTTTTCTTTTTGATAAAATAAATAGTGAATGGTTTCAATAAAGCCCATTGCTAAAGCTTTTGTAGCTATGTTTCGTTGATTTTTATAGAAAATATACCCTTCATTGCGGTAGGGTTTTTCAATCGTATTGTGGGGGCTTGATGGAATATTTCTAATACCATAGATACGCAAAAATTCTTCTGCGGCATCTTGTTTGGTTTTAATATCGTGTCGATAACTTGGTGGAATGATGCTGAAAAAATTATCATCAGAGGTGGCTTTTATTCTAAAATTCAAGCTTTTTAGAATTCTTGCGATTTCTTCTTTATCAATACTTTTGCCAATTATGTTGCAAATAGTGTTAAAAGTTGTATTGATAATCGTGTCTTCATATTCTTGTTTTACCTCTTGAACGCCAGAATATATGAGGCATTTTGTAAAATCTGAAAAACTTTTGCACAAATAATTCATTCCTGTTTCTAGTTGAGGGTTTGATCCTCTAGTGGATCGATAAATGAGTGATTTATTTTGTTTAGGTTTGTTTTTAAAGAGCATTTTTGAAATAAAGATCGGATCAATATAGCTTGCTTCTATGATGATAGTCTTAGGTAGGGTATCTAGGTCTTGATCAATTTGATTTCCTACGCCTATGATGGATAGCTTTTTATCCAAGAAAACCGCCTCAAAGCCACTTTCATCTTTTTTGATACTCAAAGAAACTTCAGGACCCTTGTTTGATTCAATCACTTCTGGATTTTTTATTGCATAAGCATTTAAGATGACCCCACTCATATAAGTGCTGTATTCAATGATATTTTGAATAGGACTTTTTTGTAATGTATTATTCAGAGCTAAAGATAGCTCAACTTCTAATGGAGTGTTGATTTGTTTTACTTCAATTACCTTATATAAAAGTGAGGATTGGATTTTTCCCTCAGTGAATACTTGCAAGACTCTACCCACCCCTAATGCGATGTCCGAATCAGTTTCATTGTAAGTGTTGATAGGGAGATCAAAAATAGAGCTTATCTCTCTAGCCACACCAAGCACACATAAACAATCTCCTCTATTTGGAGTGAGTGAAATGTCGATGATATGATTATTAAACAAAGAGTATTCTTTTAGTTCTTTTCCTAGCTCTATCTTGCCGATACTCTCATCTAAAATCATAATGCCATCATTCATATGAGGTAATCCAAGTTCTGTGCTAGAGCAAATCATGCCATGGCTATCTATCCCTCTAAGGGTTGCTTGTTGTATTTTTAATCCACCATTTTTTGCTTCTGGCAAGAAAGCTCCGATTAAAGCTACAGGCACATATTGGCCTTTGGCGACATTTTTTGCACCACAGATAATTTGAAGTGTTTCCTCTCCTATACAAACCTGACATATATTGAGTTTATCCGCATCTGGATGAGGGGTTTTTTCAACTATTTTTCCTACGACTATTTTATGAGGCAACTCAATCTTTTTACAAGACTCTACCTCTAGTCCAATTTCACTCAGAGTGTCACAGAGTTTGCTAGTATCAATGCCTGATATGTTGATGAATTTAGATAATAAATGGGTGGTTATAATCATTAAAATTGCTCCAATACTCTTAAATCTGTTTCAAAAAAGCTTCTCAAATCGCTAACTCCACAAGTGAGCATAGCTAACCTTTCTATACCCATTCCAAAAGCGTATCCACTCACATTTTTATATCCCACTGCTTGAAATACATATTCATCTACTACGCCACAGCCTAATATTTCGAGCCAACCTGTTTGAGAACAGACTCTACAGCCACAACCATCACAAAAAACACAGCTGATATCAACTTCAGCACTTGGTTCTGTAAAGGGGAAAAAACTAGAACGAAATCTAACCTTAACATCACCGAACATATATCTTAAAAAATCTTCCAATGTGTATTTGAGATTTGAAAAACTAGCTTTATCTCCATTATCCACCACAAGACCTTCAACCTGGTGAAACATTGGCGTATGCGTGAGATCATAATCACGTCTGAAAGTTGGGCCTGGACAAATCATTTTTATAGGGGGTACTTGAGTTTGCATCGTGCGGATTTGAACAGGTGAAGTGTGCGTACGCAAGAGCATTGAATCCTTGAAATAAAAAGTATCTTGCATATCTCGAGCAGGATGATATTCAGGGAGATTAAGTGCGGCAAAATTATGAAAATCATCTTCAATTAAAGGTCCTATACAGAGCTCATATCCAAGATAGGTAAAATAATCAATGATTCTATCTTTTGTGTAACTGATAGGGTGCCCTAAAGTTTTGTGTGGATTGGATACAAATAAACTCACATCAATTTTTTCTTGCTCTAAAGCAGCCTTTAGTTCAAGGGTTTGAAGCTGTGTTTTTTTCTCTTGATGAATGGATTCAAAACTCATTTTGAGATTATTTAAGGTTTTTGCTAGTTCTTTTTTGGCCTCGCCTTCTAGAGATTTTAGTTCAGAGAATTTTTGGGTGATAGAGCCTTTTTTCCCCAAGGCTTCCACGCGGATAGTTTCTAACTCTTGTGAGGTTTTAGCATTTTTGAGTCTTTGTAATAGTGTGTCCAAGATGATTATCCTAAAAGTTTATTTCCGTATTTTACAACAAAACATTGCAGAGATTTTAGTCAAAATAACTTTATAAATAGATATAATTTGGAAATTTAAACAAGGAGATTGCAGTTTGAATATATTTGAGAAAATTATCGCTGGAGAGATTCCTTCTAAAAAAATCTTAGAGAACTCTAAATTTTTAGCTTTTTATGACATTGCACCTAAGGCTCCTATACACGCTCTAGTGATACCAAAAAAGTCTATCAAAGATTTTAATGAAATAACTCCTGATTTAATGGCGGAGATGAGTGATTTTATCTTGGAGGTTGTGCAAGAGCTTGGGATTAAAGATAGTGGATATCGTTTGATTACAAATATTGGCAATGATGGCGGACAAGAAGTTCCTCATCTTCATTTTCACATTCTTGGAGGGGTAAAATTGAAGTGGCCTGAGCTTGTTTAAAAGATGAATTATGTCCGAAAATAAATTACTCAGCGAGTTTTTTGCACCGCTACTAGATGAAAGAAATGATAGATTAAAACAAATTCGAGATGGTGTCATACTAAAAAAAGATACTAAATATTTTGATTGGACAGGCTCTGGACTTGCCCATGTATTGGTAGAAAAACGTATTAAAAAGCTCTTGCCTTATTACGCCAATATTCATTCAGAGGCTTCCACGCATTCCAAAATAATGAGCGAAGTTTATCTTAAAAGTAAAGATATATTGAGAGAAAGCTTGGAACTTGATGAGGATTTTGCTATTCTTTCCACGGGCTTTGGTGCTAGTGGGGCTATCAAGAAGTTTCAAGAAATTTTAGGGGTGTATATTCCTCCTAAAACTAGGGCTATCTTAGATTTAGATATAAAAAAAATATCCATTCCAAAAGTACTCATAGGGCCTTATGAACATCACTCTAATGAGATTAGCTGGAGAGAAGGTATATGCGAGGTTAAGCGAGTTAATCTAAATACAGAAGGAGTATTTGATTTAAAAGCTTTAGAGGATATTTTAAAATCTGATAGAAATATCAGAATCACTTCTTTTAATTTAGCCTCAAATGTCACAGGAATAATTGCTCCTTATGAGAAGATTTCAACTTTGGTTAGAAAACATAAGGCCTTATTAGCATTTGATATGGCGAGTTCTTCCTCGCATATGAATATCCCTGCTAGTTCATTTGATGCTTGTTTTCTTTCTCCTCATAAATTGCTAGGAGGAGTGGGCTCAAGTGGTCTTTTGTGCTTACAAAAAAAAATCATAGACACAGATATTTCTCCGACTTTTAGTGGGGGAGGGGTTGTGAAATATGTCAGTAGAAAAACACAAGAATATTTTGAAGATATAGAAATTCGTGAGGAGGCAGGGACTCCTGGATTGCTTCAGATGTACCGATCCGCTTTGGCTTATAAGCTAAGAGATGAATATGGTTTGGAAAATATCATTCGCAGAGAAAAGATACTCACACAAATGATTCTTCATGAACTCTCTAATATTCCTGCTATTAAGATTTATGGAAATCTTGAAGTTCCTAGAATAGGGATTATCTCTTTGAATGTAGGAGGGATCTCTCCTTATGATTTAGCCTTTGTTTTAAGTAATGTTTATCATATTCAAACTCGTGCGGGTTGTAGTTGTGCAGGTCCTTATGGACATGATTTGCTTGATATGGAAGATGGAAGTTTTGACACACTCAAGATAAGGCCTGGCTGGTTGCGTATCAGCGTACATTATACACATTCATTTGAGGATATAGAATATCTTATTAATAGCCTAAAGAAGGCTATTAAAACATTGCGTGGAGGTTGAGATTATTCCCAATTAAAACCCAAGTTAGCATAAAAATATCTTCCTTTTAGTGCTTGTGGATTGTAGATAGGGTGGTATCCCCAAATTTCTGCATTAAAATATTTTCCCCAATAAAGCTTTAATCCCACGCCTCCACCTATGAGAAATCCATTATCAGATTCATGATTGATGCTTTTATAAATATCTGTGGTGTATCCCATATCTAAGCCTATTGTTGGGGCTAGTGTGATTTTGAAAAAAGCAGGTAGATAGTAGGTAAAATCATTTCGATTTAATATCCCCATTTCTCCATTTAAAACCAAACTATCGAAACCTCTGACACTATAAATTCCTCCCAATCCAAATTTCTCACTCGCATAAAGTCTTTTTCTTGAAACTTGCGTCTTAATCAAGCTTGTATAGGTAAAACTTTGATTTAAAATTTTAAAAGGTGTATAAATATATGCATCAATAGTTGGGATAGTGTAAAAAAAATCTGGTTCTTGTTCTGAATCTGTAAAATTATCCATAGAGCCTAAGAATTTTATTCCTTGCTTAATACCCAAGCTTAGATTTATAGAAGCCCTATAAATGGATCTAATGTAATTTATATTTGCATATATGTTGGTTAAATTTCTTCTCTGAGGAAGAAGCTCGATATTTTCTATATAATTCTTTGCCCATCTTTTCCCTAATCCAAAATTAAAGCTGACCTGATTGAGATTGTCCAAATAAATCAAAAAATTACCATTAATATCCATGTTTGCGGAATAACCATTGTAACTAAAGGTATTTTTACTTATTAATAAAGATTGAGCATATTGAGAATATGAACCACTGAAGGAAAATAAAAACCTCCTAAAAGGAATACTGAAATCACTTGAAAAATACAGATTGTGAGAATTTTTCCAAGCAGGTGTGATTAGTCCATAAATACGAAATATTTCAGCTAGAGAAAGAATATTTTCCAATCCAAATTGAAGTGAAGTCTGATAGATTCCTGTTGATATTGAACCAGCGTTATTGGCACTCAAAGAGGCGTAAATAGGCAATGTTTTGCTTTGGTGATTGAGTGTGATTTTAGATTCGGGAATAGCATTACTTTTTTCTGTAGATGAAATTTCTATGATTGGATTGAGGGTTTTTAATCGTTTAAAATTATAAAGTCCTCTATCAATAGGCCTGATGGTAAAAATATCTCCAGGCTTTATAGAATAATCTTTTCTCCAAAACCGAGCTATCGTTTTTTTGTCTTTATATTGTATTTCTTTGAGAATAGTGGTTTTTAGAGTGATGATTAGTTTTTTGTTGTTTAGATCTTGAGTCTTTACTCCAAAATCTGTTGTGATGTAACCTTTTTTCAGAGATTTTAATTTTAGTTTATTTAAAAGTTCGGTAATCTTGTCTGTATTTAGACATTGATGAGTATAAGATTTCAGTATAGGAGTTAAAAATTTAAATTCTTTTTCTATTTGAGCTTGGAGTGATGGAATACTTGACTCAAGATAAATTTTGTGAATATCAAAACATACCAAAGAAGTATTTTTTGGCAGAGGTTTCGTGCTTTTTTGAGCGGGTTGCTCTGGAATATGATTTTTAAATGGTTGAAAATTTTGATAATTTAAAAAATCTTTTCTTTGGTTATTGAGTTGCTCATTCATATCATTAGGATTATATGAGAAATCTTTTGATTCTGTTGTTGCATAAAGAGTTTTTATCCCTATGAACATAGCTAAGATTATGAATAACAACTTCAAATATCTTCTCACCATTGACTCAATTCTCCTTTATAGTCGAATTTTATCTTCCTAATTATTAATATTTATTTAAGTTTTTATTTTTTATAATCCTAAAGGATAACATTTTATTTT
>NZ_MLAT01000029.1 GCF_002272795.1 Helicobacter sp. 13S00482-2 | reverse complement strand
ATATTGATTTCTTTAGATAGCTTCTCTAAATATTTTTTTGCGTATTGTGTTTGGAATTCTTGAATCTTTTGTTTTGAAAACAAATCACTTTTATTATAAACACCAATAGGAGTTCTTAAAAGTTCTTTTTCTGAATATAGATTTAGATTCTTTAGTTCCTCTATGTGTTCATCAAGAAGTTTTTGAGTCATTAAGTCTATATTGGATTGGAAATTATCCCATTTTACGGGTAAAGTGAATTTTTTTAGAAACATCTCATTGGCTTGGGATTGTTTATTGTCTTGAATTTCTTTGATTTGAATTTGATCAATAAAATTATCTGAAGTTATATTTTCTATGGATTTTTCCTCTTTGGATTTTTCAATAAAATTTCTTAACTCTTCTTCAAGAATCCCCATAAAATCACCATCTTGAGTTTTGCTATTTTTAACATTTTCGGCTTCTTTGAGTAGTCTTTCAAAGAATATTTTGCTGTCATCTCCTAATTTTTTATAAAAATATAAAAAACTATTGAGAAAATTCTCCCTCATTTCTTTATTCATAAAGCTATCCTTTCTTGTCGTTTTAGGGTTTTATTTATAGGGTTTTGAGCTTGAAATTCAAGTCCAATGATTTTTGAAGAATCTTCTTTTACTTGGATTCTGCTAAAGTAGGGGGGGGGGGACTTATCGTCCTCCTCTACTTTTTGTTTGTTCTTCGCCCTTTTGTTGTTTAGAATTTTTTGGGGTTGAAGTTTTTGATTGAGTTTTTCCTTGCACTTGTTTTGGAGTTTCATTTAAAAATTGCGTAGCTAGATTTTTATTTTCAGAAATAGCTTGTAAAACCTTTTCAACCACTCTTTCAACTTGAATTTTTTCTACTTCATTTAAACCTTTTTCTGGTGGAGTGTAAGAACTATTATCATTCTGGGCTTTCATATAAGCAAGAATTTGACCTGCTGTGTGAGGGAATAGCATCTCTTTTAAATCTTGAAAAATAAGTGGACTATTAATTGAATCAAAATCTTTTTTGTGTGCTATGCGATTTTTATATTCTTGTATTTCATTTATGGGCTTCAAACGACTTTTATCAATCGTTTTAAATTCTCCAATGTTATAAAGAATGCGTGTTTCTAATGTTGGATCTACAGGAATTTTCTCATTTGCAAATTGCATATAAGGCTCTCCTGTGCGTTCATTGTACTTGATATTGCCATTCCTATCTATTTGGGGTTCAAGCTTGAGTTTATAGAGAAGTTCTCCATTCTTGTTACATACATGATTATTGTTATTATCAATAACAGGAATTTTATTACCATTTTGATCTAATTCATAAAGTGGCTTTATTTCAAAAGTCTTGATGTAGTGAGTTTGCACTTTTGGGATGTCTTTATTATTAAAAATAGCTTCAATTTCACTCTTGTCAGCCTTTAAAAATTTAGCATCTTGCAAACTTATCCAAGCATTTTCTTTATAATTGTGTTGCTTTTGTTTGATGTCTAAAATCAAAGAATTCAAAGTAGTGAAAGGCATTCCATTACTAGGATTATAAGCCCTTTCAAATTGTTCTATAGGTTTTGTAAAGGGGGCATAATTATCCTTGATTGCTTGTGCGACTTCTTTGACAATATATTTCAGATAACTTTCTTTTTTTTCACTGATGCTATAATCTGACCATTTTTTCTTTGAGACTTTAGTGTTAGCTTGTGTTATTTGATTTTCTGCTGTCATATTATTCTCCTTGTGATGTTTCAAGTAAAGCTATCGCTTCGCTTTCTGTTTCCATAGAAATTCCATATTTAGAGAGTTCTATGACCTCTTCTTTGGTTAATTTCTGACTTTGATTTTCCATTGGTTGCTCCTTGAGATTTTTTTCACAGACGTTTGCCTGATACAAAAATCTTAGGAAAAAAATTGAAGAAAAGAAATATATATTTTGAGGTCTTTTATTGCAAAAAACACTCAAAAATATATATTTTTGAAGACAAACCCCCTAAAATTGGTTTTTGCAAAATAGTAAATAGACAGTAAATAGAAAATATGCTTTTGCTAATTCTCTTTACAACTCTGTAATGCTACATAACCAAATAAACTTGGATTGAACAAATCCCCTAAGAGATTAAAATCTTTCTTGAAAGTCTTTGAGTTGTCTTTGAGTTGTCTTTCTTCAAACCCTTCAGGACAAAACAAAGCAATTCTAAGTTCTTCTTTTAGATCTTCTATATCAGGGGCTTTGTCAAACCCCATATCAAATAAAAGCTTTTTGCCCTCATAAACATTCACCATCACACCTTCTTCAACCAAAGAAGGTTGGAAGGTTAGAAATAGGGTTTTATTTTTGATTTTAATTTTTAACATCTTAACTCCTTTTTATTTGTTGATTTTTAAAATAAACCAAATCACCCACAAAAACCATCTCATTAAGTCCATCAAGTCTTGAGTCATTGAAAATACTGTAAAGTAGCTTTTGAAGGGACTTGCCTTTATGTAAGCGACGATAATCTTTTTTAGTGTCAAAAATATGAAACCCTAAAAAATCATTGGCCATCTCAGGCCATAAAAATTCCTCGTTATACCAACGATAATTCGCTTGTTTTAACTTTGATTCTAAGATCTTGTAAATAACTTGTTTATCTAACATTTGATCCCCTTAGTTTTTGAGCTTGAGCTATCTTTGCAATAAACTCTTTTTCAAGTGTTGGTAACTCGTTCATATAAAACTTCTTTTCTTCGTATATATCAACTAAGCGATTTATTGCAAGGATCTCGTATTCCTCTTCAGAGACAAAAATCACGTCCCAAGCAACAAAAAGATCGAAATTTTTTAATACAAATTTTGCTAATTCCTCTTCATTGTCTAAAATTTCCTCTGGAGCTTTGAAATGGTGAGGTATTCCTGTGTCATCATCTTGATTGACTGTAGATATCACTATCCCCACATTATCTTCCTCGCTATGATAATTATATTTAGGACAGAATTTTTCTTTTATTTCTTGAATTCTGCCAACTCTCAATCTTAGGGGGCCATTTTCTTCTCTTACCTTTGGATCTCTGAATGCTATTTTGAATGTTTTCATCTTTTATCCTTATCTTGTTTTGATAGGAATATTTTAACACCAAAAAGTGCCTATAACCACGTAAATAAGGCTATTTGATAACCTTTTATTCCCTTATAAAATAGGCTTGATAAAACTTGCGTGTTACCATTACTAAAACAACAAAAAGATCAATGCATTTGATTTTAAAAGCTAAATTGATGTAAGAGTTTTAAAATATTTCATTTTGAGATATTTTTCCTGGAGCAAAAAGAAATAAAAATATATTTTGAGACTTTTTATTGCCTCTAAAATACTCAAGAGTTTTTATTTAGAAGAAGAAGTAAAAGAAACAATAGGAAATCCATATTCATCTAGATTGACTTTATAATCTCCTATCCCCTTGTATTGCATTGTATCAGTTTTAAAATCATCATTGATTACAGATACTTGCTTATCGATTTCTTCTTTATAATCAAAATAATCATCATCTTCATATTTGTATTTGAAATCTCTTGAGATGAGATTTCCTATTAATGAGATTGTTTCATTCATAAAACTCAGGTTATTAGCAATGTCTTTGACATATTCAAGGAGCATCATATTGGTTTGCTCTTTTATGTCAACATAAGCTTTTGCTTGTTTTTTCTCATCACTTCCAGCTTTTTGAAGTTTGATAAGAAGTTCATTTTGAATTTTGGTGAATTTATTATTGAGTCTAGTGGTATCATAGAATTTTGGATAGCAAAATTCTTCTCCATTATCATTTTTACCTGGTTCGCAGTATTGCTCTTCTTTTTTATTAAAGCTTTTATCCAAGACTCCTAATTTTTCTAACATTTGTCTGGATCTATTTAAAAGAGGATTGGTTTGTTCGGCTTGTAAAAATCTCATATTTTTTTTGAATTCCATTTCTGAAGTGATCCATTTCATTTTGCTCTCTCTATAGCAATCAAAATCCTTTTCTAAAAGACATTTTTTCATTGTGGTTTCAAATTCGTGTCTTTTTACTTTCTGTTGCATTGCTTGAAGTTTTGAACAAGCTTCTAAAGCCATTGCTCTACCGCTAAATGTTCCAGCAACTGAAAGTGAATTAGAAACGATATTGCTATCTAATGCTTTTGCTAATTTTTTTATAGCTTTGAGTTCATCAGATTCTTTTCCTGTTTTTGTGAAAGCAAGATCTGTATCATTAGGAGCAATTTTTTCATAAACTAACCAGGGACAAGCTTGATTAAGATTTTTTGAATGAATGTGATCTCTGATTTTATAGTTGTCTATGGTTTTTTTGAGCCTGTTGAGATTTCTTACCATTCTATCAGGAATGTCTTTTAAGTTTTCCATCACTTCTAATGGGTTTGCAATGCCTATTGAAGAGCTATTTAGAAAATAATCAACTTGGTTCATCATATCATTTATCTTATTGAGTTCATTTACTTGTTCTTGAGCTTTCTCTATCATTTTTGTATATTTTTCAATCATTTCACTAGCTTTACTCAAAGACTCTGCCATTCTTGAAGCTGTTGCTGCTGTATTTATATTTGCTTGTGGATCGCTAACTATTAAAGGAGGCACTGCTTTTAAAATTGATATATGAAACAGACTCAAGATGAGTATTTGAATAGAAATAGATTTTATTTTCATTAGTAAAACTCCTTGATTTTTTCTTACATTCATAAAAATAACATATTTTCAATGAGTTAAGAATCTAAATTTGGTATTTTAGTTTTTGGGGTTATGATAAATATAAGAGAAAATGAGTTTAATTATCTGAGTGGTTACTCATAGTAACCACAAAACTACAAGACAATTATTATTTTGCCTTGTAGCAAGAAAAAACAAATATTATTTTTGTCACTGTTGATTTACCGTTGCTCCAAAGGGAAACAATGCTAATTTTGCAAATTTGAAATATTGTAATCCAAATGGTATTCCGATGATAGTGATACAAAATACAATTCCACCTATGAGATACATTATACTCATCCATAAACCAAAGCATAAAAGCCATATTATATTAGCAATAGGATGTTTTTGAGCATCAGTATTAACTGTACTTCCAAAGGGTGTTAGCGATAGTGATGCAAATTTGAAGCATTGTAATCCAAATGGTATTCCGATGATAGTGATACAAAAAATGAATCCACCAATTACCCAACTGACTGCACAAAACAATCCCCCAAATACTAACCAAGCTAAATTTCCAAGTAATTTCATTTTTTTCCTTTGTTTTTGAATTTTATTAAACCAACTTCTTAGATTTGATTAAAATCTATAAGCATAATTAACTGCAAGAATATCAGGATATCCACTTAGGAGTTCAAACTGATGATGTCCATAGTAATAATGAAGCCCTATCACTGCATTACCTAACAATCCTGAAGTCTTTTCGGAATGGCTTATATATTTTAAACCAGATGCAGTTTCGATAGTCTCACTATACTTATCAGTATAATAAAAATAAGAGAATCCTAATCCTACATTAAGCCCTAAGGTATGTTTGCCTGTTTCAAAAAAATCCCACAAATATTTCACATCTATGCTAAAATCATAAGTGATACTATCTAGATTCGTATGTCCGTGCACACTTGCTTTGATACCGTGTTTTTGAGAGTCTCCAAAATAGTGCTGGTATCCTCCCATCAATCCAAAAACAGGGTTTTTTGAACCACTAGCCGCACTAAAAATACTTCCTTCAACCCCTATGAAAATTCCATTTTTTGAATCTTGATTTTTAACTTTTGAGATCTTTTTATCAGAAGTGAGATCGCCGTTAGTTTGGGCATCATCATCACTTATCATCTGCATCTCAAGTTGTTTTTTCTTTTTTTTAAGCTCTAAGAGTTTGTTTTCTTTTTCTAGTTTTTTTATCTGTTCATCTAGATCATCTGCTAAGGCTATGTTGCCTAAAATCCCTGCAACTATAATAGATAATGCTATTTTATTCATCTAAAATCTCCTTATTTTATTATCAAGTTTCATCAAAATCTATAAGCATAATTCACAGTTAGATAAGATTGGTTTAAAAGTTTGATATCATAGCTTGAAATACCAATCAGAGGAGGAGTCTTATCAGAATCAGCACGAGGAATAATATATTCCTCATAATATACTTCTTGGTTGCCAGTTTGACCTAATATTCCACCAAATCGATACATTAGTTCAAACTGATGATGCCCACAGTAATAATGAAGCCCTATGACAGGATACACGTTATTTAGAAAAATATTATCAAAGACTTCTCCAAATCCTGATTTCCCATTCACATAAGTATCAGATTCATATCCTACTCCGACATTGAGTCCTAAAGTATGCTTACCTTCTTGAAGAAAATCCCATAGATATTTCACATCAAATCCAAATTTGATAGGAACATAAGATATGGTTCCTGTTCTTGTCACTACTATGAAGCTACCATCATCCTTAGAGTAATCTGGTGCATTGTCTTTCCAAGTAAATTTCCAATCATTGCCAAAACCCGAATAGATATGAGCTGATACTTTGATCCCGTGCCTTTTAGAGTCTCCAAAATAATGTTGATACCCTCCCATCAAGCCTAAATCAAAGGTTGCATTTGAAGCTTCAAAAAAGTTTGTCATGTTGCAATAAGTCGATCCATCACAAGTATCCCTTGTATGAGCCCTAAAATCATTCTTAGATGTTCCTAGAGTTCCTTCAACCCCTATGAAAAATCCATTCTTTGAATTAGGATCTTTAACTTTTTTAACTTTTACTACCTTTGCTTTGGAAGTTAAACTATCCTTACTTTGGGTATTGTTTTGATTGACTATTTGATTTTGAATTTGCTGATTTTGCATCTCAAGTTGCTTCTTTTTTCTTTGAAGCTCTAGGATTTTATTTTCCTTCTCTACCCTTTGAATCTCATCATCAATTTCATCTGCTAAAGCTATGTTACCTAAAATCCCTGCAACTATAATAGATAATGCTATTTTATTCATTATATGCTCCTTGTTTTTTTGATTGTATTAAGGCTCAAGACGAATCTATCTTGCTTGAAGGTTTTTAAAATTTTCTCAATCTAGGTTTTTCAACCCTCACAAATTTTTAATATATAAATGACTATTCATTTAATTTTTATTTACACTAAAGGGATTATTCTAACTTATCAATTCTTTATTAAAACTTAAATTTAAAATTTATCTATTTTATTGGATTTTTAAGATAAATGATTTTAAGCCATAATTTTACCTTCGCATATGACAATAAGAGCTTCAAAATATCGTTCGTAAAGTTCAATCAATTCATTTATTTTCTGATTCATTGCTAACCTTTATTCAGAAAATGAAATACCCTTAAAAGGGCATTTCTTCATCCAATATTGAATCTATATTTACTGTTGCCACGACTTGACTAGCATCAGAACCATTACTAACGGTATCAGGGTTTGATTCGCTTTTGCTATCAAGCATTTGCATAGATTCTGCCGTGATGGTATGTTTGCTTTTTTTAGTTCCGCTTTGATCTGTCCAGCTCTCAAGAGTCAATCGTCCTTCAATAAGGACTTTTGAACCTTTTCTTAAGTACTGATTTGCAACTTCAGCTGCCCTACCAAAGAGTTTTACATCCACAAAACAAACTTCTTCACCTTGTGAACCATCTTGTTTTTTATACCTTCGATTACTCGCAAGTCCCATATTCGCAAGTGCGGAACCACTAGGAAGATACTTAAGATCTATATTTCTTGTGAGATATCCCATAATAATGACTTTATTAAACATGATTGACTCCTTTATTTTTTATAAATTTTGTGAGGTACTATTTTCTAGTATCTCTTCGATAGCAAACAAAACACTCTGTGTTTTAAAGATTAATTCAGGATCAATTTCAACCCCTGCTAGACTTTCTTGTTCATAGAGATTTATATCTGTTTGTAAATCCTCTCTCATTTGAATCAAATCATCCTTACTTAAATGCTCTAAATTGATGCTAATTTCTTTCATCTTAACTCCTTTATTTTTTGTAAATTCTGTGAGTTTCTATTTTCTAGTAACTCATTGATACACAAACAAATCTTCTGTCTGTTTGTGATAATTTTTATCATGCCACCTCCTTGATTTGAATTTTGTTTCGATGGGAATATTTTAACACCAAAAAGAACCATAAACCACCTAAATAAGGCTATTTAACAACCTTTTATTCCCTTATAAAATAACCCTGATAAACCAATCAATCAAACAATCTCAATTAACCTCAATCAATCAATAAAATTCAACAAAATCATAAAAACCAAAAACCTTAATTTTGCTAGTCATATCGCAAAGATTAATTTAAGAAGAATGTAAAACATTATTGTTTTGCTCTGTCTTTTTTTCATTAAAAGCCTTGATGTTTTTCTCAATAAATTCTTTGGCAATACGATAGTCTTTTTCTAGATTTACTGGTAATTTGAGATTCAATCTTGTTGCAATTGCCTTGCAAAAATCAATTTGCTTTAGAG
>NZ_MLAT01000028.1 GCF_002272795.1 Helicobacter sp. 13S00482-2 | reverse complement strand
TAGGGCTTTGCCTTTTTGGTTGCAAAAAAGTAGATTATTATCAATGTTATTGATAGTGTTGCGAATCTCTAGCCAGTGTTTAAGAAGCTTTTCTATATGGTTTTTACGAATCATTGCCATGCGGTATTTATGACCTTTCCCTAGAATGTTTAACAGATAAATATCATTCTCTAAAACAATGTCTTTGATCCTTAGATTGAGTACTTCGCTCACACGCACTCCAGTATAAATGATTATTTTAATAATCGTGACCTTCAGTTCGACTTAAGTTGAATTTTAATTGTTGTCATTAAAGCACTTTTTTAAATTTTTGTCAAGACCCGTATTGCTAAATCTAAGAACATTTTGTTTTTGAATTCAATCAATTTAGTCTTATCTTTTTTGATCAGAGATTATTTTATATTGAATGATAAATCTATTGAAGTTTTGCTTTTAATTTTACTCTATTGAAGCTTGAGTAATTTTATGAATATGATTTTATATATTTAATTCAATTTTTTTATTCATCTTTGAGTTTTAAAATTGAAAAATTTTTGCTTTAAGTTCAAATCATTTTGATTTGAGAAATTGCTTTGAAAAAATTTAAAAGACCTTGACAGGTTTCAAACAGGTTTCAAAAAATAAAACGAATCTTAAAGTGCCTCAAAGTCCGTATTTTGATAAGAGATTCTACAAGCACCCTGCAAAGGGCATTACAAACAAAAATATATATTTTTTGTGTTATCCTGCACGATTTAAAGCCCCATATTATATTTAAGATTCAAAGACAAACAAATCTAGTCACAAAGCATAATAAGATTTTTTGAAAAAACTTAGCTTAGTGCTACAGTGAAAATCCAAACCAAAACTATAAACCAAACGACAAAATATTTTTGTGAATTTCTACTCTATGGATTGAAATATTTTTTCAAGATTGATTGTAAATTTTTCATCTCTTTGTATAGCAAAATCATTAGAGACTTTTTAAAATTTTTTATAGAAAAAATCCTTCAAGCTTCTCTTGAAATTTTATTATCAATCTTAGAATTTTACAATTAAAACAATTAGAGGAAATCTATTTCCACTAATTAATATTTATATAAGGGAATAAGAAGAGATTGATAAGTATTTTAATAGATCTTAAGGGATTTTATAAGATATCAAAGAAAATATTTTTATTGATTACGCTTGTAATTTGATTTTGATTTTAAAATCTCAATAATTTTTATAAATGAGCTAAAAACTAAAATCATCAATTTGATTCATTATCACTTTATTTTTTTGATAGAATCAATAAAATTGATTGAAATCTATTTCCAATAATTAATCTTTATATAAGGGAATAAGAAGAGATCGATAATGTTTTAATAGATGAAGAAGAAGATACAATGGCAGTTATTAGAAGAATACCTTTAAATTATAAAGATGATGAACCTTTGTTTGAATTTGAACCTATCAAGAGGATTAAGGCTTTCAATGAATATGCCAATAATTCAAATTATTCTTTTGTGCTTTTTAAAAAACTTAAGAATTACAACCTACTGAATGACTCTTCGCATTCCAAAGATGATCGTAAAAACATTGTTATCAAAAATATTGGAAACTTAGATCAAAAACATTTAAGAAATGCTCTAGATTATGTTTTGAGAAATTCTGAAGATAAAATTGCTATCAATGAAGATTTTGAGTTTAAAACCTACAAAGAAGTCTTGCTGGATTGGGAGGAGGATTTTAGCAATAATGAATCCACAAAAGAAGCAATGCATTTAGTATTTTCTTTAAAAGAACCTCATTCAAAAATAATAATGGAAATCTTAAAAAAATCAGTATATGAGACAATGAGAAATAACTTTAGGGAGTATCAATTCGTTCTAATTCCTCATTCTCATCAAAATAATCCCCATATTCATTGTATTGTCAATAAAACCAATACCTGGACTAGGAACAAACTACGTTTTGCTAAAAAAAGTGATTGTAGAGAATTTTTCTTCAAACTCAAAGAAGATTTTAAAAATGAAGTTTATTGTAATAGTGGCGGCAAATTAGATTATAAAAATGATGTCAGATTAAAATTTGATCATCTTTTGAAAGAATTTGACACCATCAATGAACAATCCAAAAAATTCAATCATCGAGGCTTTTATTCTCAAAGTCTTAAGGATTTAAATAAACACCATTTTAGGGTCAAAAATAATATTGTAAATTTAGAATTAAAAGTAATCAAGCTTTATAAAAGTCAAAATAATATTGGATTGAATTCCCTTGAGATAAAAAATAAAATTCAAATATTACAAAATAGAATTATCAAAAATAATCAAAAATTAAAAGAGATTGAGGATAATATGAAAAAATTATTAGATTGGGATCAAAATTTCAATAATTTTACAAAATCTTTCAATCTTTTTGAAAAAAAGAAGATCTTATATGATTCTATTGTCAAAATGAAGCCTTACGCTTCAAAAACGCTTTTTGCAAATCTCAATTTATTGGAAAAACACCTTAAGCAAGAAAAAAATTACATTCAAGAAGGATTAGATGATATTTATAAGGGCTTTGATAAAAATATATTTTTGAATGAAAAGTCCAATATGTTTGCTTTGAATAAAAAATACAGACAATTAAAAAATTATGGCCGTATGCTAAAAGAGATTGAAAACTCTAACTCTAATGAAGCTATTTCTAAAGCTCAAATAAAAGAGAAAGAGGTTTTAGATCTGATGAATTCTAGAATTAAAAGATTATTAGGGATTTATAAAAGTATTCATAGGGAGGCTAAAGAACAAGAAAAGAAACTTCAGACTTTTGATCAATACCCACTAAAAGAGGTCGATGAAATGCTAGAACTAGCCTCTAAACACCTAAGGAATCTCAAGGCTTTAAATTTTATGGGTAAAGAACTGCTTTTGGCTAAAAAAATTCTCAAAGATACGGAGGAGCTTAAAGAAATCAACCAAAATACTCATAGGATCACTACAAGAATCAAAGAAATTCAAAAGATTACCCAGAATATGTCAAAAGATTGAATACAAAAGTAGTAAAAAAAGAGAGAAAGTTTTAAGTCAAAAATACAAACATCTATCTCTTTTTGCTTTTTGAATACTCTTCGCAGCTTTGTATTGGTGTATGTTTTTTGTTTCGAAAAGTTTCTTTGTGCTCAAAGGGAATGTCTTTATCAACTCCAATTCCTTGCCATCTGAGTAAATCTTTTTGAATTTTTTCATAGCCTTTCATAAAAAAATCTTTATAAGGAGCATAATCGCCAGTATGATAATACTGCACCAGTGCTTCACGATATTGTGAGTAAATCTTTTTATCATAGCTAGTAATGATAAAAGGCATAATTCCATCGTTTTTAAAAGAAATAAATTGCATCGTCCTAGCAGTTCTTTTGTTGCCATCTTCAAAGTATTGCAAATAAGCTAGATTGTGATGAAGGTATATGGCTTTATTGAAAGGATCACTCATTGTTTGATAAATTTTGAACACATAATCTAGTTCGGCATTCAATCTCTCTCCTGTTGATAGTGGAATGTATTCACTCCCTCTTATTTGGATATTTTTATCTCTCATTGATCCAAGATTTTGTTTTTGCACCAAATCTTTGGCAATGATACTATGAATTTCTTTGAGAGTATTTTTATTGATAGGGTAATCCATCACTAAAATATTTTTATAAACTTCTTGAAGATTTAAAATCATCAGTGCATCGGTATATTTTTTACCTGCAGCAGTGATGCCAAGCTCTAATAAATCAAGTGTTTCAAAGCGATCATAAGTATTCCCTTCAATCTGAGAACTTGAATAGATAAAATCAAATCCATAGCCCTCTAACAAGCCCTTATCTCCAGTAGAATTTAAAAATATCTCTAATGGCATATCTTCTTTCATCTTGTGAAGCAATTTGAGTTCTTTTTCATTCCAAATGTTGGTTTTATCTAGAAACTTTGGATTGTAATCCATCTATATCCTTTCTAATTCTCTAACTTTTTAATTTTATCGAGTAATTTTTCTTTCATCTCCAGTTTTCTCTGATTGATGCTGTTACTAATGGCATTTTGAATGAAAGAGCTTTTAGTTTCTCCAAAATCTCCAAAATCTTCTAGGAATTCTTCAAGCTCTGCAATGATCTTTTTTTTAAGCGAGATTGTATAATTCTTTTTTTCATCTTTTTCTTCCTGGTTATGATCTTTAAGATCCGATTTTATGGGTTTTTGAAGATTTAATTTTTCATCAAATCTTGCTGAGAGCTCATCAATTTTTTGCAGTTGAAAACCTTCTTCATTTTGGTTTGGTTTTGATTTTTTAAATTGCATTGCAGGCATTTTTTGTCCTTTTTGATTTATCCAATTTTGAGGGATTGGGTCGTTTTTTCTTTGAAAAACTTCTCGTAAATTTCTTGATAGAATTTGCAAAATTCCTTCTTGGCTTTTTCATCATTGTATTCAAAAATGCTGAATCCATCTGATACGCATCTTTTCAAGGAGATTCTTTCTGAAATAATGGTCTCAAGTAGTTCTATATCAAAAGACTCTTTATTTTCCAAAATAAATTCTCTCATCGCCTCTTTCTCGCGTAAATATTTAACAGGTGGAATTCGATTCATGACAACGCAAGCTTTTAGATTTTCATTAATACTTTCAATTTCTCCTACTCTTTTAAACATTTCATTTAAAACAGCAACATCTAATTGAGAAGGCGTACTTGGAATAATAACTAGATCAGAAATAAGCATCGCTTTTCTACTTTCCAAGCTATCTTCACCCTTTGTGTCAATGATGATATTTTGATATTTTGGAATCATTTGTTTGATGGTATCTGTGATATTGCCCGTTCGATTGAATAAACTGAAGCATTTTATATTTTTATCAACTCTTATATTGACAAAAGTTTCTATGCTTCTTTGCACATCAGTATCCAAAACCACCACGTCTTGATTTTCTAGCAACAATTTTGTAGCAAGATTCAAACAAAGAGTACTTTTACCCGATCCACCTTTTTGGTTGGCAATCGTTATGATCATTGGTTTTCCTTATTTTATTGATTTTGAAATTTTAAGAATTTCATCAAATAAAAAATATTTTTGTTTTTCCTCTAACATTTTTTTATTTTTTTCTCTAATACTTTTAAATTCATTTCTAAATTTTTTAGAAGGTTCTGCTTCTTTCAAAAAATTTTCGTATTCTTCTGCCCAATTTTGCAGAAACTCTTTGGGAGATTCTTTTTTAAATTGTTCCATTTGATGCACATAACTTAGCAGCAAGAATGCACTCTTAAGAGCTTTATTATGCTCAAATTCAACGATATTGTTCTCTAAATCAATTTTTGTCATTACATTTCCTTACAATAATTATAAGTATGTATAATACAATATAATAGTTAATATAGAATAATGTTATTACAAATAAATATAATAATTGTAAATATTTGTAATTATTATATTTGAATATAAATATTCATAATTAATATATTTATTATAATGAAATGTAGCTATTATGAATCGTTGCAATAATTACAAATAAATGTATTAATTGTATTGCATTGATTATGCAATCAATACAAATACGCATAATAGAATATTTCAAAATAAATTTAAGACTTGTTCAGAAAAATTTATAGTGGCGTGTACATAAATTCTAGTGGTTTCAATACTGCTATGTCCTAATAGATTTTGGGTAAGAATAATATCTTTAGTGTTCTGATATATATAGCTTGCAAAAGAATGTCTCAACATATGAAGACCAGCTATTTCTTTTTTGTCTATTAAATTTAATACCCTCAGCGTTTTAATAAGAAAACCTCTTGTTGTGTTGCTTCCAGCTTGCAATGGATTAAAAAATAGGTATTCTCTATTATATTTTCTTTTTTTTAAATCACAAGTAAGCCACTCTATAAGATATTTTTCAATATCTTCTTTTTTGAATGCCACCATTCTCTCTTTATTGCCTTTGCCTGTGATTTTGATTGAATAGTATTCTTTGCCGTTTTTGTCTTTAACGATATTAAGATCAGAAAGTTTTAAATTTCTAACTTCTGCACTTCTCATGCCGCTAAGCGAAATCATAAGCAGGATTAGACGATTTTTTTTATCATTATCTTTTTTAAAATCACGATTTTTTAGATAATCAATCAAGATTAAGAATTTGGATTCAGATAAAAATTTTGGTAAGACTTTTTCTTTATTGAAACTCATATTTCTCAGATAAAAATCAAAACTATACCCTCGTTTCTTGTCTAAAAAACGAAAAAATTCTCCCAAAACTACTTTGTAAAGCATAACGCTTGAAGATTTGTATGAGAGACTCATTTCACAAAGAAAATTTATTAATTGTTCTTCTGTTAAAAGACTTAATTTTGAAATATCCAAACTATCAGAATTTTTTATCAAATAAAAAAAGAATTTCTCTATGATATAGAAGTTAGAAATTGATATCATACCTATATTTTTAAGTTTCATTCTTATTGTTTTTAGTTCTTCTATGTCATTCACTTGCAAAATTTTACTCTGAATTTTTTTGAAATATTCAATATCCTTAATTGAATATTTTGAGAGGATTTTAGTTTTAAAATCATAGAAGTGTTTAATCCCCTCTAAAAACTCTTTAGCCAATCCCGCATTAACTAACTCCATATTCTGTTTTACACTCATTCCATTATCCTTTAAATATTATTATTAAACTATATTAATAATTTAATAATAGAATTATAGTATAAAAATTAAATTTTTAATTTATTAATTTAGAGAGATTTAATTGCTTTATGTTTTTGTATTTGATTGAATCTTTCTTTAAGATCATCTTTAAGTGGTTTTAACCCATCAATCTTTCTGAGTTTTTCTAAGATGGTTTTTCTTTTTTGGGTACTTGGATATCTTCTATAATCAAGACATAGTTTTTCTAGATAATCTTCAAAACTTTTAGTATTTAATTGGCTTAGTTGTGTGATTTGTCTCAACTTTAAATCATCATTCACATCTTTAGCAAAAGGCTTGTAAGTAGAAATTCCTTTTTTCATTTTTTGCAAAACAAGATCTTGTATAAAATTCGTGAATCTGAGTCCATCTTTATCATTATCAAAACAAGTAATCACCTTAGCTTCCTTGCAAAGCTCAAATAGTTTATTTAAAGTGGGTTTTATGCCTTCTTGAAAATTTCCTGCTGTGGAAACAAGAATTGTTTCATTGGCACTGTAATGACTGTTGTAGATTTGCATAAAACTTAAAAGATCAACAATGGACTCTCCAAATACAATTTGTTTGATTTGACCGGATTCTTTATTGATGTTTAAAATCTCAAGGCATTTTTCTCCGTGATGAATGTTTTTTAGTGGCTTATCTCTTAAATTCCCTTCTTTGTCTTTATATAAGGGAATAGAAAGTCTTTGAGTGTACCCACATATAGTGATTATTTTTTCTTCAATGAGCTTATAGTGGGGAAAACAAATATTGCCATAGTTATCTTGTTTGAAACAATCAAGATAAGGTTCTATGGTTGAATCATAAATACCTTTATTTAGAAAAAATTGATTTTTTTTGGGATTGTATTGATTGAGAGTGTGGTATTCATCAATATGTTTTTTCTCTCTTGTAAAATATTTGGGAATATCAACATTTTTATTTTCTTCATTATGGAAATTGTGAATGATTGTTTTAACATCAAGTTTTCTATTTTTGCAAAAATTAATGATGTTGCCACGATCATTGCTCCCATCAGCATTGAAATACAGATAATGATCGCCCTTTTTAGTGATGACAATGTGTTCATCCCCATTATTTAGCACAGGATTACTTCTTGAACTTTTATCTTTATTGAGAATAAAGCCATTGCACAACAAAACCTCATGTAAAGGCAATAGGGTTAAATCTTCAAAATATCTAGGTGGCTCTGATACTTTTAATTTTTCTGGCACTCCTGATAATGCTTCTGATAACGGGCTTGGAGCTGTTTGCTTTCTTCTAAGAGATTGTCTCTGATTGTTAAAACCTCCTGATCGCTTAAGGATAAATTCGGTACTACATCCGTCTTGAAATGTTCTATCTTTTTCTCCCAATTGTCGTGATCTGCTTGAATTTGAATCAACATCTCGTGCCTCTTCAATCTCTCCTGCTTTTCTTTCTCGCAATGAGCTTCCCACTCTTCTAAGGTATAGGTCGGCATATTCGTTAAGTCTATCTGAGAGAGGTCTATCTGTGGTGTTTTCATCTATAATCTCCTGTAATTTATTCCCATAAGTGAATTTCCCTATGGGGTCTTTGTTATCACAAACAATCAAGCAAAAATCGTTCTTATCATTAATGATATCATAACCTGTTAAAATAGATATTTCAATGATGGCTTTGTCTATTTTTTCCATAATAGAAGGTAATTCCATTATCGCTAATTGCTCTTTGAGAATACTCCTAAAATCTTTCATCTACTCACCTCTTCATAGCCCTCATAGAAACTTCAGGAATTTTGTTTTGAGGTTTTGATTTGCTTTTTGTTTTCTCTATTTTAGTTTGAGTTATCTCTTTGATATCTTTTATTTCAATTGGTATGTTAAGGGTAGATTTAATAGTATTTTCCACTTCTTTACTTAGTAAATTGCTATTGATAAGGTTATAACGCATTCCTTTTTCTAGCATATCCTTGTGTTCTTTTGTAAGCCTAGTAGGTTCTTTAGTATAAAGATTAACTAAGGTTTGCATTTCATTTTCACTCATATTGTTTTTACAATAATCTAAAAAATCCTTCTTGAATTCATCTTTGGAAATTGCCATATTTTGATTTTCAATGCGTTTTTTCTCAAAAAAATCTAGCA
>NZ_MLAT01000027.1 GCF_002272795.1 Helicobacter sp. 13S00482-2 | reverse complement strand
TATCAGATAGAGGATTAGCTTTTAATAAACCTATATTAAAGGCATATCTCCAAAAGTCCCTAATAAGCCAAAATGCTCTTCTGGCTGAATCAGGACTGCTTGTTTTTTCAAATTTAATAACAATATCAATGACATCTCGATGAGTAACATCATTGATATTCAAAGAAGAAATAATGCTTCTATCTTTATCATATTTTGAAAAATAAGGAAGGAAATGCCCCTCAAAGAATCTTTTAATTCTTTGTATTGCACCTTTTTGTAGTTTTTCATTTTTCCTTAAAAACCATTCCTCATAAATTCTATGAATTTGAGCTTGTGTATCAAATGTTAAAAGCATTTCTTCTTGTTTTTTGATAAATTGTGGGTCTTGATTGTTAAAAACAAGTTCTTGATATTCTAAAGCTTTTTTCTTGCTTGTAACAATGAAATTTGAGGATAAGAACCCAGATTGATTAATTTTCTTCGTTTTTGATGGGTGTATCTGTATTGCCAATACTTATAACCTAAATGATGAACCAATAAGCGTAGCCCTTTTATGTCTGATAAAAAATAGTCTTTTTGTTTTGGTTTAGCATTTTTAATTTCAAGTTCTGTCATTTCTAGCCTTTTTAAAAAATCAAAACAACACAAGACTTCTTTAATTTGGGGATCAACTATAAAAGTGGTTACAAAAAAAGAAGCTATAAAATTATAGCCATTTTTGTGTCCGTTTTTGTAACCATTTTTTATTGACTACAATATACTATGATTAGTATGCAATATACTATGAAATGCAATGAAAATATTAGAAAATAGTTAATCAGCGTTGTTATTTATGAGATTTGGGGTAATTAATAGGAGATAATACACTATGATTGAATAGAAAAGGAAAGTTGTGATGGTGTCCTCGGCGGGATTCGTTTTTTAATCCGTACAATTAGCTATTTTAGGATTTATTCTAAAAATCGTCCCCAATCTGTCCCCAATACGCCTCAAATACGGTATCTTACGGGATTTCAGAGGTATATTTTAGATAAAATCGAATATTTGTTTCTCCACCATACCTATAAAACTACCTATTTTGTGGGATTCTAATTTTTAGCTGTCCCCATTTTATTTTTAGATTAAGTATCTAAAAATAACTAAAAATCTCTTCTATTTTTTAGTGAAAAAACATCTCTAATGATTGTGTATTTCTAGTGAATTTTTATATTTTTGGTTTTGCTAAGATTAAGAAATTGAGTGAAGATTTAGGAAGATTGACTGCAATAGATAAAAACAGGTAAAGAAAGGATAATCTTACCTGCTAGTAATTCTTAAATCTCTAAAGTCCATTGATGAGGATCACCAGTTTCCACAAATCTGATAAAGCCATTGATAACAAAATTTTGAGCTTGTAAAAGTGTTACAATGCCTTTGAGATGATTTTTATAACAACTTTCTCCAATTTCTAGATTTGCATCATGGTCTTCAATAATAAGTCCAAGCAATAATTGGATCTGGAAATTCATCTCTGATGTTTTTTATCAAAACTATCAAGGAAGTTATTAGATTGATAATTGCGGTAATCAAAACTATCGTTTCCATTTTATGTCTCTCCTTTTTGGATTTAAAAACAACTCTAAATTGTTTTTATGAGACAATTATACAATAATTAATTATGATTGTCAATATTTTTATAATTAATTTTCGTTATAAAACCATATTTTATAATTCTAAATGGTTTAAAATTACTCTTTTACAATGTTTTTAAGGGCACTTTTTAGAATCTCATAATCACCCAGCCTCTTTTTCAGCTCCAAATTTTCAAGATACATTTCAATCGCTTTTTTGATTTGATTGCTGATGGTTGAATTAGCCTTTGAAGCCATATTATTCAAGCTATCCCCACTATACCCTATCGCCTCGCCTAGCTCTTTGTAAGTCATACCTAAGTCTTTAGCGGTTTTTTTGATGAGGTTTTGTTCTTTACTCATTTTTTCTCCTTTTCTAGTCTCTCTATGCGTTTATTTAGCTTTCTTTCAAGTAAAAAAACATATAAGGTCAATAAACCCACTGCGATGGCTAAAATTAAAGTTTCCATTTTTTCTCCTTGTGTTATAATGGACTAGGTATCAAATCTAAAGTTATTTTAGTTGCCCCGTTATCGGGGGTATCCCTCTTAAAGAAGGGATTTGATTTTTAAAATCCAGTAAATCAACTGAATCACCAAAACTAAAATCTTTAGGAACTTTAGCATTTGATACCTCCTTTTTGGATTTAAAAGTTATGATTTATAACTTTTATGACATAATTATATATTAAATCATAACAAATGTCAAGGTTTTTATCATAATTTATATATAAAATCATATTTTTTTGTTATGATTTATGACAAAAACTCCTTAAGAAGGCTTTTTAGTTCATCTTGTTTTGATAATTTTGATTCTAATTCATTGATTTTCAGAAGCATTAAACAAGCCTTTTGTGCCTGTTCTCCGACCTCTGAAACTGCTAATTGTCTGATTCTACCCTCGCTAACCCCTATCGCCTCGCCTAGCTCTTTGTAAGTCATACCTAAGTCTTTAGCGGTTTTTTTGATGAGGTTTTGCTCATTACTCATTTTTTCTCCTTTTTCTACGTATTTTAACTAAAATTGATATTCCTTGCGGGTTTTGGGCTTGTTTTTCTCCTTCTTAGGTATCTTTGCCCACGCAGGGAAATAAATGCCACGCCGTAAGTCTTTTAGCTTTTGAATTTGTTTAGATAGTACCTCAACACTAAGCCCTATAATGCCCCTACCCCCTAGTTTTAAGGTGATGTCATTGAGCAACGAGATGCCATCATTTACCTCATCATCTTCTATCCATTTAAAAAACCTCTTTTTGATGCCCAAAGTGATTTCTAAGCGTTTCCATTCACGTAGATGGGGGTGGATATTTTCTTTGTGATACTCGGTTTGTTTTTTATATTTGTCATAAAGAAGGATTTTACAGAGATGATGGTTTGTTTTGGTGGCATTTACATAGAGCGAACTGCCTTCATTTCTGATATTTCCATCGCCTTGTATGTATTTTTCCACTGCTTTTGCTAGGAGGGCTTTGTTGGCATTATTGACACTATGATTCCAGTTAAAATCTCCTGCTAAATCTATGCTATAGACTTTGAAACGTTTCAAAAAAGCCTTTAGAATCTTCAAAGACAAACTATCAATATCTTTGCTAGGCTGATGAAACCCTGCGAAGATAACCTCAACATAATGGCTATAAGATTTTTTATTTTTATGTGCGTATTCAAAACAAGCTTTTGAATTCTCTAAGATTAAAATCGTATTGGAAATGGATTTGTTACCACGCTTTAAATTGATATATTTTATATTGAGGGGGTGTTTTTTATGGTCTGTTTTTTGAGATTTGAATTTTTGAGTTGCATATTCGTGGATTTGTTTATTTCTAGTTGTTTTTCTTATTTTTTTATGCAAATCTAGTTTTTTTAACATCACATTCAAAGAATCATTTGCTATCACAAAACGCCAGGAGTCTATACCAATAGAATATTCCTGTTTTGCATTGAGTGTTTTTGTGATGTATGACAAGGTTTTGTCTTTAGCCTATCAAATTCATATCTATGATATGTTTTCTATTAAATGTAGCTTCAAACATCAAGGTCATCTTCTCAAATTTTACTATGAGAATAAAATACCCTTGATACAATCTCTTCATTTTCAAAAAATTATTGAGAGAAAATTTGATAGAGCTTTTGGCTGTATCAAGACTATCTGTTTCAAAAAGCGGTATGAATTCCCCCATATAGTTGTTTTTGGCTATATGGTTTTGATAGACTTTGCACAAGGGGTATTTTAATTCCATATGATGCTTTCAAAATAGCTATGGGTGCTTGTGTCCAATACATCTACAAGAGGGTATTTAAAACCCAATTCATAGGCTTTATCAAACTTTAGTTTTTGATAGATTTTCCCTTGCCAGGTAAAAAACCACAGTGGGCTATAGTCTGCTTTTCTCCCCTTGATAAGCTTATTGGATTTAATGATTGTTTTCATTAGTGCCCTCCTTCATACCTCATCGAGTTCTCCACTAGCCATCTAGCTATTTCATTTGCCATATAGATTTTTTTACCTTTTAGCATCGTGTATTTAGGCAAATCCTTGCTATCTGAGATTTCATTGTAGATAGTCTTCACACTCATATTGAGTATGTTTGCTAACTCCTTCGGTCTGATGACGATGCCATACTTATCAATGATGGCTTTAGTGTAAGTACTGATGAGTTGCTTTTCATAGTTCATATTCATGTTTAACTCCTGATGCAACATCTAATAGATGGTTTTGAGTGTTCTCTAGATTTTTGATTTGCCCTTGCATACGCTTGATAGTGGCATAGATAATCTCTAAAGAAGCGTTTATATCCGCGAAGGCATCTAACTTGTTAGCGATGACATTATTGATATTAGCGATGGCTTGTGAATGATAATGTAAGCTTTGGGTCATCAATGCCATCGTTTCTTTGACATGTTTTAGGTCTTCAGTGTTCATTTACTGCCTCCTTTTCTTTTTGGTTATCTTCGCTCTGTGCTTGATTCTCTTCTTCACTCTGTTCTTTTTGTGGCTTTGCTAAATGCTTGAGGTGAGTTTGCATCACTTTTAGCATCGCTTCTACGAAACTGAGGTCAAAACTCACATCACTCATCGCTTCTCCCATCTTCTCTAAGCTTTTCTGCATCTTGAGTATGGACTGCGTTTGTAAGACGATACATTTTTCTAGTTCGTTTAGTCTCTCAGTGTTCATTGTAGTGTCCTGTTAGCAGTCCTCTAAGCATATCAAACTGCCTGTTTTTAGACGTGATTTCTTCGTTATCTTCTTCTTCAATCTCCACTTCTTGGACTTCTCTTAAATATCCTTCTTGTACGAGTCGTCTTATCGTCAATATTTTTCTTTCACTTTTTATGTGATTGTAATACCTACCTATAATGTCATTGTACATCTTGTAAGTCACGTCCATTTTCTCACACATTTTTTTTGCACTACCAAAATCATTAAATATTTTTTTAGTTGGTCTATACGCAATTCTCATTTTTTCTCCTTTTCTAGTTTTTCGATACGTTTGTGCAAAGCCCATATGCTGAAAATTAGGGCTATTAAGGCGATATTTACTAATGCTTGATATATCATTTAGACTCCTTTTTGGATTTAAAAACCTTCGTTGGTTTTTATGATTATATAGTAAAATTTACCATAAAGTCAAGTATAAAAAACTATTTTATAATAAATTACCATATAAAATTATGGAACTATTTTTGCTTTTCGCAATTAAAAAGGTAAAAAATGACAGATGAAGATAAGGTTTTATTTGAAAAGGCTAAGAAAATGTTTGGTATTAATTCTCTAAAAGAATTAGCGGTTAAATTAGGACGAGCTGAGAGCAGTGCAACCAATTGGTATAAAACTGGTTTTCCTAAGAGTCTAAGGTATGATTTGTGTATTATGCTTAACGTTCCTACCCCATCAAATATCTCTGTATCCCATACAGGAAACCATAATAATGTAATCCAACAAGTAGGTGCGATCAACAATGATAACATTAATCTCTCAAAACTCCCTCCAATAGACGAAAACATAAGAGAACTGGTAGAATTATTAATAACTTACGCCACTCCAAAGATAAGAATGGAATTAAAAGAAAAACTACTGGCTATTAAGGCTCTGGAAGAAGGATAATATAGAGGTTTGAGACAGGTAATAAATAGCACCTCATCAGGCAAGGTGGTGGGGGTGTAGTTCTCTCTTCTGTTATAGAGTTCGTTTTCTTCAAATTTGATGCTAGGTGGCTCAAAACTTTCTGCTTTGATAGTAATTGATGAGTTGATTTAGTTCTGGGGTGTCTCTGAACATCGGGGCTAATCTTCGCTTTGAATAATCCTCTGCCATATCTTCAGAAGGAAGCAAGAAGAGTATCGGGCTAGGGTTTTGATGGATATAATAGCCGATGGTGTTATTTAAAATCTCTGATTTGCCAAGCTGTGCCCCCCACATTAGTACCACTTCCCTAATATCAGGATTAGAGATGGCATTCATTGGCTCAATTTGATAGCTTAGGGCTTGAAACTTACCAAAAAGGGCGGAGGATTCCTGAGAGAGGACACGATAGGTGTTGCTCCACTGCGATAAAGTCAGAGTTGGCTTGATAAAGATAGCATTGCTAAAAACTTCTTTGAGTAAGGAGATCATAACTCTAGTTCCTTGCTAAAAATTTCTTTTGCTCTTTTGTGCAAGGCTTCGCTTTTGCTTTTAGCTACTTGCAAGATGCTCTTTTTGCTGAGTGGATATAATAGCTTCGTGTATCCGCTATAGCTTGGGTATGTTTTAGCTGAAGCTTTGTAATTGAAATTTGCATTCTTGCCCTCTTTTGAGTTCTCCCTGATGGCAACAAACTCCCCGCCCCTATCTTTGTTCCTAGCGATAAAATGTCCTTTTAGCAATACTTGAGTGTTCTTGTTGAGTTTGAGTTTCACGCCGATGATTTTCTTCCCTTGCTTGTGATTGCTTTTTTTGAAATGCTTGATGCTAAGGGGAGAATCCAATGTGATGATGGAGGCTTGTAAATTATAAGGAGTGGCTTTTTTAACCCTGCTCATTTTTTTGATTTTATTAAGCGAGATGTCCAATTCTTCTTTTACCATCTTGCTTTGTTCTTTTGACAATATAGCTATGGTTTTATTTAGATTTTTAGCAATAGCCTTGCTGAGTTCTTTTTCTAGATTCAAATTGCCTCCTTATAAGATGATGCCTTCGATGGATAACTCTTTTGTATAGTAATTGATGCCCCGCATAGAAGTGAGTACCCAGTTCTTTTTAGATTCAGATAGTCTTTGTATGAGGATATGCTTGGTGGGCTCTGAGAGAATGGTAAGTTTTAAGGGCTTGGCCTGTTTTATCAATTCTTTAAACCCTTCATATTCAGAGAGTTCAGAGATGAGGATTCTCGCATCAAAACTAATGCTTTCTTCATTGCCTCCAATTGCTTGATAGATGGGTTTTCTGATGGTCTCTATCTTCTTGATTCCCACATTTAAAGTAGTGGTGATGGACTCAATGTTTTGAGAGACTTTGAAAGAAAAGTTATCTATTTTGATAAGCGTATCTTTAATAATGGTGTTCTTGTATTTTTTAAAGACATCTTGCTTGGCTTCTTGTGGTTTGGACTCTAGCTCTTTTTGCTTTTCTTTTTGCTTTTTGAGTTCGTTTTCTAGTTCTTCTCTTGCGTCTTTAACTTTTGTATTGAAGATGTTTTTTGTCATTTTGGCTCCTTTGGTTGATTAATTTTTTAGGTTATGCTATATTTTCCTGTAAATTTAACAGGGGATAAATGATGAATAAAACCTTATTCTTCTTCTTAGCGTTTTGTTCTTGCTTGTGTAATCTCATTTTATTTACTCTCCTATGTGCACTCATTTCTACTATTTATCATCGTCATCATTTTTTGATCTATCTTTTTTTGATGGTTTGCTTGTTTGTTATTTGCAAATTCCTTGCTCATCACTTTATTAAAAAGCTCTCTGAAAAATATCATTGTGATACTCCAATCACCCAAACAAAAGCAATCAAACATCCTTTATTGATGCTAGATATTTGGCTCAGTGTTTTGATAATTGCGGTGATTCTTCTTATTATTGGACTTGTAGAAAAGATTGATAGTGTGCAAGGTAATGCGTGGTGCGTGGTGGCTATTTTTGCGTGTGTGGTGAAAGTTCGCAAACATCTAAAAGCCATATTCAATCCTAGTAGCAATGTATTCACTCCTAAAACTAACGCTGATAAGCTTTCCTTTTGGAAACTATGGCTTATAGCTGGGATTTTATGGCTAGGGTGGGTAGCACTCAGTTTTTTTGCATTTAAAATCTTTCCTATAGAGATACACGATGAAGTATCCACATACTTTGGCATAAGGGTTGAGAGTAAAAGTTCAGATATAAGTTCTTTTGTTGCATATGGCGTTGCCATCGTTTTACTTTCTTTGATGAAAGTTAGAAAGTATAAAAAACTCATTTCAGCCTCCTAAAAATTATCATCATCATAGCTATAGCTAGAAATAGCACTAGCTATCTCTTTAGGAGAGGCATTGGTATTGATGGTGATGTTTTTGTAGTCATTGATTTGTCTTGAGTTATCAGTTTGATTGGATTGTATAGAACTTAGCATTTTGGCTCCTTTGGTTGATTAATTTTTATTGAATTCTTTTTGAATTTGTGCTATATTTAGGGCAATTAATAAAAAGGGGAGTTGATGTGGTATCAAAAAGTGTTCTTGTTTGAATTTAAACTTGGTCGTATTATATCTAGTATATCCATATGGATACTCTTGTTCATTTATCTTGTTATCCTTCCTTATAATCATATCCCTTATAGCTCTATGACACCTATTGAATATTTTATTATCTTTTACACTGTCATCTTCAGACTTATCAGTGGGTGGGGAATTAAATATTTCACAAAAAAACTTCAATCTCATTGTTAAATCTCCTTTATAAATTATCATCATCATAGCTATAGCTAGAAATAGCACTGACTATCTCTTTAGGAGAGGCATTGGTATTGATGGTGATGTTTTTGTAGTCATTGATTTCTCTAGAATTATTGGTTTGATTGGATTGTATGGAACTTAGCATTTTGGCTCTATTTTCGCTTTGCTTCGCTAGGGTTTCATCTAGAGAGCCTTTGATGGTCTTAGTGGAATTCATTTCAAGCTTTTTATCCTCTCCGTCAAAAAAACTTGCTATCCAACTAGTGACCTTCCCTATGCCTTCAAAAATCAAACTAATAAGTCTTATAACATATTCAAAAGGTTTAGCTATGATACCAATAATGGTGCCAACAACCTTACCAAAACCAAGTCCTGCCTCTGCAAACTCTCCTAGTTCTTCTTGTGTGTTATTCACCTCTCCAAATATTTTAGTGAATAATGAGACTAAAGGAGAAAAGGCTGTTTTTATAGAAGTCCATAGATTACTAAAGGCCTCTTTCATTGGAGCAAGTGCCTGGCTTATTCCTTCAAAAAAACCACCAAAAAAAGCCTTAAGCGGTTTCCAATATCTATGAGCTAAGTATGCTACCCCTGTTAATATTACTCCTAAGCCTACAAATATAGCCCCAATTCCTGTAGAAATAAGGGCAATTCTAATACCTGTCAAAACTCCCTTGATGATTCTTCCTAGTAATAACATTCCTCCTCCTGCTTGTTTTAAAGATGGAGCTAAAGAAAATAAAGCATTTTTAAAACTAAAAGTTCTTAGGCTTGATAGTTTCATTAAAGTATTGTGCTTAAAGAGCCCAAAATCAAAAGTTATCAAAGAAAATAAAGCATTTGCTAAGCCGTTTTTTATTCCTGTCAGTCCCCATTTTATACCTGCTAGACTTCTATTGTAAAGATTAGCCATCATAGTAGAAATTTTAAATCTCGTATCACTGATAGCTAAAGATCTCCATAGATTTTGGAATTGGAAAGGGTAAAATACAAGTGTGCTAAATGTTTTAAAGCTTGTTATCAAAAGACCTATGCCTTTAGCAATACCAAATATTCCAAAGCTAATAGCAATGCTTACTCCTAGCCATTTGTGATTATCTAATAGATTACTAAGTCCTTCAACTGCAGTTTTTAGCCAATTACCAAAAAAATTCAACGTAGGTACAAAGCCATCTCCAATACTCGCTCCTAAATGTTTAAATGCACTTCCTAGAGAGATGACTAAATCTCCAAACCCATCTCCTGCGACTCTATCCACTGCCTTTTGTAATGCCCCACTAGAGTCTTTGGTTGCCTCTAGTGCTCTATCAAAGGCTTTCACTCCATCTTTAGCGGAGTTGATGTTATTTGCCATCTTTTTGCCAAATAGCTCTGAGATAACTCCAAATCTCTCCTCATCATCTAGATCATTTAAGTCATTGAATAGATTTTTGATGGCTTCTTGTGGGTTGTCTTGAATATCCTCTTTTAGTTGCTGTGCATCGATTCCCATTTTGGCTAATGAGTTTTTAAAACCTTCGGAGGCATTATCGATGTTATTGAGTTCTGTGAAGAATTTATTAATCGAGCTACTAGCTTCAGAAGAGTCTAACCCCACAGATAGGAAAGACGCACTGAGGGCAGAAGTTTGTTTTGCTGAGAGTCCAAAGGCTTTTGCCCCTGCTAGAGTGGAGTTGGTCACTTCTAGTATGGCTTTTGCTGATGTTTTAGTGGCTTTAGCCATAGCACTCACCTCATCAGAAAAGATAGATAAATCTTTCGTATTGAGGCTAAAGGCTTTGGAGATTTTAGAGATAGAGGCAACGGATTCCTCCACTCCTAGTTTTAGTCCTACTTGAAGATTGAGAGCTAATTGTGTGAAGGACTTTAGCTCTTCTTTACCTACTCCTAGCTGGGCACTTAGTTCTGTGGTTTTGAGTATATCATTTATGCCCACTCCATTGTTTTTACCTAAACTCCAGATGTCTTTTTTGAGAATGGAGAGTTCTTTGGTGGATAGATCAGCAAAACGATTGATTTCATTGATGGCATTGTTGAAGTCTATACTTGCGGATACGGGCTTAGAGATAAATGTGGAATAGGTCCCTAGTATTTGACCTCTAAGATTTGATAGCTGTTTATTGGCTCGTTTTAAATCCAATTCTGGTTTTACGTGCGTAGCATCGCTGATTCTTTTACCCATTTCATCAACTTTTTTGAATTGACCTGCAGGAACACTGAAGGAAACTTTGAGTTTTACTAATTCTCCTTTGAATTTATTGATCGGGTTTGATATTCCTTTGGCAATGCTATCACTTAGACTCTCTCCTATTTTTCTACTGAAAATCCTGATGCCTTTAGTGATCTCTGAAAATTCTGCTCCTAGATTAAGTGTTAGATCTGATTTTAAGCCCATTGTTTATCCTTTATTGTGGTTTTGGTGTTGATTTTTTTAAACAAACGATGTAAAATATTCATAGATTGAATATTTAGGAGTGAGTGATGCCCTTGTGGTTTTGGTGTATGGTGCCTGTGGTGTCTATTGGTATCACGATATTCATAAGGCTGAAATACGATCGTAGTGAAGAGATGAATAAACTCCGTGAAGAGATTAAAAACGACACCAATGCTTTTAAGAATGAGCAGGATAAATTGAAAGTAGATTTTAAAGCCAAAAGACAAGCAAATCAACAAGCATTGGAGGAAAAACGTGCTCAGGAAATGTTGAATGAAAAACCTTACTGGCTTATGCATTTTGAAAAGTTTGAAGCTAAAATGGAAAAGAAAATTGAAGCTAAAATGGAAAAGGAAAAAGGAAAAAAAGGACCTGTAGCAAGATTTTTCATTCACATTTACAATATCCTGATGTTTTTCGCTCTCCCTTTTCCAGCTTTCTTGCTTTTCTTGTCTATGATTATATTTGGTTTGTCTGGTGGTCACTATGGAGGTGATTTTATGGGTTTTTCTGGTGTATATACGTTTTTCGGTGTTATTTTTACTCTCTTGGTTATGACCTTTCTCAGAGGGTTTATGGAAATGTGTGGGCTTGATAGTTCTGATAACAATGGCATATTTCTTGACCCCAATTGACCTTAACCACCCAAAAAAAGCTTCAAATAAATCTTTGAATTTATTGATCGGGTTTGATATTCCTTTAGCAATGCTATCACTTAGGCTCTCTCCTATTTTTCTACTGAAAATCCTGATACCTTTAGTGATCTCTGAAAATTCTGCTCCTAGATTAACTGTTAGATCTGATTTTAAGCCCATTGTTTATCCTTTATTGTGGTTTTGGTGTTGATTTTTTTAAACAAACGATGTAAAATATTCATAGATTGAATATTTAGGAGTGAGTGATGCCCTTGTGGTTTTGGTGTATGGTGCCTGTGGTGTCTATTGGTATCACGAT
>NZ_MLAT01000026.1 GCF_002272795.1 Helicobacter sp. 13S00482-2 | reverse complement strand
CTTCATATTGCATTCCTGTTAGTAAAATATTCAACTACTAATCTTTTATCACATTTTAAAATTTTATTCAAATATTCTACTTCTAGTATTCTTAAACTAACTTGATAATATTCTTGAAGGAATGAAAATTTATTTGTCTTTAGGATAGATATTAGGGTTGCTAGGAGTGGTTGAGAAGATAGGAGTGAAGAGGAAAGTAATTTTGTTAAAAATATCTGTGAATAGTTAGGATTATTTATAAATATAATACAAAGAGGCGAGTGATGATTGATTTACTTCTGTGCTAGTATCAAAAATATCGGCGTGGCATTGAACATTAATTTTTCTTCTTCATTCCATATCTCTTGATAAAAATTTCTATCACAAGCAATGATTTTAAATCCTATAGAGCTCAAAACCTCTTTATCCCATTTGGGTCGTTCTATTCTGCTAAGAGGCAACATTTTAGCAATTTCTTCCATTTTTTTGGCGTTGAGATAATGATTGGTCATATGATCAGATAAGCCTAATTCTGCTATCTTTTTTCTGTCTTTTTGATAGATTTCATTTTGTTTTTTATCATAGAGCTGTAGATACCAATTCGCATCAACATTAAATAATTTTCCATCTTTTTTTAAAACCCGATACCAATCTTCATATGCTTTTTTTGGATTGCTTAAATTCCAAGTGAGATTTCTTGAAACAACTACATCAAAACTATTATCTTCAAATTCTAAATGATGTGCATCACCTATAAAAAAATCAATCTGGGCATTATGATTTAAAGCATTTTGTTTAGCGTATTCAATCATATCACTCGTGTAATCTAACGCTGAAACTTCTGCACCAAGTTTGGATAATAAGATAGAAAATATTCCTGGCCCACAACCAATATCTAAAACTTTTTTTCCCTTAAAATCATCGCAAATATATCTCGAAAATACTTCACCCCAAAGTTTATTTTTTTCGCTATTAAGTTCAGCTAGATTTTCTTGGGTATAACTTGTTGAACGTTCACTCCAGTATTGTTTGATTTCTTCTAACATTTTTCTCTTTTCTTCTAAAATCTCATACTTGCTTGTGCAAAAAACGAAGCACCTGCAACTTGATAGTAGTCATAATATCGATTATTGGTAAAGTTTAAAAAACTCACACTTAAATCAAGATTATTTTCGAACACATAGCCTATTTTTGCATTAAAATATAGCTGTTCATCATAATATCCAAAGGTATTTTTAAAAATTTCACTATTAACATCATCACTATAAGATTTGGACTGAAAACTCCCCTCAATTGATCCATAAAAACCTTTTGACTTCCCATAAAGTAAAGCTATATGCGCCATATGTTCAGGTGTATTTGGAATAAATTTCCCTTCAGTGGAAGGTTTGGCGGAGTTTTTAGTGATTTTAGCATTACTATAAGTATAGCTTGCATTTAAAGAAAATCCACCTCCCATTGGTTGAAGATAACCTATCTCAACCCCATTTATTCTACCTGCCCCCGCATTTTTGTTCTGATAGGGAATGTCTTTGCCATTTCCACTTCTATAAATGATATTTAAAAGTTCAGTTTGAAAGTAATAAACTTTTAATATCCCATCTAAAAAACTATTAATATCTCCACCAATATCAAAAGAAATTCCTTTTTCAGGTTTAAGATCTGTGTTATTAATCCATTTTTGAGTAGATGTGCTAATACGAAATATTTCTCTTAAGGTTGGCACCCTAAAAGCACTCCCTACAGAAGCTTTTAAAACTACTCTATCTAAGAGATTATAATTAATAGAAGCCTTTGGAGAAAAAGAACTTTGAGAAATATTTTTTACGGGTGTTTTTTGATATTTGATTTGGGTATAACCTTCAAAATTCTGCCAATAATCATATCTGATTCCTAAAGTTGTATTAAGATTTTTACTCCAATTACTATCTAACTGAATAAATCCTGCTACTAAAAAAGCTTTTCCGCCATAGGATTTTAAAAGCCCTAAATCATAATCCCTCACCTTCCAATCACTCATTCCATAATTGAGTTGATCTAATGCCATATATCGACCCTGTAGTGCTAGAGTCAAGGTATGATTATCAAAATTTTTGTCATATAAAATATCCAAATAATTGCTAGTAGTGTAGATATCTTGAGAATATCCAGCTCCCCCTGCTAATGTGGGCAAAGGGACTGCTGAAGTATCTGCATCTAACCAATAGCTATAGAGATTCACGCTTGAAAATGTAACTCTCATCATAGACTCATCTTCAAAGCTGTGCATATGCGAAAGCGAAGCAATATAGTGCGTATAGCTCCCGATTCCTTCATACCCATTCCCAATAAATGGGTTATAGGAATTATTTCCATAAACAACCCTACCCGAAGAATCAAGAAGATTGCTTTTAGGAGAAACAAAATCGTAGTGATGGTTAGAGACTGAAGCCATCAAGGAGGTGGTATCTTTATCGCCCCAATCATATTCTAGCTTTATCCTGCCATCATTTAAGACATATTCTCTTCTTCCTGTATCTCCTGCGATATAATTCCCTGCTCTATCTGCGTTATAACCAGTGATGCTAGTGAGTTTGGCGAAATCTATTTTTGATCCAAATGCTGGAACGCTCGGATACCCTCCTGAAGTGCTAAAACCGTAACTTGCCTTCACTCTTAATCTCTTATCTAAGAATGCATCACCCACACTCACATATCCTCTCACAAGATTCATATCCGCCTGATTTTTTTTAAATGCACTCCCATAGCCTATGATTAGAGTATTTTCAAGTTTTGTGGGCATTGAAGTGATAAAATTCACCGCTCCACCAATAGCACCTGTGCCATACAAACTTGAAAACGCTCCTCTTATGACTTCAACCCTCGAAACATCATATAAGGAAAGCTCATCTAATATTCTATTTTCCCCTTCCAAATCACTGAGTATGACTCCATCTAACATCACTAAAGTGCCATTAGATATACCTCTTATTGTAATAGAAGGACGAGGATTGAGTCCTGCATCATTTAAAATATGAACCCCTTCATAGTTTTTAATCATATCATTTACTTTTTGAGGACTTCTGTCCTTTATCTCTTTTTGTGTGATGACACTGATATTTCCAGGTGCTTTTTCAATAGTACTCTGCGATCTTGTGGCACTGCTAACTTGTCTATCAAGCAAATAGCTTTCTTTTAACTCATCACCATAAGCCCCAGATAACCCTACACATACAACAAATAATCGAGTAAAAATCTTCATCAATGTCTCACTTTATTCTTATTTGTGACGTAAATATAACCGATAATGCTCAATTTTTAATGAAGAAAGTTTTCCCAAGTTTTATATAAGATTTATCCACTCTTATTATTGTTTTCTTATTTTGGTGATACTTTTGCAGTGAATCTATAATTAGATTTTATTGATAATCAAAGCTATCAAAGCATTATTGTTTTTGATGGCTTTAACTAATAAGGCCTTCTAACTGTATAATTGTTGTTGTAAGATAAACGAAAGGATTATTTTTGAATGCATTGGTGCTTCTCTCTCACAGAAAGCACCAAAACAATTTCAAAATATCGTATAAACAGCCGCACAAATCGTGAGTAATCCAAAAATCAAAATAAATAAATTCTGAAGAGGTTTTTTATACTTATTTAGAGCCTTGAATCGATAAATCGCATACAAAGGCATTATGAACAATATAATTGCCAAAACTGGTCCGACAATATTATCAATAATATTGAGGATTTGTGGATTTACATATGCAACTAACCAAGAAACAATAAATGTGAATAAAACTGTGATTTTTTTAGCTAACTTTGGAGTGATTTTTTCTGATGATATTTTGAATAAAATTTGATTGAATCCTTCTTGAGCACCCAAATAATGGCCAAAAAATGATTTTCCCATCGCCACAAAAGCCACCAAAGGGGCAACATATATCAAAATAGGAGAAATGACCTTAAAAATAGGGTTTTCAAATCTATCGGCAATATTAGCTACTAGAGATAAAATCGATATGTTTTCTTCTTGTGCCACTGCAAAATCATCAGGATTTAGACACATCATAAAAGAAAATACAAAAAACATCACCGTGACAATCATTAAAACATTACTAGTAGCAATTATCTTTGTACTTTTTTTATCAGAGGCATTTCCATATTCTTGTTTTGTCCAAACTGCCAAAGAAGAAATGATGGGCGAATGATTGAAAGCAAATACCATCACAGGGAGCATCAACCATAAATTTTTAATATCCTTATGCCAAGAAAATTCAACATTGTGAAATAAATTCAAATTCCATTCTGGAATGAGCGAAAGAGCTATGAGCATCAAAACAATGATAAAAGGAAATACTAAAGCACTCATCACTCTAACAATAATCTCTTGACCAAAACTCACTGTCAAAACTAAAATCCCCACCAAAACAAAGCTTAGTAATAATCTATCAGGGGAACTAAATCCCAACTGATGAACGATAAAACTATCAATAGTATTAGTAACTCCCACGCTATAGATCAATAGTATTGGGAAAATGGCACAAAAATATAATAATGTGATTATCATCCCTCCAGATCTTCCAAAATATTCTTGTGCAACCACTGTAATATCATCAGAACTCGCAGGAGAAGAAAGCACAAATCTACACAATGCTCTATGTGCTAAAAATGTAATTGGAAAGGCCAAAAGTAACATCATCACTAAAGGTACTAATCCTCCAATACCCGTTTTAATGGGCAAAAACAAAACCCCCGCCCCAATTGCAGTACCATAAAGACTAAATACCCACAACAAGTCTTTTCTACTCATCTTCATATCCTTTTCATTTTCTTGTTTAGTTTAGAAACAATCACTATTATACAAAACAATGCTTTTGTTTCAAATATACTCTTTGATTTTTTATTCCAAAATTAATATATAATTGCAAAATTCTATATCAAGGCAATAATAATGAGCAACCTTAGTATCTTCAAAATAGGCGTTGGTCCATCATCTTCACATACCTTAGGCCCTATGTTAGCTGGAAATTTATTTTGTGAAAAAATTTCTCCTAAGTTAAAAATTATAGAAAAAATCCAAATCTATTTCTATGGCTCTTTATCTCTTACAGGAAAAGGACATTTGAGTGATAAAGCTATCATATGGGGACTCAGTAATGCAAAAGCAAAAAATCTTGATAAACTAACCCAGCAAGATATCATTCAAAACGCACTTAAAAATAAAAAACTCAATCTATGTGGTGAAAAAGAGATTTGCTTTGATTATCAAAAAGATCTTATTTTTTCAAAACAATTTTTACTATTGCACGAAAATGGCTTGACACTCAAAGCATTTGATAAGAACGGAAATATTATTGATGAGCAAACCTACTACTCTATAGGAGGAGGCTTTGTCAAAACCGAACAAGAATTACAAGACATCAAAGAAAATGGCTTACAGGAGGAAGAGAGCCATCATAAGCTTGCGTTCAATCACTCTAAAGACATTCTTGAGTTCTGTCAAAAAAATAACAAAAATCTCATTCAAGCCTCTCTAGAGTATGAATTGCAATTCAATAGCTTGGATTTTATCCATAAGTATTGCTTAGAAATTTGGCAAACAATGCAAGAAACATATGAAAACGGAGTGCATCCCAAAGAAACAGCTCTACCAGGAAACCTAAAGCTAAATCGTAGAGCACCAGGTCTATTTAACAGAATTCAACCAACCACAGATCCGCTTGGAATAATTGATTTTATTTCTCTATATGCTATTGCAGTCGCTGAAGAAAATGCTAGTGGTGCAAAAGTCGTTACTGCACCTACAAATGGAGCTTGTGCCGTCAATCCTGCCGTTATGTTATATCTAAAAAATCATACTGTAGGTTTTAATGACCAAAAAGCGATTGACTTTCTTCTAGTAGGTATGCTCATAGGCTCTCTATATAAGAAAAATGCTAGTATCAGTGGAGCAGAGGCTGGTTGTCAGGCTGAAATTGGAGTAGCAAGTTCAATGGCGGCAGCATCAATGGCTTCAGTGCTTGGAGCAGATGCTTTTATTGCTTCAAATGCAGCAGAAAGTGCCATGGAACATCATCTAGGGCTCACTTGTGATCCTGTAGGAGGATTAGTCCAAATTCCTTGTATTGAAAGGAACGCTTTTGGGGCTATAAAAGCTATTATGGCAGCTAGAATGGCGATGAGTCGTAAAAGTACTCCAAAAGTAACCCTAGATGAAGTGATTCTCACAATGTATAACACAGGCAAAGATATGAACCTCAAATACAAAGAAACTTCACTTGGAGGGTTGGCAACAACACTTTCAAGTCTTTGCTAAATTAGTTTGATCTCTAGAGGAATAATAAGGAGAAAATTTGAATATTGATATCAATCAATATTCAAACGATTTGTAGTATTTTATTCTCTTCTTTGGTGAGTGATACTATAAGCTTGATTCCTAAATTCAAATACTGAATCTATAGGGGCTTGAACACCACTTGGAATCACTCCAGGCAAAAACACATCGTTATTGCAAGTATCGCCTTTAAAGGTTTTGAGTTCAAGTGTTCCTAAAAAAATCTTTTTATTTGTATTTTCCCAAGTTGCACTAATATCATCTATGGGGTCTTGAGGATTTGCTAAAACCAAGTACATATAATAATTTACGCTACCTTTTTTCAAATCAGCTTCAAGTCTTTTTTCTAAAAAATCATCTCCTATTTTTTGTGCTTCTTTTTTAGAAAGCTCTATGATACCCGCCTGTGGAACAAAAATAATTTTTGCATTCATTGCTTTGCCATCTGCATCAGAGACTCTATAAACGTGCTGGGTATTAAATTGAACATTTGCTAAACTCAAAGGAACACCGATAGTATTTCCATAGTCCATAGCTCTTTTAACACTTGGATATTCTTTGATAAGTTTTTGAAGTTCTTTTTTCTTAGAAGGATCGCCGATAACCTCTAGAAATTTTACAATCACATCAGGAGTCTTTCCTGAATTTATAACTCCATTTAAGGTCACAAAATTCCATTGCTCTTTATTATTCTTGAATTTTAATGCAAAACCATGAGCATTTGATTTATCACTTGCTTTTGGATTTCCTCCACCAATAGAGTATCTAGCCAAAACTTGCGATTTTCCATACAAAAGAGGAACTTTTACAAATTCTTTAATGTCATTTCGAGGCAGGAATTCTCCAGTAACGCAAAATCCTTTTGTATGATTAACCTTTCTATGAGGATTAGCCTTGTCTCCAAATTTGTGATAAAAAAAATCTGCCGCTTGAGTTGGGGTGATGGAATCCTTAGCAAACATAATGCCCAAAAATACCGCTAGTGTTAAAAATATAGCTCTCATCTAATCAATCCTTTAAATTTTAAATTGAAAAAATTATAACCAAATAAAATATATTTTTAGAAACAAGAAAAATAATCATACTCAAGCATTTTATTAGAAATAAAAATTCAATCAAAATAAAAAATTAAATAAAAAAGAATACAACATAAATTACGAAAGAAATATTCAAAAATAAATTACTTACTCTGAAAAAGCCCCATATGCCATCAGCTTTTCGTAGCGTCTTTGTATAAACTTAGAATCTTTTTTGATTTCATCTAAACTCTTTAAAAAATACTCTTTGATGGCTCTTGCAGCTGAAGTTTTATCTCTATGAGCTCCCTTGGAGGGTTCTAAAATAATATCATCTATAAGATTTGCTCTTTTAAGATCATCAGGGGTGATTTTCATCGCTTTGGTAGCGGACTCTATCTTGCTAGGATCATTCCAGAGTATGGCTGCACAACCCTCTGGAGAAATAACACTAAATATTGAATACTGCATCATTGCGAGTCTGTCGGCAACCGCAATAGCCAAAGCACCCCCACTACCACCTTCCCCAATCACAACCGAAATAGTAGGAACTTTTAAGTCAGCAAATTCCTGAAGGTTCTTTGCTATTGCTTCACTTTGTCCTCTCTCTTCTGCTCCTAATCCAGGATATGCCCCCGCCGTATCCACCAGCATTAAAATAGGAATATCAAATTTTTCAGCAAATTTAGCCGCTTTGAGAGCCTTTCGGTAACCTTCAGGATTTGGCATACCAAAATTCCTCATCAATTTATTCTTTGTGCCTCGTCCTTTTTCTTCACCAATGACAAGTACGGTTTGTTCTTCTATTTTTCCTAAAAAGCAAACAATAGCTTTATCGTCTCTAAAATGTCTGTCTCCAGATATTTCATAACTATCTTTTAAAATCAAATCAATATAATCAAGAGCATAGGGTCTATCGGGGTGCCTAGCTAATTGCAGTTTTTGATAGTCGTTCATGTTAGAATAGACGGATCGAATCTCTTTTTCAAGATCAATTTCAAGTATATCTTTCGCAGCATTGTCACCACGAATATTAGCCATCTCTATTTCATCTTGAATGGTCTTTATACGTTGTTCAAAATCTAAATAAGTAGCCATTCAAAACTTCCATTTTATATTTTTTTAAAAATTACAACACCATTTGTTCCACCAAACCCAAAAGAATTACTCATTACAGCCTCAACCTTCGCTTCTCGTGCAACATTAGGTATATAGTCCAAATCACATTCAGGATCTGGAGTCTCTTGGTTAATGGTAGGAGGTAAAACACCTTCATTCATAGCCATAATAGAAATAACTGCTTCAATTGCTCCTGCTGCACCTAGACAATGACCTATTTGACCCTTTGTGGAACTAACAGGAGGGACATTCTGTTTTCCACCAAATACATTTCTCAAAGCCATCGTTTCAAACAAATCATTATATCCAGTACTTGTGCCGTGTGCATTGATATAGTCAATCTTTATATTTGCCATATTCAAGGCCGCCTTCATCGCACGATAAGCACCTTCGCCCTCAGGAGCTGGGGTTGTCATGTGATTGGCATCACCACTTTCTCCAAAACCTACCAATTCTGCATATATTTTGGCACCTCTAGATTTAGCCATCTCGTAATCCTCTAATACTAAAGCTCCCGAACCCTCACCCATAACAAAACCATCTCGATCTTTGTCAAATGGCCTTGATGCTTTTGATGGTTCATCATTTCGAGAACTCAGTGCCTTCATAGCGGCAAAACCACCAATACCAACAGGACAAATAGTAGATTCAGAACCCACCACAAGCATTCTATCAGCCCCACCCACCATAATGGTTTTCACTGCCTCAATGATAGCATGTGTTCCTGCCGCACAAGCTGTGACACTTGATACATTTGGACCTTTGATGCCAAACTCAATAGAAGTAAAACCTCCTAGCATATTCACAAGCGCGGAAGGAATAAAAAATGGAGTTATTTTTCTAGCACCTTTTTCAAAACAAGTAACGGAATTCTTCTCTATGTTTATAAGTCCTCCGATACCAGCAGCTGAACTAACCCCAAATCTATCTGCAATTGAAGCATCACACTTGCCATCACTTCCTAACAATCCACTATCAAGCATTGCCTCTTTAGTTGATTTTAGTGCAAGCTGGATGAAGCGATCTGCTTTTTTGACTTCCTTAGGATTCATCACCTCATTAGGATCAAAATTCGTTATTTCAGCTGCAATTTGCACGGGGAAATCATCTGGATCAAAACAGGTAATTCTTTTAACCCCACATTTGCCATCTACAATAGACTTAAAAGAATCTCCTCTATTTAGCCCCAACGAGTTTATCATTCCTAAACCAGTGACAACAATTCGACGCACACATATCTCCTTAGAATATTATGAATTCCCCTTAAGGGGAGATTGATTACTTTTTATTGCTCTCAACAAATTTAACTACATCGCCCACTGTAACAATCTTCTCGGCTTGTTCATCAGGTATCTCAATACCGAATTTTTCTTCTAGTGCCATAACAAGCTCAACAACATCCAAAGAATCCGCACCTAAGTCTTTTACAAACTCCGCTTCCATAGTGACCTGCTCAGCACCTACATTCAATTGTTCAGCAACCAAGCTCTGTACATCTTCAAATAAAGCCATAATTTCTCCTTAAGATTTTTCATACTCCGCAATTGTAACAAAGTTTTTATAAAAACAAAAATAAAATTCAAAAATTCTCCGTTTGCTTCGCAGATTCTACATATATAGGCCACCATTCACTTTTAGGACTTCACCTGTTATGTAGCTAGAATAATCACTCAACAAAAACGCTACTGAATCAGCTATTTCTTTTGCTTCTCCTAACCTTCCTAGTGGAATATTTTTGATATATTCTGCTTTGACTTCATCTTTTAAGACGCTTGTCATATCTGTTTGTATGAATCCAGGTGTTACACAATTAAATCTGACATTTCTAGAAGCACCTTCATAAGCAAAAGACTTACTCATAGCAATCATGCCACCCTTGCTTGCAGCATAGTTCGTCTGACCTGGATTCCCTCTCTCTCCGACAATTGAAGAGATATTAACCACGCTTCCAAATCTTTGCTTACTCATTAATTTGAGTGCTTCACGACAACCAATAAAAGCAGATTTAAGATTAGCATCTAAGACATCCATAAACTCTTCAGTTTTCATTCTGATGGCTAATTTGTCATTAGTGATTCCCGCATTATTTACCAAGTAAGAAAGCTCTCCATCTGAATCAATGATTGCTTTGATCCCATCTATAAAAGCCTCTTCATCTGTCACATCAAATTTGATGAGAGCAGCCTTACCGCCATATTTTTCTATTTCTTCTTTGAGTTTGTCGGCAATCTCAGGCTTACTGCGATAATTTATCCATACTTTGAGTCCAAATCCTGCCAAAGTTTTGGCAATTTCAGCTCCTATGCTTCTTGAAGCACCTGTTATAAGGACATTTTTACCACTAAATTTCATATTCTCTCCTGTATTAAAATAAATAATAAAAATTAATCTTAGCAAAAAAATATTGATGTGCCAATAAAAGAAGGAAGAATGGGAAAAGATTAAATGAAAGTAAAAAGAGGGTTCAAGAACCCTTGAATCATAGCCTAGATTCGTATCTTCTAAGCATATAAAGTCGTTTGAGCATTTTTTTCTTCGCATTGATTTTTTGTTTTTTGCGTTTTTCGGTCTTTGACTCAAAAAATCTTCTAGCTCGACACTCAGTAACAACTAAATTTCTATCAGTTTGTTTTTTGAACTTTCGATAAGCTTCATCAAAAGATTCATTTTCTCTGACTTTGATACCTGGCATTGCAATCACCACTTTCTTTTAAAATATTGAAGCTCAAGACTCCATAGGCAAAATTATAGGCTAAAAATGTTAAATTTAAAATAAAAATCAACTAAACTCTGGTAAAATTCCTCCCTTCAATATATGTGCCCATAGCTCAGCTGAATAGAGCAACAGGTTGCGGTCCTGTAGGTCGGGGGTTTGAATCCCTCTGGGCATACCATAAGAATTTTAAACCTCTTAATATCTCTTTAAAATTATTTTATTTATTCTCGCAAACAAACTCTTTTAAAGCTTCTTTATCATTAGGAATTTTTTCGCTCAATACAACCTGCAAAATTTTATGAAACATTTCTTTTATCTGTTTTCCTTTTGGAATTCCAAGTCTTTGCAAATCATCTCCATTTAATGCTAGATCTTTGATGCAAATGGGTTCTTTGTTTTCGATGATATTTTGAAATTTTTCAAAAATACCTGACAATGTATTAGCCTCAAAAGATAGCTTTTTTTGTTTGATTTGAGCATTTTTAATTTCCAAAAATATCCTAAAATTTTTCTCCCCCATCACACTGAGGCATTGCTTTATCCATAGTTTGTCATCTATAGGTGTTTGATCTAGATACTTCATCATATCTAGTATCATTTTCTGCATCCATTTTGGTAGTAAAAAAGTCTGCAATATTTTTTCTATCTGTAATTTGTCCTTGATGGTAAAATAAAACAGGACTATGAGTCTTGTGGTAGGATTTTTTGGACAATAGGGAATGATTTTTATTGCATATTCATAATCAGGGTAATTACCATCCTCCCCTAAAAGCGTGAATAAAATCACTTCACGATATTGACGCAACACATCAAATGCAAAATCAGCACATATTAAGCTTTTAATCTCTTGTATTTTTCTGTGTACTGAAATAAATCCTAAAAGTTTTTTATGAGTAAAAATAGCCTCTGAAGTCTGTTCTGCGATCTTAAAGCCAAACCTAGCTGCAAATCTTAGAGCTCTCAATATTCTTAAGGCATCTTCTTTGAATCTCTCATCAGGATTGCCAACCGCACAGATTATTTTGTGTTTTAAATGTTTGATACCTCCATAAATATCTATGATGCCCATTGCAGGATGATACGCCATCGCATTGATAGTAAAATCCCTTCTAGAGAGATCATCTTTTAATGTACTAACAAATTTCACTTCAGCAGGGATGCGATGATTGAGATACTTTCCCTCCGTGCGATAAGTTGTGATCTCATATCTTTCTTTTGCAATAATCGCAGTAACAGTGCCGTGTTTGATGCCTGTGGGAATGGTTTTTATCCCTGCATTTTCTAAAATCTCTATCACTTCATCAGGTTTAGCAGAAGTTGTAATATCCCAATCATTGGGATGCAACACAGAGAGTTCTATAGAATTCATCATGCTATCACGCACACATCCACCCACCACATAGGCCTCAAAACCATTATTTTCTATCATAGCGATGATTTGAGTCACTTCCTTAGGAAGAGAAATAACAAACATCTATTTCCTTAAAAAAATTTTTGTATTATAACAAACCCAATATCTTTACAAGAGGTCAATAAGATGCAAAAAATATGTGTTGTGAGTTTTAGCGGTGGCCAGGATAGTACGACGACTGCTGCATGGGCAAAAAACCAATTTGAAGAAGTGATTCTCCTGGGATTTGACTACAATCAAAAACACAAAATAGAACTAACACAGGCTAAAATCATCGCTGAAAAATTAAATCTTCCTCTGCATATTATCAAAATCAATTTTCTTGATGATATTGTGGAATCTGCCTTGCTCGGCAATAGCACTCAAGAAGTTAATAGTGCCCATAAAGGCACCAAAACTCTCCCCGCTTCATTTGTGCCCAATCGAAATGCACTTTTTATAATGATTGCACATAGTTTTGCCCAAAAAATTCAGGCCGAAAATATTGCACTTGGGGTATCGCAGCAAGATTATAGTGGCTACCCTGATTGTCGTGATTATTTTATAAAAAACATAGAACTCACGCTCAATCTAGGCTCACAATCAGATATTAAAATTCACACGCCCTTAATGAATATGAGTAAAGCTGAAGAATTTGAACTAGCAAAGCAATTAGGAATATTAGAGATCATCATACAAGACACCCACACTTGCTACAATGGAAATAGAGAAATAATTCATCAATGGGGATATGGTTGTGGTGAATGCAATGCGTGTGTTTTGCGTAAAAATGCCTATGAAGAGTTTATCAAAAGATTTAACTAGTTTTTAATAAAGCCAAACATCTCAAGGATAGGGGCTCACGCCCTTGCTCTTATCAAACCAATCCAATTTCATTAAAGCACTAAATCTCATTGCAATACTCACCATTTCTTTTACCATCTCCAATGTACCCTCTTCATTAAGATCATTGCTCTCAAGTTTGAAGAAAAGCAAGAGCGAGGATGGATTTTTTGATAAGCTCCATAGATTCTAAGACTTCAGTTAATTCCTTTGCCTTGTTTTGCTTACTCAATAAATCATATAGCATACAACCATTGAATGACAGAGTATTTCATCAACTGCGTTTTATTTACTCAACAAGTCATATAAGAGTCATACCAC
>NZ_MLAT01000083.1 GCF_002272795.1 Helicobacter sp. 13S00482-2 | reverse complement strand
TAAAGATTTCAAAACTCAAGACATTCTTTAAATATAAAAGAGTGAATTTAGTAAATCAATTTATCATAAGGAGGTTCTTTTATTTTTAAAATAAGATCTTTTAAGCATTAGAAGTTATGCCAAAATCTCTTGTTTTAGAGCAAGAAGAGTTTAAAAAAGATTGTTTGTGCGATTAAAGAGTGAGTATCTTTGCTAAAAGTTCATAGGATTCAAAACATCTAAAAGTTCATAGGATCTAAAAGATTTCAAAGAGTTCTAGAGGATTTAAAATCCAAAGGAGTTAGGAGTTCAAAAGTATTCGTTTTATCAGCAAAAGATTTTAGGATTGATTGAATCTAAAAGGATTTAAAAGATTTGAGATCTGCCTTTGTAGATCTAAAGGATTTGAAAATCCTTTATAAGTTTAATAATCTAAAAGATTTTAAAAGTTCTAAAAGATTTGCAAGATCTAAGGATTCATAGGATTCTAACAGAGGAGGTTTTTCTCATTGATTTGTTTTTGCTTTAGAAGGATTTGGATTTTACAAGATTCA
>NZ_MLAT01000025.1 GCF_002272795.1 Helicobacter sp. 13S00482-2 | reverse complement strand
GATGGATGCGTTGCATTTTTACATAAACATAAAAAGGGATTTTACCCCAAAAAAACTCCAAAATATTCCTCATAGCCAACTTTCAATCTATAGTCAGGATTAAAATAAGTTTTTTTTAATTTTTTTGCAATAGATATGCTATTTAGATTCAATCCCATCTATATGCCAAGAAAAAATCAGATCTTTTTGTAGAATCAAGAATGCAAAAATAAATGCACACCAAAAATAAAATATGAAGTAATTTTAACATCAAAATCCATACTATCTAATTTTTATTATCTTAGTGTTGTTTATTTTAAAAATAGCCGACGAAGTTGCAGAAAATATTCTTCTTTTGTCTACAACCAGTATATCGCACATTTCAAATGCCTCATTATACTGAAAATCCATTCCTGACTTGTTTGCAGAGGTAGAATACATTTGTCCAAAATGATTTAAAAAATTTAAATGTAAATTATCTTTTATCAATCGAAAAGAGCTTTGATTTGGATAAATGAAGGTGGATTTGATACTTTTGCGGACTCTATTTTTAAACTTAATAGGTATCCGAGTTAGATTTTTTAGCTTTTTCAGTGAATTTACTTCCATCAGCACAGGTTTGTTTTTGTCTCTACCTTTTATTTGATTGAGCTTTTGAAAATTTGCACTCAATAAACCGGCTGTGGTATCGGTTTGAGCAAGGTAGATAAGATTATTATCCATCGAAGAGATAATCCTGTAATGCGATGGCTTGATTAATGTCTTGTTCTTTCATTTCTTGAAGTGCTTGTGCGGCAACCTCTGCACCTGCTAATGTGGTGAAATAAGAAATTAAATTCTTCAAAACTTGAATACGAATGAGCTTTGCGTCTTCTTTGCTGGATTTATTGTCGCTTGTATTAATAGCCATCGCAATTTCTCCATTTGCCATCAAGTCTTTTATATTTGGCCGTCCTTCAGAAATTTTTAATACTTTTGTAGATGGTATTCCATTGGCCTGCAAGACATTATGAGTACCTTCTGTGGCACATATCTCAAATCCAAGATTAATGAATTTTTGAACCATTTTATGACCTTCAACTTTATCTTGTTCGCTCAGAGAAACAAAGATTTTTCCTTTTTTGGGTAAGGCATTTTTGCACGCAATTTGACTTTTTGCAAAACTCAGACCAAAATTTTTACTGATACCCATTACTTCCCCTGTACTCTTCATTTCAGGTCCTAAAAGTAAGTCCGCTCCATAGAGTTTATTAAACGGGAAAACGGATTCTTTCACGGAAATGTGCTTCATCTCTTTGGGTTTATAAACCCCTCTTTCAAATTTCACTATATTAAAGTGATCATAGTATTCCAAACATTCTTTAAGGTTTCCTTGCCACATCACTCTGGTAGCAACTTTTGCAAGAGGCAATCCTGTTGCCTTGCTTACAAAAGGAACAGTTCGACTTGCACGTGGATTAACCTCAATGAGATAAATTTGCCCTTGATAAATAGCATATTGAATATTCATTAATCCCACAACGCCAAGGTTTAAAGCTATTTTTTTGGTAATAGCTTCAATTTCTTCAATCATTTTTTGAGGAATATTGATTGCAGGCAATGAACTCGCAGAGTCTCCAGAGTGGATACCAGCTTCTTCAATATGTTCCATAATGCCGCCTATATATAGATCTTTGCCATCACAGATGGCATCTACATCTAGCTCAATAGCACGGTCTAAAAACTTATCAATTAAAACAGGTGAATCTTCGCTTACTTTCACGGCTTCTTCCATATATAAGCGTAGTTCCTCATTACTATAAACGATTCTCATTGCTCTTCCACCCAACACATAGCTAGGCCGCACAAGAACAGGAAAACCTATTTTTCCTGCGATAGCATAAGCTTCTTCTTTTGTAAATGCAGTTCCATTTTCTGGTTGTTTGATATTGTGCTCTTGGGCAAAAACCGAAAATTTTTCTCTATCTTCAGCAATATCAATGATTCTTGCCGTAGTGCCGATAATTTTAGCTCCAATTTTGGTGAGATTTTTGGAAAGTTTGAGTGGAGTTTGCCCTCCAAAGTGCACAATCACTCCATCTGGCTTTTCTTTTTCTAAAACAGATCTGACGTGTTCAAAGTCAATGGGTTCAAAATATAAAACATCGCTAGTGTCATAATCAGTACTGACAGTTTCAGGATTACAGTTGTACATAATGCTTTTCACACCCATATCAGCTAAAGCAAAGCTAGAATGCACACAACAGTAATCAAATTCAATCCCCTGTCCAATGCGATTTGGACCTCCCCCTATAATCATTACCTTTTTGATATCCTGAGTTTCTTTATTCTCTTTTTTTAATGTGTTAGCATTGAAAACTTCAAAGGTGTTGCTCAAAAAATCATTTGCAGGTATGCTAGAGTATAGATAAGGCGTGAGTGAAGGAAATTCTGCTGCACAGGTATCAACTTCTTCATACACAGGCAATATTCCCATTTGCAAACGTGCGTGATAAACTTCAACTTCACTCATCTCCATTTTTTCATTTTTGCTGATGAGCTTAGCTATCATTTTGTCTGAGAATCCCATTGATTTGACTTTTCGCATTTGTTTTGAATCCTGCAGGACATCAGAAGCAATTCCTATTTCAACAGTTATGATAGAGCTGATTTGATTTAAGAACCACTTATCTATATTACTGAGTTCATAAATCTCATCAATACTTAGACCCTGACGAAATCCATCGGCAATATAGAAAATTCTGTTGCTATTGGGGCGACGAATTTCTTTTTTGATAAGTTCAATATCTGCACTCAGAGATTCAAAACCACAAAATCCTGTTTCTAGACTGCAAAGAGCTTTTTGCAGAGATTCGCAAAAATTCCCTCCAATAGCCATCACCTCACCAATGCTTTTCATTGAAGTTGTGAGTGTGGAATCAGCTTGAGGGAATTTTTCAAATGTCCATCTTGGAATTTTTGTGACAATATAATCAATACTAGGTTCAAAACTAGCTGGAGTTCCCGTAACATCATTTTTAATTTCATCAAGAGTGTAGCCCACAGCCAAAAGTGTCGCAACTTTTGCAATAGGATAACCCGTAGCTTTAGAAGCAAGTGCAGAGCTACGACTCACGCGTGGATTCATCTCAATTACAATCATTCTTCCTGTTTGTGGATTGATAGCAAACTGTACATTGCTACCACCTGTATCCACACCAATCTCCCTTAATATAGCAAAACTTGCATCTCGCATTCTTTGGTATTCCTTGTCTGTTAGGGTCAGAGCAGGGGCTATGGTTATACTATCTCCAGTATGCACTCCCATAGGATCAAGATTTTCAATCGAACATACAATGATACAGTTATCTGATTTATCCCTGATAACTTCCATTTCATATTCTTTCCAGCCTAGCAAAGACTCTTCAATCAAGATTTCATTTATGGGCGAGGCCTCTAGTCCATTTTGTGCTAACGTTTTGAATTCATCAATGTTGTAGGCAATTCCACTCCCACCTCCTGCTAGAGTATAACTAGCTCGAATGATGAGGGGGAAACCAATTTCTTTAGCTGCTTCTAAAGCTTCATTTTCATCATAGGCATAACGACTTTTTGGTAAATCCATACCGATTTTAAGCATAGCCTCCTTGAACGCTTGTCTATCTTCACCTTTTTTTATAGCATCAGGTTTTGCCCCTAAAAATTGAACTCCATCAAGCATCCCTTTTTCATACATGCTCATTGCAATGTTTAGAGCCGTTTGACCACCCATTGTGGGAAGAATAGCATCAACCTTTTCTTTTTGAATAATATTTGCTACTATTTCTTCTGTAATAGGCTCAATGTAAGTTCGATCGGCAAACTCTGGATCGGTCATTATTGTGGCAGGATTGGAATTGATAAGAACAACTTTATAGCCTAAGGATTTTAGTGTTTTAGCTGCTTGGGTGCCTGAGTAGTCAAATTCGCAAGCCTGACCGATGATAATAGGGCCTGAACCTATCAAAAGTATGGTTTTTATATCTTCTGTTTTTGGCATAAAACCCCCTATGTATAGTTTCCCTGATTCTAGTGTAAAATTACTAAAAATAAGTTGATATTAGCCGATAGATTGCTATAACTCCTCACTAAAAATGAATCTATGTGCTACCTAAGGAAAAATTTGAACCTGATATTAAAATTTTTTTTCATGTTATTGTTTCCTGTTCTTTCTTATGGCGTGAGTGGGGCATTTATTCCGTTGGCCCCCAGCTACAATTCAGATGCAACTATTGATGAAAATTTTACATTGAGTCCCGCTGATGCTAGTCCAACAAAATTCACGGGATTTTTATTTCAGGGTTCAAATTCCTTAGATATTGCCAATGATTCTACTGTGACTGTTAATGTCAATGTAAAAGGGAACTATATCGGTTATTCAGGTGCTATATTCCGTGGACAAAAAGGAAATACCTATAGTATTAATGGGGGAAATATTATTTTTAATATCAATAAGGTCGAAAAAATTGGAGATGGTCTTGAGGGACTTATAATGACTCAAGCTGCATATTATGGAAAAAATGCAAACTTTGATATCAATGCCAATTTTTATCTCAAAGCTAGTCCTGATGTGTATATCCAAAGAGGAGTATTCACTTCAAATGGTAGCAATGGCGGTTATTTCAAATTCACTAAAAATGTATTTATTGATGTATCTGAAATGCAACCTTCTTCAGGTTGGGGAAGTTCACACAATGGTAAGGGCTATAGAATGATTTTCAGTCTTGAGGGGAGTGGAAATGTCTATGTGAATTATAATGAAACAACAGGTCAAACTCTTGATCGCAACAACATTATTCAGCTCAAAGGAGATCTTTCTGCTGAAAATACTTCTAAAGGAAATATCAATATCAATCTTGATAATTCTCAGAGTTTTTTTCAAGGAAGAATCTCTATCACACCTGGATCAACCTCTGATATTCAGCTCTATTTAAATCACGGTGGAAAGTGGATATTAAACGCAGATTCTCAAATCACAACTTTAGATAGCAATAATGAGAGCTATGTCGTGAATAACCAATATAACAATCTTGATAAACTTGCAGTTGTGGATTTTACCCAAATAGCTGATGATGGACTTTCACAACGTCTGATTTCCTCCACACCCTTTTCACCTAGAACACTAAGTGTTAAAACGATTAATGGGGAAAATGGTGTTTTTAGGCTAATGGCAGATCTTCAAGTTGGAAAAGTTGATAAAGTTCAAGCAGGAACAGTCAATGGTTTAGAATACATCCAAATTTATCAAAATCCCTCTAAAATTTTCCTAGATGCCAGTGGCAAGAATATGGTCGTAGCTTCTGCTAATTCATTGGCTGATGGAGCAGATTTTAAGGGAATTGCTACCATCATTGGCTTATATGATTATATCCCTCACTTAGATAAGGTTTCTGATGCTACTAGTATAAAATGGATATTAGGTAGTATAGAAAGATCTCCAAATCAAACAGCAAAGAGTCTTTTAAATCTCCTATCTCTTCCTTATCAAATATTTCGTCTTGAAGGAGATTCTGCACATACACGAATGGATGATATGGTCTATCCTCCAACTCTCAATGGTTTATGGGCAAAGGTATATGGAGGCGGGATTTATACAAAACAACTCTATGGAGAAAAAACCACTCAAAATTTATTTTATAACCTCCAAACTGGATATGATAGAGGAGAAATATATGAAGATGAGAGATATTTTTATGGAGGTTCTTTGGATTATACCAAACTCTCTACTTCTGATACAGGATTGAGTGCTTATTCTAATTCAATTGCTTTTGGAGCTTATGGAGGATATGTCAATGCAAAGGGATTAGTTTTAGATGGAACACTCAAATATGTCTATAGCAATATTCGTGCAAACCTTTCTCAAGCACCAGAACCTCTTAAATTTGGTAATCATATCATTTTGGCTAGTGCGAGGATCGGATATAATTTTTATCCATTTTATGGTACTAGAACGAAGACAATTGAAAAATGTACCCAGATAATTTTTTGTAGAAATACTACTACTGATGTAAGGATAAGGGATGAAAGTTTATATTTTCAACCTTATTTCTCATTCACTCCTGCATTGATATTTGGCAATACGATCGCATTTGAAGATAAACAATCTCATTCTAATATCAATGCCAAGCTCGACTTCTCTCCAGCTCTTATCACTAAAATAGGAATATTAGGCGTGAAGCGTTATGACTATATGTATTCTGCACTCAATGCACGTGCATTGGTTGAATATAGCAATGATATTAATCTTGGCGGGAAAGTGAGATTGATAGATGATGTTGATATGCCAATTTATAGTGATGCCAAAAGCATAGATAATCGATTAGGTTTGGGCTTGGGCGTGGATTGGATGTTTTTCAACGATAGCTTGAAGCTTCACACAGATTTCAAAACAGAGTTTTTTGGTCATATCAATACTTATTGGCTCTTATCAGCTGGAATCAGATACAAGTTTGGACAAAAGCCTCCTAGAACATATAAATCTTTAAATCTCAGACCTAAAGAAAATAGACCTACAAAAAAACCTTCTAGAAATGTATTCAAGCCCTATAATCAAAGAAAATTACCACAAGATAATACTTATAAGCAAAATAATCACTTTAAAACTTATGGAAATGAAAATAAGATCTATCAGCAAAATCAGAGACCAGCTGAACAACCTTCTGCAAATAAAAAAAGAGGTTTTATCAAAGTTGCTCCACAAAATCAAAGGCTCTTGCCTACTCAAAACAGAAGCATACGCAGATAAGATCCTAAAAAGTTATCCCGTATTTCTCATCCCTTGAGCGATCCCCACAATGGTGCTGTGTATTTCTTCAATAAGCTTTTTTTGTTGCACTTCATCTGTGCAGAGATTGTATTTTTTTATCAACTCAATTTGTAATAGATTCAGTGCTGTTATATAAGGTTTTCTAAGTAAAATAGAATCCCTTAATCTAGGTTCATTTTCAAGTAATTCTTTTTCTCTTCGGACATTCAAGATAAATTTCATCGTTTTATCGTATTCATTTTTTATCATCAACCAAATCTCATTGCGAATACTTTCATCTTTGACAAATCCATTGTATCGTTGTGCTATATGAGAATCAACTTTGAGTAAGGCTTGTGAGATGTTGTCTATGGTTGTTTTAAAAAATTCTGAGTTTTGATAACATTCTTGCAAAGCCTCTTGATCTTTTATAGATTCTAGTCCACTTCCTATGCCATACCAAGCAGGAATAATGCTTCGATTTTGTGTCCAAGCAAATACCCATGGAATGGCTCTTAGATCTTCAACTTTTGAACTTTCTTTTCTTTTACTTGGACGCGATCCTAGATTGAGTTGCTGAATAAATTTAATAGGAGTGGCAAGCTTAAAGTATTCCATAAAGTTATCATTCTCATATACAAGTTTTCTATAAGTTTTATGGGAGGTTTCAGAAATGTCTCGCATTATTTTCCACTGGCTTGTGTTGATATAGCAAATGTTTTTATTTGTTTGAATATTGATAGTGTTATCAGAGCAAAAACTATCGTAGGCAGATTTTTTTAATAATGCCCCAATCGTGTTACAAACACTGAATTGTGCTATCTTTGGATCAAGGTATTTTGAACTGATAACTTCACCTTGTTCAGTTGTTTTGAGTATCCCACAGACACTTTTTGGAGGAGAAGCAAGAAGTGCAGATTCCAATCTTCCTCCACCTCGACTAACACTCCCGCCTCTACCGTGAAATAAGATGAATTTTATTCCCAATTCATCCCCTAGTTTGATGAGTTCAAAAATGGACTGATAAAGACTGTAATTGCTAGTAAAAATTCCCCCATCTTTACTGGAATCTGAATACCCAATCATGATTTCTTGAGTCATTTGAGTATCTCGCAGATAATGTGCATAATGTTTATTTTCACTTAAGGTCTTGATAATATCTTTTGCTCTTTGAAGATCGTCAATGGTTTCAAATAGGGGCGTGATATTGATTTTAGCATTCTCTCTTTCATTGTCGTTTTTGCTAGGTTTCCATAGACCACTTTGTTTGCAAAGCCAGAGCACACAAAGCAAATCACTTGCTTGAGTTGTCATAGAGATAATAAGCGATTTCATAACCTCTTCAGAGATATGTTTTTTTGCCCAGTTGATTCTCAAAAATGATCCTAAGATTTCTTGGGTGCTTTTACTCACTTTATTGATAATGGCATTGAACTCTATTTTTGGTTTTTCTAAGGCACGGTTTAATATTTGTATTTTTTTCTCTTCCGTAAAATCACCAAAGTCACTATCAGAAATCCCAAGCAAACAAAATACTTCACTGATAGCATTTAAAAACATATCACGATGCTCTCTAAAATCTAAACGCATCAAATGAAAACCACCCAACAACACTAGATTTCTAAATCCTTTGAGATATTTTGAACTCACAGAGTCTAGATTATTGATAAGCAAATCAATATCCTCGATAAGCTCCTTTGGTTGTCTATAAGTGAATTCAATGCTATCTGGGGTATTCACGCTTATAAGACGGTTTTTAAGTTTTTTATCCATTAGATAAAGTTTTGCCCTGAAGGGTTCTCTATTGTGAAGTTTTAGACTATTTTCCTCAAGTTCATTTTTTTCTCTTTCTAGGGAGTCTTGAAGTTCTTTGGAAATAGGAACAAAATCAGTTGATATTGAAAGTTCACGTGCAAGTTTTTGGATCTTTTGCAGATAGATACTTATGATAAGGTTATGTTGGATTCGCATCACTTGAGTCATTATTTCATTGGTTACAAATGGGTTTCCATCTCTATCGCCTCCTATCCAGCTTCCAAGAGTGATAGGAGATTTTTTTAGTGGTGTTTTAAGAGTATTTTCAATAAAATTCAAGGTATTTTGTGCACTTTTTATGATAGAACTTTCCACGATGTAAAGAAGATTATCAAGCTCAAAGAGAACTTCTAATTTTTCGCTCCTAACTAAATGGCTTTGCCACAGCAATCTAAGGCGATATTTGATATGTTCTTTTGCACTCTGATCTTTGAATTCAAAAAACTTTGAAAGATCATCACTAATTTCGTGATGTGCCTCCAGGAAGGTTCTTCTTCTTGATTCAGTTGGATGGGCAGTAAATACAGGATAAAATTGCATTTCACTCAAAATCTTATTAATGTCTTGTCTTTCAAATCCCTCTTCAAGAAGCTCAGAACAAGCTTTTTCAATGGAGGAAAAAGCATTTTGACCATCAAAATTATGTCTTTCTTCGATAATATTGAGCAATATATTATAAAGTGAGAATGCCTTAACCACCTCTAGCGTTTTATCCGAGAAGGTAATTTTTTGAAGAATTGAGCGGATTTTTTCTTGAGATTTTTCTTTTTGTAAAAGTTCTGATCGCAAGCTCAGGAAAAAATCCATCACTTCAGGATTGAGTTCTCCTAACATCTCGACCATCACATCATAAATAAATCCGAGTTCTTCATTAAGTTTAGAATTTTTTTGTATTTTTTCCATCATAATCCTTTAATAAATCTTCTTTTTCGAGTCGTTTGTGATTATAACACAACAGATTTCTGCGAAAAAATAAAATCTGTATTAAGTAAATATAAGTTTGCTTCAAATATAATCTGAGTATTTAAATTTCAAGAAGGATATAAAATGGGATTAAAGGTTTATTATGACAAAGATTGCAACTTGGGTTTGATACAGAAAAAGAAAGTAGCTATTATTGGATTTGGATCTCAAGGACACGCTCACGCTGAAAATCTAAAAGATAGCGGAGTGGAAGTTGTAGTTGGACTTTATAAAGGTGGCAAAAGCTGGAACAAGGCAGAGGCAAAAGGCTTTAAAGTTCTCGAAGTAGCAGAAGCCACAAAATGGGCAGATGTCATAATGATACTTATTCCTGATGAACTTCAAGCAGATGTTTTTAAAAGAGATATTGCTCCTAATCTCAAAGAAGATAAGATCATCGCTTTTGGACACGGATTTAATATTCATTTTAGACAGATTCAAGCACCTGTTGGGGTAGGTGTAATAATGATAGCACCAAAAGCACCTGGCCACACTGTTAGAAGTGAGTTTGTAGCAGGAGGGGGTATTCCTGATCTTATAGCAGTAGAACAAGACACGAGTAAAGGTGATGCTAAAGACATTGCACTTAGCTATGCAAGTGCTATTGGTGGAGGGAGAAGTGGAATCATTGAAACAACTTTCAAAGATGAAACCGAAACAGATTTATTTGGAGAGCAGGCAGTTTTGTGCGGCGGTGTGAGTGCGCTAGTAAAAGCAGGATATGAAACTCTTGTAGAAGCGGGTTATCCAGAAGAAATGGCTTACTTTGAATGTTTGCACGAGTTAAAGTTGATTGTGGATTTGATTTATCAAGGTGGCTTGGCAGATATGAGATATTCTATTTCAAATACTGCTGAATACGGAGATATGGTGAGTGGTCCTAGAGTTATCACAGAAGAAACCAAAAAATCAATGAAAGCGATACTTAGAGATATTCAAGATGGTAAATTTGCCAAGGACTTCATTCTTGAACGTAAGGCAGGTTATGCTAGAATGAACGCTGAAAGAAGGAACCTCAGTGAACATTCTATAGAAAAAGTAGGCGAGAGACTTCGATCAATGATGCCTTGGATAGGTTCAAATAAACTTATTGATAAGAACAAAAATTAAGGATAGTAATGGGTGAAGTGATCACAATAACCTCTGGAAAAGGTGGGGTTGGAAAAAGTACAGCAACTGGAAATATCGCTGTGGGGTTGGCACAAAACGGCAAAAAAGTGGTTGCGGTAGATTTTGATATTGGGTTGCGGAATTTGGATATGATTTTAGGACTTGAAAATCGAATCGTTTATGATGTGGTAGATGTTATGGAGGGTAAATGCAATCTTTCTCAGGCACTTATCAATGACAAACGCACTAAAGGCTTATATTTTCTTCCCGCTTCACAAAGCAAAGATAAAGATATTTTAAATAAAGAAAAAGTCAAGATTTTAATCGAAGATCTAAAAAAAGATTTTGACTATATTTTACTAGACTCTCCTGCGGGTATTGAAAGTGGGTTTGAGCATTCTATTTTTTGGGCTGATAGGGCTCTTGTAGTTGTCACACCAGAAGTGAGTTCTGTAAGAGATAGTGATCGTGTGATTGGAATTATTGATGCAAAATCCGATAAGGCAAAAAATGGCCTAGAAGTTCAAAAGCATATTATTATCAATCGTCTTAAACCGGAGTTAGTTCAAAAAGGTGAAATGCTTTCAAACGAAGATGTTTTGAATATCCTTGCCCTTCCTCTTATAGGATTAGTTCCTGAAGACAATAAGGTGGTATCAGCTACAAACTCTGGAGAACCAGTGATTTATACAAATAGTCCAAGTGGGGAAGCATATAAAAGAATCGTCAATCGAATACTAGGAGATGAGGTAGCATTTCCAGAATTCAAATCAAGAAGTGGTTTTATAGATACCTTTAAGAGGTTATTTCAATGAGTTTACTTACAAAGTGGTTTGGAAATAATGGGAGTGCTAGAACTGCCAAAGATAGACTGAAGATTGTTTTAGCACATGAGCGTAGTGTTAAACTTCCATATATGGAAGATATGAAACGTGAGATTTTAGAAGTTGTGCAAAAATACACCAAAGCTTCAAAAATTGACATAAGGGCTGATTCTAATCAAAACATTGATACATTAGAGGTAGAAATTTTATTAGGCAAACAATGAAAAAACGCCTTATTCTTTCTCTGTTGTGCGTTTCATTTATTTTGGGTTGTTTTAGTGGGTATTGGGTTTATAAAAATAGTTCTAGCTACTCATCACCCACACAGGATAATCTCAAAGTAATTCCTGATAAAAACTCAAATTTCTTACTTGATAGAGGGGTTCATTCTTGGAGTGATCAAACTTCTTGGGAGAATTTTTCAACAAATAGTAAGTCTTTTATGTCACCTTCTTCTAGTGGTGATGCTACGATGGTTCCTGAAAAACCTAAATCTATATTAAAAACTGATGATATAAAAAAACCAAAAATAGCCATCATTATGGATGATATGGCGTATCCTTGGCAGTTACAATCTCTTCATAATTTAGGGTTGAGAATCACTCCTTCATTTTTTCCTTATAATTCAGATAATAAATTAACTCCAAAAATGGCAGCTAAAGAACCTTTTTATATGGTGCATGTGCCTATGGAGGCATTAAATTTCTATCAAAGCCCTCATAAGTGGATAAAAGTCGGAGAGACAAAATCACAAATAGAGGAATACATCAAGCAAATCAAGCACGATTTTCCTAGACTTAAGTTCATCAATAATCACACAGGTAGCAAATTCAGTGCAAGTTATGAGGATATGAAAAATCTGATAGAAGTTTTACGAAAGTATGATATTGATTTTTTAGATTCTAGAACCACGCCTGAGACACAAGCACCTCAAATCTATTCAAAAATGAAACGTCCTCTACTATCAAGAGGGATTTTTTTAGACAATAATGATAGTGTCAATGAAGTCTTTAATCAGATAAAAAAAGCTATAGAAAAGGCAAAAAAAGATGGTTATGTCATTGCAATCTGTCATCCACATAAGAATACTTTTAAGGCCTTAAACATTGCAAAACAAACTCTTTTAACAAAAGTTGATCTCGTTTATGTCATAGATATTCAAAAAATGATCTCAAATGAAAAGTAATTTTAGTTTTAAAACATTGGATTTTATTCCAGAAGCTTTTAGAGGGCTTAAAAAACCTCCTGAAAATATCTACTATACGGGGGATAAAAAATTACTTGATGCTTCTTGTAAAATTGCCATCGTTGGTACCCGTCGCCCAAGTTCTTATACAAGAAACTTCACTTCCATTTTGGCAAAAAAAATTTCCCAAAACAATGGGGTAGTTGTTAGTGGTGGGGCATTAGGAGTGGATATTGTTGCTCAAAATGCCGCTTTACCAAACACGATTATGATTTCTCCTTCAAGTATTGATATTATATATCCCGCATCTAATGCACCCATCATTAAAAAAATCTCTGAGCAAGGACTTATCTTAAGTGAGTATAAGGAGGGGTATATGCCTAGGAATTATTCATTTATAGAACGCAATCAATTGGTTATTTCTCTGAGTGATTTTGTGATCATTCCTGAAGCAAATATCTCTGGTGGATCAATGCAGAGTGCAAAAATGGCAAAGACTTTTAATAAGCCTATTTTTGTCTTGCCTCAACGTCTTGATGAGAGTTCAGGAACTAACTATTTATTACAGAATTCTTTAGCACAGGGAATATATGACATTGATAATTTTGTCAAAATGATCTTTGGAGATGACTCAAAAAATCTTCAAAATGATGAGATTTTACTATTTTGTAAAAATATGTCAACATTTGAAGAGGCGTATTTGAGATTTGGAGAAGTGATTTTGGAGTATGAATTAGAAGGAAAGATTATCAGAGATAATGGATTTTTGAAGGTCAATATATGATAGTTTCCTGTGATGTGGGACTTAAAAAGATAGGATTGGCAATTTGTATTGATGGGATTGTTTTACCATTAGAACCAATTTTAAGAAAAAATCGAAATCAAGCGAGTTCAGATCTCAGAGATTTCCTAATAAAAAGAAGAATAAAAACCCTTATAGTTGGTTTTCCAAGTGGGGGAATTGCAGGTTATGAGGACACTCGAAATCGAATCAAGCATTTTATAAAATTAGTCCAATTCGATGGAGAGGTTATTTTTATTAATGAAGACTATTCTAGTCTTGAGGCTCTAGAAGATATTTCTCATATGGCTAGAAAATCCAAAAAACAAGCTCAAAAAAATGGAAAGTTAGATTCTATTGCTGCGTGCAAGATACTCAGTAGATATTTAGAGTCTTCTAAAAATTAGAAATCAAAGCCTCTAT
>NZ_MLAT01000024.1 GCF_002272795.1 Helicobacter sp. 13S00482-2 | reverse complement strand
TAGGGCTTTGCCTTTTTGGTTGCAAAAAAGTAGATTATTATCAATGTTATTGATAGTGTTGCGAATCTCTAGCCAGTGTTTAAGAAGCTTTTCTATATGGTTTTTACGAATCATTGCCATGCGGTATCGCCTATATCAGTAAATTTTTATTGGTATTAAGTTTATAAGATCATCAGTGTATAATATTTCAATGATTTAAAGGATAAAATATAGGAGGCTATATAAATGAAAATGATTGGATTGCTTGGTGGAATGAGTTGGGAGAGCACGGCTATATATTATCAAATTATCAATACGGTTATCAAAGAAGAGCTTGGCGATCTGCATTCAGCTAAGGTGTTGCTCTATAGTGTGGATTTTCAAGAAATACAAGAGTATCAGAAATGTGGGGAATGGGAGAAGAGTGCAAGAGTTCTTGCAAATGCGGCGTTGAATTTACAAAAAGCTGGGGCGGATTTTATTGTTATTTGTAGCAACACGATGCATAAAGTACTCCCACAGATTTCGCAGAATATTTGTATTCCTATTTTGCATATAGCAGAGGTCACAGCAAAGGAATTGCAGAAAAAAAATATTCTTAAAGTGGGATTGCTTGGAACTAAATATACCTTACAGCAAGGATTTTATAAGGACAAGTTGATAGCTAATGGCATAGAGGTTATCATACCAGATGAAGATGATATTGAAATTATCAACCATATCATATATGATGAATTGTGTGTGGGCGTTGTTTCAGAAAATTCGAAATCACAATATCTGCATATCATAAAGAAACTCTCAGGTAAGGGTGCTGAAGGTATTATTTTGGGTTGCACTGAAATTGGTCTTTTGATTTCTCAGAAGGATACGGAATTGCCCATTTTTGATACGACATATATCCATGCAAATCAGGCTGCTATGTATTCAATAAAGGATTGAGCTAAAGATTAACGTTTCAAATAACTGCTCTGATTGGGTATAAAATATTTCAATCCCTCTAGACTTCTAGATTATTTAATTCTGAGGAATATTTTATTGGGATATGTGAAGTCTTGTTTTAGGATAAAGTATTGCTATTGTTTTTCACAATCTATTTTATAATCAATTAATTTTTCATCCATAACTGTATGGTTTGGTATTTGATAACATTCTTCTTCATTTCCTGCTTCAATTATTTTTATGTAGCTTTCAGGAATAGCGATATTATCTTTGATATGTTTGGGGTTTTTAGAGTAAATAACAATGTTTAATACTTGAGCACTTCCTTTTTCTTTGGCTAGTTTTCTTTCTCTATCCTCTGCTTTTTTCCACACCCTTTGATTGATTTGAGGATTTTGAGGAGTGATATTACTCATTAAAAATGTAGAAGCCTGAGCCTTTGTAGTTGCGTTCATTGATTGGTTAGAAAGTGTATGACCCCTATCATATCCGCTATGAGTGTAGTCTTGTGTTTTGGTGCGGTATTCTTCAGGGATTTGAGTATCTGATTTAAAAGTAGGTCTTTTTCCTGCACTTCCTAGTTCCAAGATTTTTCCTTCTATTTTGTAGGCTATAGCATTGGTACCCTTGTGTTCAAAACTGTAACAATTGATATAATAGTACTTATCCATCACCAATGAACATTTTTGTTTTGTAAAATATTTTTTAAAAGGTGGGTAGATTTTGTAGTGGTTATAAACTGATAAAACAGGTGTTATATAAATAAGTAGAAAAATCAAAAGGCTTTTAGGTTTCATATTGGATCCTTTTTTACTATCTTAACTGAAATTTCTAATAAATAACTATTATTTTTTATGAATTTTAATTTTTATATGAGATAGTGATTCCAAAATTTGGATCTAGTCCAAAATAAGCCATCAGTTTTAAAACCAACAAGATACTAAGCCCTGCCAAAAATCCAGCAAGTGCGTCATCACCTACGACTCCAAGCCCACCTTTAGTTTTTTTATCAATTTTGCCAATAAGAGATGGTTTAGTGATATCATAGAGCCGAAAAAATAAAAATGATCCTATGATTCCCACTAGGGAGAATCCTGCCATTCCCATTGCAATCCACATACCTACTAGTTCATCAATAACGATACTCTTATCATCATGAACCCCACCATTTTTTTCATAAATATCAATTTGCTTTATGGCTACAAGAGCAATAAAAATACTGAGTAAGATGATTGTTTCAGTAGAGTAATACAATAATGGAATCCCTAGAATAAGTGCTAGTATGCTTCCCATAGTTCCAGGTGCTATCGCTGATTTGCCGCTATAAAATAAGGTCAAAAATAATATTCTCATTTTTTTACACCAAAGAAGGATTTTGGTAAAGTTGCATCAGTTTGATATAAAATTCCTCTTCACTTTTGCTTTTGAGTATGCCCTCTGAAGGAACAATATCGTAGTAGAGTTTTTCCAAGTTAGAGAAACGATTTGGATAGAGTGTAGATAAAATCATCGCTGATATTTCCTCTCTCATTAGCATAGAAGGAGGCAAAATACCAAGCTTGAGAAGTTCCAAAATTGATTCTGAGTTGTAGTTGGTATGGTGATGATTGCCGTGAGGACAAGTTGATTGACTTACTAGAGTTTTGCACAATTCGCAATAAACATATTCGCTAACGATCTTGATTTTAATATCCACCCCTTGAAGGTTATCAAAAATAGAATGTCTTGTTTTTTCTGTGTAATAAATAGAGAGATTAGGACTATTTTGACCTACAACAAGCTTAGTGCACCCGTAATTTTTTGCAACGATTGAATGGAGTAACATTTTATTTTGCCCTGCAAATAAATAGGTATCATCAAGTGGGATGATGCAGACTTTATCCTTGATAAGAAAATTATTAACGATGTATTGCAATATTTTTTCTCTGAGTGAGTAGGGCATAAAATCGTTTCTATAAGGTTTGAGCAAGAATATAACCATCAGGTCGCAATCCTTGAGTTCTTCACGCAACATTCTTTCGTGGGCTCTATGAATGGGTTTTGCACTCATCATCACGCCAGTTATTTTTTTGGCATTATAGAGCTTGATTTTTTCTTCTAAGGATTTTTTGGTTTCCTTTATATCTTCAAAAATTACATTATAATCACCGCTTATTGCATAATCCCCAAGTCTTTCACGCACTATTTCAGCCTCTTTTGTGAACAGATCCCCACCCATAAGTTTTTCTAATCTTTGAAATTTATCTATCTTAAAAACTTCTTTGGCTTTGATATTCCCAACGATCTTATTTTCACAGACAATATCCAATACCTCATTTTTTTGAGTTTTAGATAGAACCTGAAGATTTCTTTTTCCATTAGGACATAATAAAAAAGGACAAGGGAAGGTTTGATCTTTGTATATTCCCATTTTATCCACAGATTCCATTTCTTTTTGTCCCATCAAAGTAGTTGCGGGATACAACAAGCCTTCTTGAACTAGCGAAAGGGCAGAAAGTGCCTCTTTATCAATGTAGATTTTATTTTTTTCTTGAGATACCATATTTTTTTCTCTTTTCCCATAAGCTTTTTCTACTCATCCCGAGTTTTTTTGCAAGTTCTATATCAGGATAACGTCCTTCAAATTTCTTAATGATAGCTTTTTCATAATCTTTTACAGAAAGTATTTCTGCCCCAATTTCGTGATTATTGGGGATATTTGATATATCTACGATTTGAGAGAAAATGATTTTATCTGTGGTGATGATAGAAGCGATCACAGGATATTTGATGATGGATTCTAAGAAATCCTTGCGGTCTTGTTTTTTCAACTCTTCTAAATTTGTTATATATGCAAGAGTTTTTTTTGAGGTATTGTTTTTGAGAAAGCTTTTATATTTATCTTCTTTAATACTAAAAAATTCAAATTGAATATTTTTTTCTTTGGCATATTTCATCGCATAAATATCAGCACTCCTTTGAGAGTTACTTTTAATGATAAAAGGTGGATGATATTGAAAAGGGGTAGGGGTATTGAGCTCTTTTTCAATAAAGTTAAAATAAGATCTGTAGAAATTAATTTTACACACTATTTCTTTGTATCCCTTATAGTGTTCGATTTTTCTGATCAGCTCATCAATCATAAAAGGCTTGAGAATATAATCTTTTGCTCCTGCTTTAATGGGCTTACTGACAGTGTCATCACTCACATAGGAAATCATCATAATAATGATTGAATTGGAATTGTTTCTGATGAACTTCTCATAATGATCCCCGCAAATACTAGAAGAAATCAAAATGACATCATAAGTGTTTTGTAGATTCAGATCTATTATAGAACTTATCTGGCATTCATGTCCTATATCAGCTAGTTTTGAAGCAATGCTTTGGGCTAAGTAAGTTTCATTTTCCATAATCAATACATTCATATTCTTTCCTTCCAATTTGTAAGTTTTAAGTTCACATTTGCAATGGCACTCACCCCTTCTTTTCTCCCTATAAATCCCAAATTTTCAGTTGTGGTTGCCTTGATATTGATTTTTGCTTTATCTGTATATAGTATTTTTGCAATACATTCACGAATCTGAGATTTGTACGGAGAAATCTTTGGTGTTTGTGCTAAAATCGTGATATCGGCATTGATAAGTTCAAATCCTATACTGAGGATAAAATCATAGATTTGCTTGAGCAATATTTTTGAATCAGCATTTTTAAATGTGGGATCATTGTCAGGGAACCACTCTCCAATATCACCTCCACCTATGGCTCCAAGCATTGCATCACAAAGGGCGTGAAGTGCAACATCACCATCACTATGGGCAGCAAATCCAAAATCTGATTCTATTTTCACTCCCCCTAAAAACATCGGTTTATTTTTTTCAAAACCATGAATATCAAATCCAGTTCCGCTAAAAATTTCATTTGATACTGGAGGTAGTTGGTTTAGAAAATGAATATCTTCATAGTATGTTAGCTTGGTAAGTTTTGGACTTCCTTTCACGTATATGATTTTTCCATTATGATAATTAATCGCAGAACTTTCATCGGTAAATTCTTGAACATCAAGAGAGGATTTCAACTTGCTTAATCTTGATAGTTGAGGAGTTTGGATTAGTTTTAAGGACTCTCTATTGATGTATTGTCCTTCATACATAGCTGTATCTGATACGTTCAAATAAGGAACAATGCAGTCTATAGAATCATCAAAACTTTCTAACATTCTGTCCCAAACATCTTTATCCATATTCCATCTGGCGACATCTGTTGTGAGGATAAATTCGGTTTGAACCTTCTTGATTGCATTTTTGAGAGATTCTTGACGTGAATTTCCACCCAATACAATTTCAAAATCAGAAATTTTTTTCATATATTCAAAATCTTCTTTGGAGGCCGTGATGATGATTTTTTTAAAATCATAAAGCTTGGAGAAATCATTTGCTACTTTTTGCCACAAAGGAAGAGTTTGCGTCCTTAGCCATTGTTTCTTGATGTGATTGCAAGTAGGGTTGCTTGAACAAAAGCGACTCGAATTTCCTGCCGCCATCACTACAAGAGATAAATCAATATTTTTAATCGACACGTCAATGACTCCTCATTTTAGTTTTAAGCTGTTACCAAATTATACACATTTAAATCTTTTTAAAAACTTGAATTTTATTTTTTTGAAAATTTGCGTGAGGTTTTTTGATGTATAATAAGCCAAATTCAAATTTATATTAGTATGAAAGAGTAAAAAATGAGAAAGCAATGGATAGAAGACCGCAAGAAAGATAAAATCAAGACTCAACTATATTATGCAAAAAAGGGCATCATAACCCCTGAGATGGAGTATATAGCTAATAAAGAATCTTTGAGTGCAGAAACTATCAGAAAAGAGGTCGCAAAAGGTAGGCTGATTATTCCAGCAAATATTAATCATATCAATTTAGAGCCGATGGGGATAGGCGTGGCTTTGCGTACAAAAATAAATTCAAATATTGGGAGTTCATCTATTATAAACTCTATTGATGAAGAAGTTGAAAAACTTAAAGTTTCTATCAAATATGGAGCAGACACCGTGATGGATCTTTCTACAGGAGGGAATCTTGATAAGATTCGAGAAGCAATCATTGGGGCTTCTTGTGTCCCTATAGGAACAGTGCCAATTTATCAAATACTACATGATGTGAAAAATGATGTGATGAAGCTTGATATTGATGTGATGTTGAATGTTTTAAAAAAACAAGCACAGCAAGGAGTGAGTTATTTTACTATCCATTGTGGTTTTTTACTAGAGCATATGCCTTTTGTGAGCCGTAGAAAAATGGGAATTGTGAGTCGTGGTGGTAGCTTGATGGCTAGTTGGATGATGAACTATCACAAACAAAATCCTTTTTATGAAGCCTATGATGAGATTCTTAAGATTTGTCAAGAATATGATGTGAGTTTAAGCTTGGGTGATTCTTTGAGACCAGGTTGTTTAGCAGATGCGAGCGATGAGGCTCAATTTGCAGAATTGAAGGTTTTAGGAGAACTTGCCAAACGTGCTTATGAAGCAGATGTTCAGGTGATGATAGAAGGTCCAGGCCACGTTCCTTTGAATCAAATTGAACGCAATGTAAAATTACAAAAAGAATATTGCAATGAAGCGCCTTTTTATGTTTTAGGACCACTTGTCACAGACATAGCAGCAGGGTATGATCATATTGCAAGTGCTATAGGAGCCTGTGTAGCCGCTTGGAAAGGGGTTGCGATGTTGTGCTATGTGACCCCTAAAGAGCATCTAGGTCTTCCTAATGCTAAAGATGTTAGAGAAGGAATTTTGGCATATAAAATCGCTGCACATGCTGCTGATATTGCTAGGGGTAGGATTGGAGCTAGAGTTAGAGATGATGAGATGAGTGATGCTAGATATGGGTTTAATTGGAATAGACAATTTGAATTAGCTCTAGATCCTGATAGGGCTAGAGAATATCACGATGAGGCATTGCCACAAGAAGTTTTTAAGGAAGCAGAATTTTGCTCAATGTGTGGTCCAAAGTTCTGTAGTTACAAAATCAGTCAAGATATTTTCAATGAATATAAAGAAGAGAGCACCGAGTCAAATTAGTCATAGTTTTTATTTAATGTGCTGTAAAAATTACACTATGTTGATTTTAACAACGGAATAATTGTGCATAGCTTTATTAATAGAGTTTTTCCAATCTCCATGATTGCTTAAAAAATATTTTTTCAAATAGAGTGAGTCGTTATGACGGTTTGTTATTTTATTGCATTTGAGCTACAATCATCAGAGCATTTATTTTCTATTGGTGTTTCTTGATTATAAGGTTTATGAGATTTCATATTTAATTTAAGGAAGATAATGATCACTCAAGATAATGTACTAGAAATATTAAAAACAGTTATATATCCAAATTTTGAAAAAGATATTGTGAGCTTTGGGTTTGTCAAAAATATCACGTTACATGAAGATAAATTAGGGCTTTTAATTGATATACCTTCAAATGCCCAAGAGGTAGCACAAACCCTTAGAGATGAGATAGAAAACAGGATTGAACCTTTGGGTATTAAAAATATTCACATTGATATAAAAACTCCTCCAAAACCCACCCCTAAAGCTCCTGTGAGTAAAAATTTAGCTCCACAAATCAAACATTTTGTGATGGTGAGTTCTGGAAAAGGTGGTGTTGGAAAAAGTACTACGAGTGCAAATATAGCCATCGCATTAGCACAGCAAGGCAAAAAAGTTGGATTGCTTGATGCTGATGTTTATGGTCCAAATATCCCTAGAATGTTAGGTTTGAATACCTCTAAACCTAGTGTGGATCCTAGTGGCAAAAGACTTATCCCATTGAAAGCTTTTGGTGTGGAAATGATGAGTATGGGGATTTTATATGATGAGGGTCAAAGTCTGATTTGGAGAGGTCCTATGCTAATGAGAGCAATTGAACAAATGCTCACAGATGTTATTTGGAGCGATCTAGATATTTTGGTGATTGATATGCCACCTGGCACGGGTGATGCACAACTAAGTCTAGCTCAGAGTGTTCCTGTTAGTGCAGGGATTACCGTGACCACACCACAACAAGTAAGCTTAGATGATAGTGCTAGGTGTTTAGATATGTTCGTGAAATTGCATATTCCTATCGCGGGAGTTATTGAAAATATGAGTGGATTTATTTGCCCTGGTTGTGGGGAGGAATATGATATTTTTGGTAAGGGAACTTCCCAAGTTCTTGCAGATAAATACAATACAAAAATGATTGCACAGATTCCTTTAGAGCCAAAAATTCGTGAAAGCGGAGATAGTGGAAAGCCTATTGTATTTTTCGATCCTAGTGCAAGTAGTGCTAAAGCTTATGTTAGTGCGTCTATTTCAATTATTGAATTTTTGAGAAAGGTAGAAGAAGAATCCTTGGCAGATAATAAGAATATACAGCCAACAAAAGACAATTCACATTTGCATTGATATTTAACTTCGATTGTTGATTTTTTTAAAATGCCAAAATCCTATTATAGTAAGCATTATAAGTGGGGTTAAAATCCCCACTTCAGGTAAAAATAATCCACTCACACTCAGTTTCCCTAATGCAAAAAATAATCCCCAAATAACTAGTGAGATTACTATGAAACCAAAACTAAGCAATGCGAGGTTCCCATATCTAGCTAAACTTGGAGTGTAATAAGCAATAATCATTGCAGTTAGAGGAACAAAAAATGGAATTAAAATAAAACTATAAAGGATCGATCGAACTTTTTCACTCCCTGCATTTTGATTTTTGAGAATAATGACTGATTGGATTGCATCTATAATTGATACAGATGGTTTGTTCTGATAGATTGTATCTAGTATCTTAGGACGAAATCCTTTGAGGATTTTTAGCTCATCTAGGTGTTTGGTTTCAAGTCCCTTGCCTCCTAGTTTGAAATTATCTGGAAGGGTTGAAATGCTCACATCTTCTAAAACCCAATATCCATCCTCAAAATAAGCGGTATTGGCTTGTGTAAAGGAACTTAAAAAATAATTTTTGAGTTGAAAAATTTTAATATTTTGGGCTTTTTGCAAAATAGGATAAATTTTTCCAAAATACACATAATCTTCGCCATATTTTACAAGTAGATCTTCGCTAGTGTTTGAAAAATTACCTTGATAGATGATTGACTCAGCTTTTTCTTGAGCATATACAAAAGGGGTAGCATTCAGGCCAATATAAACCAAGCTAAACAATAAGCTGATAATCACAATAGGTTTTAATATTGCTTTTTTGGAAAATCCAATTGCCAACAAGGCGGTATATTGATTGGCTTTTATCATCGTGATATAGAAAATTACCATTGCCAGAAGTAAAGAAATAGGTAAGGTGTAATTGATCGCATAGAGCATATCATAAACAAAAAATAATATTGCAAGGTTTGCAGAATCTGGAAATTTATCAACATATTTAAGGCTATCAATGCTGATGAAAAACATTTCCAAAGCACAAAAAACAATTAAAAAATATTTCAGATAATAATAACCTACGAATCTGAAAAGCATCACAAAGTCTCATTTTTAATATTTTTGGTGAAGTTGTTTTGAAGCAATAAAAAATTCTTATTATCAATAAAAAACTCTAAGGATTTTACACAATGATTCAATAAGGAGGGTATTTCTTCAAATTCATTGGAGCTGAATTTACTAAGAACATAATCAACCACTGGTATTTTTTCACTTTTGCTGATACCAAAACGCAAACGATAATAATCATTTCCAAATAAGTTATCAATGGATTTAAGTCCATTGTGTCCGCCACTTGAACCACCTTTTTTAAAGCGAATGCTTCCAAATGCTAGGTCTAGATCATCATGCACAACAAGAAGTGTTGCTATTTTATAAAAATTCATTATAGATGCTATTGAAGAGCCTGATAAATTCATAAAGGTTTGAGGCTTGATAAGTAAAAGTTCTTTTGAGGGAAGCTTAGCTATGAGGGCATTAAATTTAGCGGAAGGTTCAAAACCTATCCCTAAGCAATGGCTTAGAGAATCCAAAATATCAAAACCAATATTATGTCTTGTGTGTTGATACTTACTGCCCGGATTTCCTAAACCCGCAATGAGGATAGGTGACATTTAGATTACTTAGCTTTTATCACGCCCACAACAGCAACAGATGGATTTTCTATGATTTTTACATCAGCTTTTTCTGCTAGATCTCTCACAAGAACAGAATCCCCAACATCAAGTTTTGAAACATCAATATCATAACTAGCTGGTAGTTTCTCAGGAGCAGCTTCAACAGTGATACGCTTTTTAGAAAATAATAAAACACCCTTATTTTTCAAACCTACAGGAATTCCGCTGATTTTCACTGGTATTTTATATCTTGAGACAATACCCTTTTGTGCCAACAACAAATCAACGTGCATCAGATTGCTTGTAACGGGATCTTTTTGATATTCTTGCACAACTACCTCAAAAGTGTCAGAGCCTATTTTTACTGGGAATATCAAAGTAGTTTTTGTTTTGAGTGCTTTGATAAATTCGTTTGTTTTGAATGCACAGTGAATATTTTTGGTTCCCTTGCCGTAAATGTTGGCAATTAGATAACCATCATTCCTTAAGGCTTTTGTACTTGCCTTTGAAATACTCTCTCTAATTTTTCCTTCTAACATTTTTGTTTCCTTATTTTGTTAATAATTCTGAGGGGAGCATTGTATCTAAAAAAGTCTTAAAGATTTCAAATAGCTGAGATTTGCATGACTAGATAGAACGCAGTAAATTCTCAAAAGCCTTTTCAAAAGCTTCCAAGCCTTCTTTTAGTAGTGATACATACAGATTTTCAATATTTATCCCAGCATCAACTATCTCTTGGATTCCCTTCTTGATGGATTCTTTATCAGTAGATATTGGAGTTATTGGGGCATTATTTGTAAGATAGGCCTTAATAGCATCTAATGGGGCAGTATTCACACAATGGGGGAGATATAGCATATCAATGTAGTAGTTTTTTGGTAATTCCTCACCCTTCACGCCCGTAGAAGCAAATAATGTTCTCATAGAAGGATTGTCGTATTCTTCAATTAGATTATAGCATTCTAAGGCATTGTAAATTCCTAGTTTAGCCTTTAGCTTAGGAGCAGTTATCAAACTCTGTTCAATGGCTCTATCAAAGCGCGAAACAAATACGCTTATAACAGATCGGATTTGATTTGAAGTATTTTTTCGGCTGTTTGTGAGCACATCCGCACATTTTTTAGCTTGTTTAGGCGAGAATATCAAGGTTGCATTTACAGGAATATCACTTTTATGAAGTTCATACATCACCTCATATCCAGCTTCTGTAGCAGGAACTTTTATCATCACGTTACTAGCTTGAATGCTCTTGAATAATCTTTTGCCCTCATCTATACTTTTAGGTGCATTTTCTCCTAAAAGTGGATCAATTTCAATACTGATATAGCCATTATCTTTATTTTTTTCCCACAATGGAAAGAGAATAGAGGCCGCTGTTTTGACATCTTGTATTGCCAAAGCTTCGTAGATGGATTTTGAATCATTGCCCTTCATAGAATCGATTTGAGCTTTGTATGCAGGGGAACTTAAGATTGAGTTTGCAAAAATACTAGGGTTGCTTGTTGCACCTAATATGTCTGGTATGAGTGATTTGAATTCTTTTTTTAAAAAATCTCTTTCGATAAAATCGCACCATAAACTGAAATTTTTAATATGCTTATTCATTTGATTCCTTTTTTGGATTTATTTAGATAATCTCTAATGATTTTTCTATCATCAAAGTCTATTTTTTGAGTTCCAATGATTTGATAGGTTTCATCCCCCTTGCCTAGAATAAGCAAAACATCTTCATTGTCTAAATCATCAATAGCTTTTTGTATGGCTTTTTTTCTATCAACAATAGTGGTGATTGAATGTGATAAATGTTCAGGAATACCTTTTAGAATATCTTCAATAATGCTTTGAGGATCTTCAGATCTAGGATTATCTGATGTGATGTAGAGTTTTTGAGCATAACTAGCCGCACATTCCCCCATTTTAGGTCTTTTGGTTTTATCTCGATCGCCTCCTGCACCAAAAACAACTGAAATATTTTTACTCTTAAAGCTTTCAAAAATTTGTTTCATTCCATCATGGGTGTGTGCAAAATCCACTATGATGAGAGGAGATTCTGATATAACTTCCATTCTCCCGCTCACTCCACCAAAATTTTCTAATGCTTCAGCAATATTTTCTAAGGGTTTTTGAGTGAGGATTTTAATGCAGGTGATAGCTGCTAAGATATTATATAAGTTGTGAACTCCATATAGTGGAGAATTGATAAAAGTTTCCTTGCAATTATTTTCTCTTAAATTCTCTTTCCAACTGATATGTGCTTGAATTCCTTGTTTTGGTGAATACGCATTCACACAAAGATTGGCTTTTGAATTTAATGCATAGCTATATGTATTAATAGGATTATACAATGCCTTATTTTCATCCCTATTGATAATCTTGATTCCCTCATCTGTAAAAAAACTATTTTTTACACGAATATATTCTTCAAGTGTTTTGTGATAATCTAGATGATCACTTGTTATGTTTGTGAGGATTTTTGCTACAAATTCTAGACCTTCTATGCGATCTTGTTCAATGGCATGTGAGCTCACTTCCATGACAAAATATTCACATTCTAAAACACTAGCATATTGAATGTCTTCATAGAGTTCTAGTATTGAAGGGGTGGTGAGACCTTTTGGTTTGATTTCTTTGTCGTTGGCAAAAAAACCTCTTGTTCCAAGTAACGCGACTTTATAGCCCATATCTAGCAATATAGAATAAATAATTGCAGCAGTTGTTGTTTTGCCATTTGTGCCTGTAATGCCTATGATTTTTGGGGTCATTTTAAAGTATTTTTTCAAATCTCGTGCTTGTAAGATATCTAGATTTTGAGTTTTGATTTGATCTACAAATGAAGTGTTTTGTTTGGTATGGACAAATAAAACGTTAGGGTGTTTGATGGCATCTCTAGAGTCATCACTGATGAAGTTGTATGTTTTTCCATTATATTGAATATCTTTTTTTATTTTCATTTTGTTTTATCAACCGCTTTTTGTAGAATTTGGCGAATTTTTTCATCGTATATGGCCACACTAGGCATATTTTCAATATAGCTCAGAGACATTTCATAAAAATCGTTTTCTACTAAGAGATCCAGAAAATCGTAAAAATCATTTTTGCTCGTAAAAATGATTTTTGTACTAAATATTAGATTCTCAAATACTTCTTTGAAGTTATCATTTTGACATATCTTTTTAAAATCGGGATATAAAATTCCATCAATATTTTCAGCTTCAATGTTGTCTTCGTTGGAAACCATAGTGCTCATTTTATCTATGTTGGAATCAAAAGAATTGATGAGCTCTAGGATTTGACGCTGTATTTTTGTTCTAGCAGCACGAGGCTGGGCGGCCAACATTGTTTCATAAAGTTCATAAAATCCATAAGCTTCTTTTGGAAAATCCATTGCCATATCAGAAAGTAAAAGTCCTATTTTTGCAGATAAATCATCTTTATCAAGGAATAAGGCATCTGAAAATAATCTAAGTGCAGCCTTGCAATCTTGGTTCGCAAAGAGTTTAAACCCCTTTTTAATAAGGGTTCGTTTTTTGGGATCATTATTGATCTGAAAGCTAGTTTCCATTAAACCCCCTTTAAGATATTTTATAGTTTTTTTCCTCTCCATAAGGGACACTTATAATTTCAATATCTGGATGAATATCTTCCTTGAGTTGCCTTTCAATACCATATTTTAGTGTTTGAGTGCTACTAGGACAAGATTTACAAGCACCTTCAAGCCTAACATAAACCCTAGCATCTTTGATAGCAAGAACACTGACATTCCCTCCATCATTAGTCAAATAAGGACGAATCTTTTCAATGGATTTCTCTACAGGTTTTCGAAGTTCTTCATCGCTAAAAGGGAACATAATACACTCCTTTGAGTTTTTTAGACTTTATAGCATAAAATCTTCAAATTTTCGTTCAAAAATGCTTTCAATTCTTTTGGTGGATTTTATACCAAATATTCCAATAAAGTCTTAATTCTAAAAAAGTTTAATTTAGTGTTTGTGTAAGAAATATAATCCTACACAAATAGCCAGTATAGAACCAGCAAAAAAGATCATATCTTGGGCATTATTGATCCCCATACTCAAAACTTTTGAGAAAAATGCTACTATCAAAGCCATTACAATGACTTTAGCTAGTTTGTCTTTGAGTTGATCAAGGGTATGAATCTCTAGTACTTTTGAGCTTGTGTCATCTTTGATAGTGATTTTTCGAATAAAAAGCTCGTATAAACCAAATGAAAAAATCAAAAGCACCACTGCAATGAGATACAAATCAATAGCCGTTACAATTGTATGTAGCAACACATTATGAATATCTGATTCTTTTTTTAAAAATCCTCTATAATATCCATAAGTGTTTCCTATTGCTTTGAATATATCAATACTGGCAACAACAAAAAGTAATATTGCTCCTATCATTGATAAGATAACTGCCAAAAGCACAAACAGCCTAGAATTCCAAAGTATTTTTTCAAACATTTTCTGCAAAAAATCCATTCACTTCTCCTATTTTAATTGAGATGTTTTTGTAATAAAAGTCTATTTTTTGGAACTGATATACAGATAAATCGCTTTAATTTCTTCTTCTGTTAGGTTGTATTTTGGCATAATCCCTTTATCTTTACTCAAGGCTTTTTTGAATGCTTCAAAATCCATATCGTTAATTTTTGGAGCCTTGATAATTTTACTTTTGTTTTTATTTTTATAAGTGGCGATAACTTCGCTTTCGCCATTTTTTCCATGACACTTAATACAACCTATGTTGCGTGGATTTTCATAGAGCTTCTTGCCATATTCTTGGGTGGTGATAAAGCTAGTGTCTTTTGATTCTTGTGCAAAGACATAAAAACATAGACTAAAAAAACAAAAAAAGAGCTTTTTGTGCCTCATAGACTTCCTTTAAGGGTTTTTTATTATAATAGCATACACACTATAATTTAAAGGCAATTAAATGACCCTTCTTGATGGTAAGACTTTAGCTGCAAGTATTGAAAAGGAGCTTATAGATGAAGTTCATCATTTTAAAGTCTCTGGTATCATTCCAACCCTTGCTGTTGTGTTGGTTGGAGAAGATCCAGCTAGTTGTGCGTATGTGAATATGAAAGTTAAAGCTTGCGATCGTGTAGGGATTGTGAGCATTGCAAAAAGATTATCTGAAGATGTTGCTGAAGATGAATTGCTCAAAATTATCCAAGATCTTGATAAAGATGAAAATATTGATGGAATTTTAATACAGCTTCCATTGCCAGGGCATATAGACACAAAAAAGATCTTAGAAGCTGTTAGTTATCAAAAAGATGTAGATGGATTCCATCCTTTTAATGCAGGTAGGCTTTTAGCAGGCATACAGGCCTTTGCACCAGCAACTCCTTTAGGGGTGATGAATCTACTTAAAAGTTATGACATATCTGTTCGTGGAAAAAATGTTGCTATAATTGGAGCTAGCAATATTGTCGGGAAACCGTTGGCTTCTTTAATGTTAAATGCTGGAGCTACTATTAGTGTTTGTCATATCCTCACTCAAGATTTAACATTTTTTACTAAAAATGCTGATGTTGTTTGTGTTGGAGTGGGTAAGCCTGGTTTGATTCAAGCAGATATGATAAAAGAAGGTGCTATAGTGATAGATATTGGTATCAATCGCTTAGAAAATGGAACTTTAGTTGGGGATGTTGATTTTGAAAGTGTGAGCAAAAAGGCTACTTTCATCACACCTGTTCCAGGTGGTGTTGGTCCAATGACCATCGCCTCTTTGCTTCAAAATACGCTTTTAGCGGCTAAAAATAGAAAACTTAAAGATCAAAAATCATAAGGAATAAAATGAAATTTTTAAAGTTTATGTATAAATTTTGTGCGAGTTGGACAGGCACAATCATTATCGTATTGTTTATAGTGTTTTTTATTGCACAGGCCTTTATTATTCCTTCTAGGTCTATGGTAGGGACTTTATATGAAGG
>NZ_MLAT01000082.1 GCF_002272795.1 Helicobacter sp. 13S00482-2 | reverse complement strand
ACTAAGGTTTGCATTTCATTTTCACTCATATTGTTTTTACAATAATCTAAAAAATCCTTCTTGAATTCATCTTTGGAAATTGCCATATTTTGATTTTCAATGCGTTTTTTCTCAAAAAAATCTAGCAAACTTGAATATTGGGCTTTCATTGGATTTTTTTCTTCTTTGGGTTGATTGCGTTGATGATGGAGAGGTTTTATGCCATTAATATCTTTGATTTCATTTTCAAATGTATCAATAAAGTTTTTTGATTCCTTGTGAAATTCTATGATCTCATTGATGTCAAGATTCCAATTGAGATCTTTTAATTCAATGGAACGATCTTTTTTAAGATTTTTTATCAAATCTAAAAAACCACTCTGAGATAAATTACTTCTAGATTCCAAAATAATGTCATTATTAGCATTAAAACTTAAGAATTTTAATTCCATATTGATTTCTTTAGATAGCTTCTCTAAATATTTTTTTGCGTATTGTGTTTGGAATTCTTGAATCTTTTGTTTTGAAAACAAATCACTTTTATTATAAACACCAATAGGAGTTCTTAAAAGTTCTT
>NZ_MLAT01000023.1 GCF_002272795.1 Helicobacter sp. 13S00482-2 | reverse complement strand
AAAGTCAGGACAAAAGCTCCCAACCCATATGAACGAATCAGAAATAGAAAGGTTTTTTCGTGCTATAGATGATTTTGATATGTCTGCAAAAATAGCTTCAAGAAACCGATTGATTATTAAAATAATCCAAACATTTAGCTTGACTTAAGTTCCAATAGGAGCTTTTATGTCTAGTAAATGTTTTGAACTTGAGCAATTTGAGCTTGAGCGATTTTACCATTCTAAAATCAGAACTTTCTTTAAATCCTATAAGAATAGCAAGATCTTTTTATTTTATGCAGAACTTCGAGATATCCTATGGAAACTTCAATGTAAAGATGGATTATTTCAAATCAATCAAAGAAATACAACTTATGAATTTGATGTAACTAGTAAAACAATCAAAAATTGGCTTAGCGAACTTCAAAAATTAGGATTTTTAGAATTCAAATACAAAAAATTTGATCTATGTTATATCCAAATGAAGAATTATGAAGATCTTGAAATTTTAAATCCTCCTACTCAAAAAGAATCTGGTGAAGTAATCTTGCCTCAAAGATTTTACAAAGACGTTCAAATCATCATTCAAAATGCTATTAAAGAATTTAGAAATAAAACCCTTTTATTTGAAGGTGAAAAAGTGATTCTTTGTGGTTTTGATAACAAAAAAGAACTTGCTTCAAACAAAAGTGTTTATATCAAAATGAAACTAGCTGATGATGAATGTTTTGAACAAAATATCACTTATGAGAATCTAGTAGGCAAACCTCTTCCAAGTCTTAAATGCAACTATCATGAGGCCATCATTAAAAAAAGAATCAAAGAAGAACTAGAGTATTGCAATGATTGTTTTTGTCAATCTCAAATAGCTTCATAATTTAACACAAAAGGAAAAAAATGAAAAAAATAAATCAAATCCAAAGACATTACGCCTTAATGTTTTTTATCTTCTTAGTGAGTTTTGCTCAAGCTAAGTCGTTTGAGGAAGTCGTTAATAATATTTTAGATCTCATTAGTAATGTTTATATGAAAAGTATAGGTGCTTTAATTGTTGTGGGTATAGGCATTTATATGTTCAAAGAAAAAGAAAGACTCAAAGAGATATCTGTTAGTTGTATTATCATAATTCTTGCAATAATGGCTATTACGAACGCTAGAGAAATTATCAATTTTATTCTTTAGTAAGGCTTAAATTATGTTTGATGTTGCTCACGCCAAAGTAGAAAATATTAGAGAATTAAGTAAAAAAGAAAAATTCTTAGGATTGAATTTGAATTCCTGGATACTATGTTCTCTTTTATCTATGCCTCTAGCAAATTTAACCTTGTTTTATGCATTCATGCTATTCATAGTTTCCATTGCATTTTTTTACGTTGCAGAATTTTTTGATGAAGATATTGTAGATATTTTATTTGCAACTTTTAGTATCAATGGCATTGATACGTATTATGCATAGGAATTTCTAATGAACTTGATTGAAAGCATTAAAAAAACTGCAGGGTTTCTTTTTGCAAAAACTTTGCCTAATCATTATTCTATTATCGAAGAGAACAATATACTTGGAATCTATAATGATGATTTCATCATCACAAAAAAAGAAAATCTTGTGGGAATGATAAGTGTTGATGGAGTGAATTATAGCAATCTCAATCAAGAAGATATGCTCGAATTATTCTTGAATCGTTTGAATGCTTTAAATGCAATTGATGAAGGAGTTGAGCTTAAAATCATCACCAAAAGAAGAGAATATTTTTTTAATCAAAAATATGATGATATTTCTAATGAATATGCTAGAAGAATCATCAATCTTTGGGAAGGTAAAGAAAAAGTCTTTTCTAATGAATATATTCTTATCTTTGAAAGCAAAAGTGCTAATTTTACTTCGTTTTTAGAGAAAAAGAAGCTGGAACTAACAACTTCAATCAAAGAAGAAAAGAATACCAATTTGACGCATATAAACAAAGAGATTGTGCTGAAGTCAATCATTCAGAGAGTCTCTCAAACACTAAATGATCTCAAACCCAAACAGATCAATTCCGTAGAAATATTAAGATTTTATGCTGAATATATTAATGGAGTTTATATTCCTTTCAATCCTAGTAATGGAATATTAACCGATAGTTATATTGCAAGCAATGTAAGCTTTCATAAAGACTATTTCCTTCAAGATTTTAATGGAGAAAAAACTTTCAATCGCTTTATTGCAATAAAATCTTATGACTGCGAAGAAATCACTTCCTTGACACTTTCAAATCTACTTCATTTAGAATGTCAAATAGATATTATTCTTTCTATTGATCCAATACCCAAAGAAAAAGCTGTCTCAAAAATCGAAGAAAAAAGAAAAAGATCTTCCATTCTAGTAAAAGAAAGCTTAGTTGAACTAAAAGAACTAGTCAAAACCGATCGAGTGATCATTCAAAATCTCTCCCTGATTGTTCTTGTAAAGGAGAAAAACAAAAAAAATCTAGATAATATTAGTCAAAAAATCATCAATATATTTAAAAATGATGGCATGGTGGCTGTAATTGAAACCATCAATATGCTTCCAACATTTTTTAGTTTTTTTCCTAATCGAAGTAATCTTAATGCAAGAAGAAGACTTCAAAGCTCTAAAATCATCTCTTCAATGTTTTTGTTTGAAAAAGAACAAACGGGGAGAAATAAAAATTCTTGGGGAAATATGCCCCTAACTGTTTTTAAAAATCAAAGTATGTCGCCATTTTTATTTAATTTTCACGCTGAAGAAGTAAAAAATAACGAATATGTATTAGGACATACAATGATCATCGGGGGCACAGGAGCTGGAAAAACCACTTTAGTGTCTTTTTTAATGATGAACGCAATGAAATATAACATAAATATTCTCTCATTAGACAGACTTTATGGGATGAATATAATGACTGAATTCTTTGACGGAGAATATAACAGTGGGGAAGAATTTTATATCAATCCTTTTGCACTAGAATATAGCCCTGAAAATATTTCGTTTTTAAGTGCTTGGTTAGGATTTTTAGTGGGTATTAACGAAAATAATCCAGAAGATATACAAAAACTTTCAGCCATTGAAAAAGTTGTGAAAGATACATACCACAACCTAAGCATACAAGGAATCACAGCAAGATTAAGTGATATTGCAGAAGGTATTCTCAAGATGGATGACGCATTTGTGCAAATTCAACTTCAAAGATATTTAGAAAACCCATTATTTAATAAAACCGAAGATTCTTTGAGTTTTAAAAATCAACTCACTACCTTAAATATGGACTTTATCGTCAATTCAAGCAAAGATGCTTCTTTAATTGCCTATTACTTATTTCATAAAATGATTTATGAAGCTAAAGAAAACAATAAGGGCTTTTTTATGTTCATTGACGAATTCAAATCCTATACAGAAAATGAAATGATGAATGAGAAGCTCAATCTAGCTATTACGCAAGCTAGAAAGGTTAATGGAGTCATAGCTCTAGCTTTTCAAGATATAAATCAATTAGATGAAGTTAAAAATGCTTCTAGTTTTATTGAGAATATGGGGCATATTATTTTATTTCCTACCAAAAATATTGAAAAGCTCGAAAAATATGGAATTGTCCTTTCAGATATCGAAAAAGAGTTCCTAGTTTCTACTTCAAAAAATGAACGAAAAATCCTTTTAAAAAATCGTATTGATAATACTTCAAACATTTTAGATGTCAATCTTAGTAAGCTTGGAAAATATCTCAATGTTTTTAATTCAAATGCCAATAACGTAAGAAAATTAAAAGAGTACAAGCAGAGCTATCCCAATAATTGGAAAGAAAGGTATCTGAATGGATAATGATATATATTCACAATTAATGGGAATTTTTACTGGTATCTTTGGTAGCTTTGGAAATACTATTGGTAATGCCATTATAGAAACATTTAAACTCCAATTTGTTTTTACCACGCTTGGAATCATTCTGATATGGATTTGGGGAGCCAAAAGACTCAAAGAAAAAGATCTTTTCGAATTCAAAAATATAATAAGTTTGATTTTCTTCCTTTTGTATTTAGGATTTGCGAACTGGGTTATGGAACAGCCAAAAGATTTTATGGAAACGTTTGATTTGGCTATAAAATTTCCTTCTGATACCCTAGAAAAATCCATAATAAGTGCCATCAAAACGACAGGAAAAATTGATGGTATAAACGATAAAGACGGCATACCTGCAATGATCAATCAAACGTATAATATGTTGATTCAAATGGCAAAACAGATTTTTTCAAACTTCAATATTTTTAAACTCCAAAAATTCATATTAACTCTCTTGCTTGGAATAATTGTAACACTCATCGAAATGATATATATTGCTATATTGTGTTTGATGATCATTATCACAACGACACAATATGAAATATGGAAATCAATAGCAATCTTTTTCCTACCTCTTATGTTTTTTTCACAAACTCGTGGAATGGTGGGAGGATACATCAAAATTTTAATTTCACTTACTTTATATAAACCTGCCATATTGCTAATGGCAGCAATAAATTTTGCTACAACGCAAGCAATTATGAAACTGATGCCAACTTCCAATGAAGCCCAAAATGGGATAATGGAAGTAAATTTATTCATTATGGCTCTAGTTGGAGTTTTCTCCATATATCTTTTGAAGTGCATTCCAAAAATCATTGATGGTGTTATAGGCACACAAAGCGATATGTTAGGGCAAGGAAACATTTCAGCTATGGCTTCAAAAGGTGCTGGAGCAATAACAAGCACAATTGCAGGTGCTGGAGCTGGAAGCGCTATGGGAATAATGAAAAAAGCTTACTCTCAAGGTGGAGGAGGTTTAAAAGGTTCTGCTTCTGCAGCTGTTGCAGGTTTAACTGGTGGAGCAAGTGTGGGGATAGCACCAATAGCTAAAAAAACTAGTAATGCAATTTCAAAGGGTATTTCTTTTGGAGCTTCAAAACTTTCTAAAGGAGGTAAAAAATAATGTTTCAATCAAAAAATATTCTATTTCTAATTCCTTGCATCATCGTATTATTTATTAGTGGGTGTTCAGATAAATACTATGAAATGCACAAAAGTCCTTGTGCTTGTCTTTCTCAAAAAGAAATTCAAAATATTCAATATCAAATATACATCGAGGAATTAAAAAAACAAAACGATCTACAAAAAAATCAAATACAAAAAGATGAAAATTCTAAAAATAAATCCAATAAAAAATCTCAATCTTATCGCAAGTTCAAATCTGAGCTATCGATAAAACTCCTAAAATATGGAATATCCAACCCTTATGAAAATTTATTAAAAATCACTAAGAAGGATTAAAATGGAATATTTAGAAAGCAAAAATCAAGAAAATATTGATAAGACAAATTCCATTGTTATCAATAATAAGATTATAGATTTCAATATTGAGAATCAAAAGGCTTTTATTACAAGCTTTGATCTTGCAGAAGTTTTTGATAAACAACATAAAAATATTCTTAGAGACATAGAAAATTTACCCAATGATGAATTTTGTAAGTTCAATTTTGAGCTATCGAGCGAAATACGTAAAAGAGGGTTTTTTACAGGCGAAACTAAATGCTATAAAATCACAAAAGATGGTTTTTGTCTTTTAGCAATGGGCTTTACTGGTGAAAAGGCTTATAAATGGAAAATTCTTTTTATTGAAGCATTCAATAAGATTGAACAAGAACTCAGAAATGAAATATTTAAACTTGCTTGTTTAGAAGATAAAACATCAAACAATGAAATAGATTTAATTCGTATCGAAAAAAAATTCAATCATCTTATTAATCAGTTGCAAGAAGAAAAAAATCTTCAAGAAAGAATCCAGGATCTTCAAGAAGACAAAATACAACTCAAAGATCAAATCATTGATCTTCAAGCTGAGATTATCACCAAAAACACAAAAATAAAAATAGATACTTCTAAAAATACCCTTACACCTACAGAAGAAAAATTAATCATCTCGCTTTTAAGAGAAGGTAAAAGTGTGGAAGAAGTTTCTAAGGTTTTGAATAAAGGAAGAACTATTGTTAAAAAACTTAGCAAATACGCAACTTACAGTAATTCTTACTTTAAAGAACTTCAAAATCTAGCAAAATAAGGAATTAGCAATGTTGGATAATAAAAACATCAAAAATCAAGAAAATGATTTTAATGAAGATGTTTTGAATGAAAAAAACTCAAATCAAGAATCACAAGAGTCTTACAATCAAGATTTGAATAAAAATGAAACTCCCAATGATGGAGTCGAACTAGAAGAAATTATTGAATCAGAAATTTTAGAAGAGGAAATAAAACAAACACAACAAAGCCCTAAAATTAAAAAGATAAAATCTGTGATTTCTAAAATAAAACAAAATATTGAAGATCTGATTTTGCCTAAAATCAGGCAAAAAATGCACTCAAAGTCTATATTTGAAACTGTTCAAGACGCAGGGAGTATCTTTAAAATTGAACGTAAAATCGGAGATTATCTTATCCTTATTGCTGGATTTTTCTTTTTAATTAGTTTTGTTGAATTTATTTTAATTCTAAGTCTTTTCCCCCTTAAAGAAAAGGAACCTTACTTAGTAACTTTTACGAATGATACTCAAAGCTTTGCCATCATTCAAAAAGCTGATCAATCCATTACTGCGAATGAAGCTTTAAACAGGCAACTCTTAGGAGCTTACATTTTAAATCGTGAAAGTATCAATCGCATTGATGATAAACAAAGAAGTGAAATGATTAGAGAACAAAGCTCTTCTGAAGTTTGGAATGTTTTCGAAAGAATAATAGCTCAAGAAGATTCTATCTATAATAATAAAAACCTAACCAGAGTTATAAAAATTGTAAATATTGCTTTGATTAAAAAAGGCTATGCCAACGCCGATGTATCTATTTCGTTATTTGCTAATGGAGTATTAAAATCTGAAAAACGCTATCGCATTATCATTTCCTATAAGTTCAAAACCATTGAGATAAATTACAACTCATTGCCAAAAAATCCAACGGGATTTACCGTTACTGGTTATTCCATCACTGAAATTGCTACCATCAAAGAACTCCCTGATGAAAATAAGAAGAATACCTCTAAATCAAGGATTAAATACAGAAATTCAAAAGATAAAAGTAATTCTTCTGATGACATTCTCAATGAAGCTTATATCTACCAAGAAAACAAAAAAGAAGAAATAAATAGTAACCCCTACAACCAACAAGATTATGAACAACAATATAATATAGATCAAGATAAGAATTTTATAGATTTAAATAATAAGACCAATAAAGTCTTAGATTCAAATTCAGATTCTTTAAAAAACAAAAAACAACAAATTTCCGATCAAATCAAACAGCTTGAAATACTCTTGGAAGAGCATCAAAAAGAAATTTCTCAAGAAGATTTTAATGAAATCAAAAGAGAGATTTTGCAATTAAGAATCCAGGAAAAAATCTTAGAAAGCAAGAATATTGATAATTCCAATGATAACTATAAAATTATCAATAATACTCAAGAAAATTATGATACTAAAGACCATAAAGATCCCCAAAACAATTCAAAAAAGGAAATCAACTCAATTAATCCTAGACGGATACAAGATAGCATAAATTCAAACAATAATAGTGATGAGAAAAGCAATAAACCCGCCCAAAATAAACCTTCTAAAGATTTACCCTCACCTTTTAGCAGTAATCAAAGTCATCATTCAATCATCAAAAAAGGCTAAAAATGAAAATCTATGCAAAATTATCAAAAAACTATGATTTTTATAAGGGAATTAGAGGGTTGATGATTGTGGTTATTGTATTTGTGATTGGTTTGAGTATTGTTTATGGGGATGAGACGCCCTCCCCCTTCAATAACTCTCAAAGTCCTCGCAATAGCGTTGTTTCTTCACCTAATGGGTCTTCAAATAATTCTAATGATGATGGAGTGAGTTTAGAAGAGTTTGAAAAAGAACAAAATGCACAAGAAGCTCAAAAGATGCAATTTTTAAATGCTATTCAAAGTTCATTTTTTTTCAAGAAAAGAACCCCTCAAGATAATAATCTAAATATTATTTACAAAGCAGGTAACACTTCCAAAATAAGACTTCGATATGCAATGACGACTACTTTTATTTTTGATAATGACGAAATCGCTTATGTGTCCGTTGGTGATAGTAGTTTTTTTGAAGTTTTTGCTCCAAAAAAAGATGGTTATAATCTGTCAAGTATTTTAATTATCAAGCCCCTTCTTATTGGTGTGGATACGAATTTAACCGTGATTGGAAAAAGTGGAAAAATCTATACATTTTACTTATTCTCTACACATTTTACAAATTCAAAAAATCCGGCATTGAGTGTTTTTATTTCAGATGATCGAAAAATTGGAAAAATTGATGTTATTCCCGATGAAGTAAAAAAAGCTGAAAAACTCAAAAAGTTAGAAGAACTCAAAGCATTCAATGAAAAACTCAAACAAGATGTATATCCTCAAAACAAAACCAATCCCGTTGATGAAGTTGTTGATGAAGTTGATGATATTAAAAAGAACTCATTATCTATACCAAAAACGTTAGATCCATCTCAGGACAATCAATCCACTAATGCAAATTTAAAAAATAAAATTCCAGACAATTTTAAATCAATTGACTACACCTCTAAAGAAATTGATGATGGGAAATTTATTAGAATCGGTGATGAAAGCAATCATCTCTTTATTGAGAAATCAAAAATACGCAAACATTACTACCAAGCCCCAAGAAAAAAACGAATGTGGTGGAGTTTGTGGCTTTACAAGAAAACTTACAAACAAGCTAATGATCTTAAGGCCATTGATATTTTTGATGATGGCACCTATACATATTTCAAATACGATCGAGCTAAAGCTATTTCTAAATTTCCCTATCCATACAAGGTACTTGATGGTTATGATAATCCCATCAACTCAAGAGTAGTAGGAAACTACATCATTGCTGAAGATGTAGGCAAAAAATGGACACTTAGAGCGGGTAATGAATATGTTTGCGTTCAAAAAATTCCTTCTAAAAAGGAACTAGATGAAGTAAGACTTGAAGAGCAAAAGCAGTTGATAATGCCAATTAATGAAAAATCTCAAAAGAAGCAATAGTAATGATTTTAAATTGGATTAAAAACCACAAACTCGCTACTTTTTTTCTAGCAATGATGTGTGGATTTTTTATCTTAGTTGCTATTGCCAAAATAAAAAGTGACGAAGATGGTGAAAGCGAATTTGAAAACTCTACTAAATTTCCTATCGAGGAGTATCTTTTTACAAGTCCCAAAAATACTGATACTCAAAATATTCAAAACAAACAAACGAAAATAAATCCTGAAAAAGACCCACAATCAAAAGAGGAAAATAGCTTTGAATTCATTGATAAGAAGATTAAAGAGATTCAAAAAAAGATAGGTGCAGATTCAAAAGATTCAAATAAAATAGGAAACTTGATTATTTTAGATGATAAATCAAAATCAAATCAAAAAAGTTCTGAACAAACCGCTAAAGACAAAAATGCTCAATTTGATTATGCAAACGCCACTCCTAGCAATAAGGCTCGTTTAGCATTACTTGCTAAAAGATTCTCTTCTAATTCCAATAATAGCAATAGCGAATCATCAAATTCAAATCTTGATGAAATCAATCATCCTGAAATTTATGCACAAGCAAACAAAGAAAAAGAATATGGAATTGATTCCTTTTCAAATTTTGATAAAAAAGATATCGCTAGTAATGAAAATAAACTTTTAAGAACCATTACTGCCGATAAAATGATACCTGCTATCTTGATAACTCCTATCTCCTCTCAAATAGGTGGGAATAAAATTGTAGCTCAAGTTGAAAGTGATATATATGCTTCAATGGGAAGAGCTGTACTCATTCCTAAAGGTTCTAGAGTCATCGGATTTTATAACAACAATAACAAAATTGGAGAATATCGATTAGAAGTCATTTGGAATCGAATCCTAACACCTCAAGGCATCAATATCATTCTCTCAGATGCCAAAGGAGCTGATGTCAAGGGTTATGCTGGATTGATAGGAGTTTTACATCAAAAGAACTGGGAGAGATACGGGTTGCCTTTAGCCCTCTCTACCCTCTCTAATGGATTATTGCTAGGTATTTCTTCTAAACTCAACAACAAAAGTGGGGGGAATTTCTTAGAAAGCTATCAAACAACACAAATGCTTGATTCAATGAGAGGTGATATTTCTAACATCGTTTCTCAGATCTTAAGAGAACAAGTACGTATCAAGCCTATCATCACGATTAAAGAAGGTAGCAGAATCTTTATTTCACCCAACACAGATATTTTCTTCCCAGTGCCTAAAAACAACGAATTAACCGCAGAGTTTTATAAAGAATACAAACCTCCTGTTGATGATGATTCTAGTGATGATGAAAATGAATTTTAATGAAGACTTAGGTAAAGGAATGAGCAAGTGAATGAATATAAAAAAGACTTTGAAATAGTTTCGCAAACACCAACCAAGAGTGATTACAATACAAAGCTAGATGTAGATTCTAGCACACAAAGTTTAAGCGATCTAACACACGAATATATTTTGGCAGATTTGGAAAAATTAGCAAACAAACATCCTGAAATGTTTGATAAGCCTAGTGATGTTTTTAAACTTATCAGAAAAGTTCTAGAAAATCCTACACATTTTTATCGTAATAATATTTTAGACTACTCACTCGTTGTCAGGTATGTAGAAACAAACAAAATCGGTAAATTAGCTATAGATAAAGAAAGCGGGAAACTAATTCACGCAACTAAAGTTAGGGATAGAGATTTAGAAAGATTAGGAAGAGTCGATCAGAGAGTGGTAGGGACATCCACGCTCCCTACATCCTTGCACTCCTCAAATGAGGATTCAAGTCTGGACGCAAATGAAGCTAAAGCTTGTTCACCCTCTGACAATCACATTATGCCAAAACAACTACAACCCAATATTAAACCTAAGCCCAAACAGAAATCCAAGTCAAATGAGGGCTTAGGTAAAGGAATGAGTAGATGAATGAAAACAAAAAAGAAATCACAGGTATTTATAACACCACTTTCAATCAAAAGAATGTAACACCGATTAAAACAGGTTTTGAAGCAGACCTAGAATTAATAGAAAATGCCATCATTGAAGAAGTGGTGATGTATGTGAAGGGTTATCATAGTCAAAACCGTGATAAAGGATATGGAGCTGAACATATCAAGATCCATTTAGAACAAGATGCACAAGGTTATATCAATATCAAAGAACTACTTGATCTAGGTAATTCCATCAGAGAATACACAAAGATATTCAAAGAACCTTTTATTGATATAGAAGGTAGCAAACAAGCCAAAATATATGAATGGGAAAATGAAAATAAAGTGAGATTCAGAGTTGTAGTAGATAAAATCAGAAGGGAGGGTCTCCCAATAACGCCTCTCTCCCCTTCTGCTGATGTAATTATATCCTTTTACTCTGATAGAAATCTTAATAACAAAATGCAATTTAAAAATCCTTTAGTGAATGAATATTACTGCAATTCAGTTCAAAAACAAACGAGCATTCATAAGAGAAAGCCTCAAATCTCATCTCATCAAGAAACAACCACAAGACAAAGAAAAAGATAAAGGAGTAAAAATGAAAAGATTGTTTTTAGGTATATTTTTGAGTTTAATGATAGCTACTCAAGTGGAGGCTTTGATTGTTTTAACCAATAAAGCCATTGATTTGAATAAAAAATCTGGAACACTTAAAGCCAATGTGGTTTTAGGCAATAAAATCCAAAAAGCACTAGCAATAGGAAATTACAAAGTAAGCTCTAATAATAAAAGCGTTATTTTCAATGTGAATACAATCATTAAAGATAATCAAACACATAACCTAAGTAGCCAACCAAGCCTCATCAAACCTATCAAAAATAAGATCATTAAAAGGGGCTCTAAGCTTATTTTAGCAGGAGAGAATCAAGAAGAAATAGCGAAGATTTTTGGATTGTCCTTACAAGAATATCAAAAAAAATCAGGCACAAATGCTACTTCAAAGAATACCCCCAACTCTTCAAGTTCTAATGTTACCCCCTCCCCTTCAACGAGTTCTAGTAATGGTAATTCTGCAAGTTCGAGTGCAAGTAATTTTACAAGTTCTAATGGCAGTGATTATGGAAGTGGCTATATCCCTAATAACAATAATAGTAAAAATGATGGAACCAATTACTATCCCATTCCTAATAATAATGGCAATAGCAATAATTCAGAAAACATAGTTCCTGAATACTCCACACAATTTTGTAAAGCTCCTTATTATGACTCCAAAAACTCTATTTCTTTAAGTTTTATAGCCAAAGATGGAAGCTGTATGGATATTAAAGCTCAAAGAGATGACACCAAATGTGAATATCGATATGACTTCAATAATGGAGTGGCGATAAAACAAACACAATTTTATTACGTGGATAACGAAAATCAAATCAAAAATGTAGGGGGTTGTGTGGATTTACAAGGTGATGAGTATTCTTATCCCTTATATAAAGATGATTCTAAATGTCAATTACAAGTTACTAGCAATAAAGGTTATAACGGAAACCAGGCTTATTTCTTCCAAACACAAATCCTTTTTAGAGGAGCTGATAACCTAGTACACATGGCAAAAGACTGTACTGATTATCAAAATGTACAAGAAGAGTTGATCTCTTATGACAAGGATACCAAGAAAAAAGAAGTCAAAAGGATCGTGAATCAATACTATATTGATCCAAGCACAGGAAATAAAGTCTATATCAATAATGGAATCATCTCACCTTTTAAATTTCCTTATCAAGAATATGCTTGTGGTATTTGGGAAATGGATGATGCCAATTTGCAAGCTTATAGAAAAACTCAAATCAAGGCCTTTGATAATGTCGCTAATACCTACATTGATGTGACTTCTTGTGATTATAGCAATGATGAAGATAAAACAGGAAGGATCACCCAACCTTATATTAAATTACCCAATAATGAAAAACCTGGTGAAGCTGAACCTGGAGATATGAATGGGAGTTATGAGTTTGAGTTTAAACAAGCATTATACGGCACAGGAACTGGGAGTGTTTGGCGGAACTGCAAGGGATTGTTTTGTTCAGGATCGCACTCCGACGATTATACCTACTATTATTTAAATGGTTTTCAAATTACCAAATGGACAACCACTTATAAGACCACTAATACAGGAGTCACCACAGGCTATCAACGACCCAAACAACCTGATGAAAAAGAAGCTTCTATCTATTATGTCAGTAAGAGAGTCAAAACCATTGAACGCACTAGTAGAGTGATTCAAAATGATCTCAATTTGACTGCGGATTATATGAAATTTTATGAAGTCAATGAAGGATTTTATAAAGATGAATCTATCAAAACTTCTCCTGCCTTCAGTGATTTTATCAGTAAGTACTATAAGCCAAAGGCAGGAGGATTGTGTCAAAAATATAAAATATCTGGAGGCAGGGTTGGAGATAGTAAAAACTTCGTTGGTGGCTACAGAAATAACGTAGTTTTAACTTGCTTATTTTACAACGATTACCTCCTCCCAACGAAATAAAGGAAACTCTATGAACTTAAAACACACATTCAATATCAGCGAAGGAAAAGAAGATGAGTATAGATTTTTATACTGGGAATGATTACACAGAGCAATACCATCACAAAGCACAATTAGCTGTTATCAAACTACTGATGGAAAAACAAGGTTTTATCAAAGGAGCATTTTATCGTGATGATATAGGTGATATAGATTTGTTATGGGGCAATGAAAATTTTGGATTGTGTCATATTTTTAAAAGAAGAACTGAACAATTTGGTGAAGAAAAGGCTTTGAGATTTATTTCTCATCTTGAAGAGAATATCAGAAATGGTGTGATCATCAAAGCAAAACATAACAGAATAGGAATCATTACAAATAAATCAACCATTGTCTTAGAGCAAACTAAAGAGAATCAATTCATATTGACTGCTTTTATTGATAGGAGCAATGAAATAAGATTGGAAAACCTACAGAGTGTTCACGATGTAGATTTTATTGATGAATCGGTTTCTACGCTCAATAAAGGCTTTGATGTTCTATCACCAAACCAATCTCATAGCTCTATTTTATCCAAAAATCCCAAACCCAAATCTAGTCAATCTCAAATTGATTTGAATCATTCTATAAAAAGGAGATAACAATGAATGAAAATATTGAGCAAACTCAAGAACTAAGGAATGGATCCAATAAGGATTCTAATTTAAAACATACAAATACAGGAGAAAAGAAAATGGAAAAAATGACTAAAGCAACAAGTGTTAATTTTGTGGAGATCAATGATCTATTAGAAGAAGAAATTGTTCCTAATAAAAATCTGATCGATCAGTATAACCGCAAAAAAGAAGAAGCAAAAAAACTCAAAACAAAGCTTTTAAGAGTAGCTGAAGAAGTCAAAGTCTTAGGCGATAAGATTAAAAATACTGGGGGAATGGCTTGATGCATAACAATATTGGTGGAAGCAGAATCTTGCAAGTTCTAGTTGAGAAACTAAAGCCCTATTTGACTTTAGATATCAATGAGATTCAGTTCAATAGTTCAAAAGATATGTATCTAGTCAGAGGTAGTTCTTATGAAAAAGTCTCTGAATCTTTATTTGATGAACGATTCTTGATGAATTTTTGTGAGCAATTAGCCAACTCTAGAAACCTATTTTTTAATACACAAGTGCCACATCTAAGCTGTTCTATTCCAAATACTCGTTATAGAGTAAATGCACTCCATCCAAGCATCAGTGCTCAAAATAAAATTGCTTTGTGTATTCGCATCCCTAATGAAAATAAATTCCCTATTGAAGCATTCAAATTAGGAGATAAGCTCAAAGCTAAAAACATTCATTATGCAGATATTTTAAATCTTGTGAGAGAAGCTAAAAATATCCTAGTGAGTGGAGGAACTGCAAGTGGTAAAACAAGCTTTGTGAATTGCTTGATTGAAGAAATTCCTCTTGATGAACGAATCATCACTATTGAAGATTCACCAGAATTACATTTAAAAAATCCTAATTTAGTCTCTATTTTAGTAGCAAAAAATGAAAATTCCAATTACTCTTATGAAACTGCCCTCAATGATGCGATGAGAATGTCACCTCAAAGACTTCTATTAGGTGAGATTGATACTAAAAATGTTTCTTTGTTTTTAAGACTTGCCAATACTGGTCATAGTGGAATGATAAGCACCCTGCATAGTAATTCAGTTCAAGATGCCATTTTTGCTATCAATCTTAATATCAAGATAGGTTCTAAAAAAGATATAGATTCTAAAGACTTACTAGATTTTTTTATTCGTGGAATGGATTTTATCATTCAGATCAAAAAAATTAACAATGAACGTGTGATTGAAGATGTGCTTGATGTGAAAAAAGATTTGAAAAAAGCCTTAGAAAGTATTTGATCGTAACATAAGGAGATTGTGATGGAAAATCAAAATAATACAGAGGAAAGAAGTAGCTTTAAATTACCAAAGACAGAACGAGGGAAAAAGCTATTTTTTGTCCTAGATGCAAAAGCCTATGAGAGCTTAAAAACAGAATGTAAAAATAAGTCATTAACAATGACAAAGTTTTTAGAGAAAATCATTTTAGAAAAATCCCAAGAAAACCAAGAGAATATTTCTAAAGTTTTCTCACTCACTAAACTCAATAAAAGCCTTTATGATGGAACAAATGCTACCTATTCAAATATCAATCAAATCGCTCACTCTATTAATACTTTTAAAATACTCAATGAAAATAACCTTGATATTTTGATGCAAACAGAGTTTTTGCAAAAGATTATGGATAGCTTTATTGATCTAAATAATGACATTCAAAATTTCAGAATTCTTATTTTGGAATTTTTGCTCATTTTAGAAGATAACGGAGTTCAAGGCAAAAAAATCAGAAATAAACTCAAAAAATATCAAAGCAAACTCATAAAGAACAATTTTCTACAAACTCAAAAACAAGAGATCGATAATACAGGTGATGAAAATGTTTGAGAAAAAATATTTACCCCTGTATTACATCATCTCAATTATTTTATTCCCCATAATTTTTGGATTGATGCTAAATCTTTATTTTGCTTTGGGTAGTATTGAAAAAATCTATGCATTTGAAAAAATCATTTTTAGTAATCTTAAATCTTTTAAAGGTTTCAAATTAGAAGTGTATTTAAGTGCTGTATTTGCAATCCTTCCTTTTATCATTGTCTTTATTTTTTCAATTCCAAAAAATCGTTCTACTACACACGGAAAAGCAAAATGGGCAAAGAAAAGTGATATTGAAAGCTATAGCTTTTCATTGATAAAATTAATCAAAGACTTCTTTAGACTCTTAAATCCTCTTACTTCTCCAAAGAAATTTTTAAAAAACCTCCTAGAGTTTTTAAAATTTGGAATGCAGAAAAAAAATAAAATGGGTTTAAACTTTGGTAATGGTTTTATACTAGGATTATGGGATGGAATTTTAAATAAAAAACCTGTTTGTTACAAAGAACCACTATGTTCACTCATTATTGCACCTCCTGGAGCAGGAAAGTCCGCCTCAATTGCTATACCTAATCTCTTACACTTACCTACAAGCTGTATTGTTTTGGATATTAAAGGCGAACTATGTGATCTAACAGCAGGTTATCGTCAAAAAGCTCTTAAAAATAAGGTTTTAATCTTTGATCCATTTGGAAAAGATAACACCTTAAAATTCAATCCTTTTGATAAAAAAATTGTCAAAAAACTTGATTTTAACGCTAAGCGAAAACTCGTTGATGAAGTGGCACAAACCATCTTTGTGGAAGAAAAAGGAAGCGATCCTCACTGGATCAATCAAGCTAGAAACCTCTTCATCTTCTATGCACTCTATGATTTATGCGTGTATGAAGAATCTAATCTCTTTAGAATTGCCACAGCCACAATGAGAGATTATAAACCTTATATTTATCCAGAAAGTCCTTATTATTCTCAATTATGGGAACACGATGAAGAAAGTGGGCTACTCATTTTAAAAAATGATTCCCCTATTCAAATAAATAGCTCTGATCCTGAAAAATTATTTTTCAAACAAGTAAGCGAACAAATCTATCTAGACCCACAAGATCCTAGAAATTTCTCTCAAAAAGCAAGAGATGAAAATCCTGATCTTGATGAAGACAAACCCGATGAATTAAAAAATCCAAAAAATAAAAGACTTGATGAGATTGTCAGAGATTATGCAAGAGCTTGGTCAGGTGGTAGCGGGGGTGATGAATTTTCTTCCATCAAATCAACTTTTAATCGAGTTATGCAGGTCTTTACAAGTTATCAAGTTAAAAATTGTACTGATGGAATGAGTTTTGAATATGAAGATTTTAGAAAAGAAAATATCACTCTTTATATAAAAATAGCACAAACTGATATTGATACATTAGCACCACTTATTCGTATCTTACTTGAATCAATCGCAAAAAATCTACTTTTAAAAGAAAGTACAAAACCTGATGAAAGAGTTTATTTTATCCTAGATGAATTTGTTCGATTTAAAAAGCTTGAATTTTTATTAGAAATGCCAGCACTTTGTAGAAGCTATGGCGTAGTCGTGCTCTTTATCACACAATCAAATGCTCTTATTGAAAAATACTACAGCGATAAAGATGCTGAAATATTAGGGGCGACGGTCAATTATAAAATTGTGTTCAAAACGGATCACAAATATGCCAAAGCCTTATCTGAAGAAATTGGAAAATATACCAGAAAAACACAAAGCTACTCCACTGAAAAAGGCGGACTTATATTTGGAGGAACAAGCACGTTTAATCAAGAAGGAAAAGAGCTTGTAAGCGAACAATATATTTTGAATCTCGGTCAAGATGAAATCATTATTTTAGTCAAAGGCTTTCAGGCAACGCCAGTGAAATTAATAACAAATTACTATAAAAAAGACAAAACAATGATAAGCAAAATCAACTGGGAATTGAAGCCTGAAAAAATATCTGAGACCGAAAATTCCAGTTCTATTTTTGATAATAATAAAGTCATTCCATTACCTACAAAAACAATCAATGAAAATCAACCAGAAAATAACGAAGAAAGATTGATTCAAGAAAAACAGGCAATCAGCTCTAAAAATAATCCTATCAGGGAAACTGAGGACAAAGAGCTTCAAAAAACTCAAGAAGAATACATCAGAGAAGAAAAAGCTAAACAACTAAGGATTGAATATGAATATGCAAAACTTGTTAATAGTACAGATGATAAAAATATTGAACCTCCTTACCCTATCAAAAATAAAAAAGAATATGTTTTAGAAATCACAGACAAAGAATTACTGGTTAGATTGTTGCCTCCTAATCATACAAAAACAATCGAATCAGAATTTTTATCTAAACTTGAAAATGAACCTGAAATTCAACTAGCTAAAAAAGAAGGTTTGCTAGTAAAAATACAACCAGAAGGATAAACAATGGAACAAATTAAAGAGAGCATTATCATCATAGAATCGCCCAATAAAATTAAAAAAATAACTGCAATTACAGGAGCTAAAGTATTTGCTACAGTAGGACATTTTTTAGATTTGAA
>NZ_MLAT01000081.1 GCF_002272795.1 Helicobacter sp. 13S00482-2 | reverse complement strand
TGGGTCTTACTTCCAAAGAACTCACTGCCACCATCAATAATATTGGAGGGAGATTGAGTATGAACTTCATAGGAAGTAACACAGCAGTCCCCACTGATGCTACTAATAACCCTATCCACTTTCAAGGGGATGTGTATGCATATAATGATGCCATCAGCAATATTGATTTTGTCAATACCCTCTGGGCAAGTACCAATGGCACCAATATCATCGCAGCCAACCATGCCATCAATAACATCTCCTATGAGTCTTCTTTGAAGATACTCACATATGCTCCATTTCAGACCTTTTTAACTTCCTTGCCTACTAAAGTGCCCATCATCAATATCTATACACAAAATGATGCACAAAACAATCTCGCTCTCTCTGGAGTCTTCAGTGCTAGGGGCAATATCTATTATCAAGGTGGCATCACGCATTTGATACTAGCAGATAACTCCACTGGAAGTTTTAAAAACTATCTAGATAATTCACTTAATTTCACAGATATTGTTAATACTGAAGAGAGTATCGCTTCTGGGATGCTCAATAATAGAACCTACAAAAATGGACTCATCAT
>NZ_MLAT01000080.1 GCF_002272795.1 Helicobacter sp. 13S00482-2 | reverse complement strand
TTTCCTTTTTCCTTTTCCATTTTAGCTTCAATTTTCTTTTCCATTTTAGCTTCAAACTTTTCAAAATGCATAAGCCAGTAAGGTTTTTCATTCAACATTTCCTGAGCACGTTTTTCCTCCAATTCTTTTTGTTTTGCTTTTTCATTCAATATTTCCTGAGCACGTTTTTCCTCCAATGTTTTTTGTTTTGCTTCAAGCTGTTCAAGTTTGAGGTCCGCTTTAACAGAAGCCTCTTCGAGCCAGTTATCTATCTTTTTAGCCCATCTAGGCTTTTCAATAGATTTTTCCTCCAATGCTTGTTGATTTGCTTGTCTTTTGGCTTTAAAATCTACTTTCAATTTATCCTGCTCATTCTTAAAAGCATTGGTGTCGTTTTTAATCTCTTCACGGAGTTTATTCATCTCTTCACTACGATCGTATTTCAGCCTTATGAATATCGTGATACCAATAGACACCACAGGCACCATACACCAAAACCACAAGGGCATCACTCACTCCTAAATATTCAATCTATGAATATTTTACATCGTTTGTTTAAAAAAATCAACACCAAAACCACAAT
>NZ_MLAT01000079.1 GCF_002272795.1 Helicobacter sp. 13S00482-2 | reverse complement strand
ATTACTGCTGGTGCAAATAATGCCATTATCAGATAAGAGTCAAAAACTTTCAGCTATTGGGACAGATAATAAAACAGCAGGTGAAAATTTAATTGATCAATCTATCAATATTAATAATTTTAATATGGTAGAAAAATATTCAAAACTTGATTTTGCCATTGGTGATATTTTAATGGGAATTTCTAGATTTCAAAATGATATTAAATATGAAATTCCTAATACACAAGATTATACGATTGAAGATAAAATTGATTATAATGAATTATCAAAATATAAGCATTTTTTTGAGGATTATATGGAGAACTATAGTCTTGTAAGAAAAAAGATAGACACTTTTACTGATGAGGATCCTCTTTTTGATCGAGTTTTGATACAATATGTAAAAAGCAAATATCAAAAATATTTCAGAGAAGACACAAAATCAGATACTGTCTTAAATAATATAATTGAGGATATAGAAAAAGATCTAAGAGAATCCACGAATTTATCTCCTGACGATCTTTGTTATGTTAATTGTGTTGTGTTTTATGTTTTTGCTGAGTGCAAAATATTCAAACCACCAAA
>NZ_MLAT01000022.1 GCF_002272795.1 Helicobacter sp. 13S00482-2 | reverse complement strand
GCTTGTGCTAAGGTGCTTGCAGAAGTTAGCATCATAAAGGCAAGTAATACAATCCTCTTCATATTGGGTTCCTGTTAGTAAAATATTCAACTACTAATCTTTTATCACATTTTAAAATTTTATTCAAGTATTGTACCTCTAGTATTCTTAAACTAACTTGATAATATTCTTGAAGGAATGAAACGTTATTTGTCTTTAGGATAGATATTAGGGTTGATAGGAGTGATTGGTTTGGGTGATGCAAAAAATGAAGAAGGTTTATGGACACTTCCTGTGGGTCAAATTCAGGTAAAAGCTCATGCAGGGATTTCAATCCTTCTAGCAGAGCATCATAGAATAGAATTTAAGGGTCACAAAACAACTCATTATTTTTGTGAATATTTTATAAAAAATTTCACATAAATATGGTTTTATTAATATTTTAGATACAATATCATGTTGGATTATAATAAAAACATAAAGGATTGTTTATGAAAAGAAGTTTGTTTTCTATATTTTTTGTAGGCATTTTAGGAATGTCTGCATTACAGGCTAACGAAAAATCTGGTGTTTTCATAGGTGCAGATATTGGTTTTGCTATGAACAGTGGTAGCGGGTCTGTGGATGCTGGAGATTATGGCTCTGCAAAATCTGTAACTGTTGTATTTAATATGTCTTATGGTGTTAGAGCAGGTTATCAACAATATTTTGGGAACTACAACGGTCTGCGACTTTATGGAAATTTTAATTACTTGCATTTTGGCAGTGATGCAATGATGAAATATGGTGCGAATCTTGATTATTTGCTAAATTTCTCAGATAGTGATAGTCCTTGGGGGATTTTCGCAGGTGTTGGATATGAATGGGTAGGGGGAGAAGCGAAAGACTCTCTTTCAAAATCAAAACAAAGTGCTATAGAAGGTCGGACAATCGCTACAGATGGTTTGCTAGTGAATGTAGGATTTTCAAAAATCATCAACAATCATAATCGAATCGAATTTGGTGCTAAAATCCCACTCTATAACTATGACAAAATTGAGACACCAATTGTCAAAGCCACAACACATACTTTGGCAACCGTCTATGTGGCATATAGCTATTCATTTTAAGATTTAGAGGTTTTTTGGGGTGATTTAAAGCTCTATCTTCTCTAAGTAGAGAAGATAGAAGAATTATTTTAGCTCTTTTTGCACACTTTGTATCCCTGCCATCGCACACTTTTCGTCAATATCTCCACTAGGAGCTCCGCCCACACCCACGCTTCCTATGACAGTATTATCGACTTTTATGGGCAATCCTCCTCCTACAAAAACAAAATCTTTACTCAAGTTGATGAGTCCTTCTGGAATTTCTTTTTTCATCAGCTTCTGGGCAAATTTAGAAGAAGGTGTCTTTGTAGAAAGTGCTGTAAAGGCTTTTTTGTAGCTACCTTCTATGGTATGAGGTCCAGCATTTTCATCTTTTAAGAATGCGATCTGATTGCCTCCCTTATCTAGGACGCTTACAGATATGTTATAGCCTTCAGTTTTGCATTTATCAAAGGTATTTTTTGCTATTTTCAGAGCAACTTGTGTGCTTAATACAGGTTCTTTAGGCAATGCCTGAGCAAATGATACTCCAAATACTAGAGCTAAAAATAAAAACTTATGATTCATTGGATTTCCTTTATTTTGAATTCTCTTGATTATATTATTTATTTCAAAATTTATAGTTAATTATATCAATTCCTAGATTTATTATCGTAATCATATTCAAACTCTCAAATTTATCATCAGCTCTGTTTTTATTTGCATTGATAAATTTATCAGAATATTTTATACAATGGGCGATTATCGAAGTTTTATGTCAAACTCAATGTTTTTGCGGATTTTTGCGTATCATTATCGCGAAGTTGTTCGATATGTATGTTTGGAAAGAATAAAAATTTCTAATACAATCTTTTAGATAAATCTTATTTTTGTTTAATAATAAGATTGTATTAGAATGAATCTATAATGAGATTAAAATCTGTATGAAATTTCAAATTTCCCATTAAATCCAGGTTCTGCAAGAGCTTTTCTGACTTGATTGATACTAGCAGCAGCTGAACCATCTGCTTCAACTTTCAATGGAGAAGTCTGATCGACATAAAATCTATCAAAAATATTGTTTAAAACAATCGAAAATTTTAATCCCTTGATTTTGGGCGGAGTGTAATTGAGATAAATGTTATGAATGTCATAACCAGGCTTATTTACAGGAAGTGTTTCTTTATTATAAATGTCATAACCATCATAATCAATGCTCTGAACAAATCGACTCATCCAAGCAATATCAAGACCAATGGTATCAAAAACATATTCTAGCTTTAAGACATAGTTATTCCCTGTTGTAGCTCCTAGCTCATAAGTATCTTGAATCAATTTACCCCCAACAGTTGGATAACTTCTAGAAAAACTAAACGAAGCCAAAAAATTTTCATAATTAAAACTCGCTCCTAGCTCATAACCCATAATATTGATATTATCGCTCAGATTTGTTCTAAGACCATCTGCTCTCTCTCCAATACTTGTATCTAGATTGGGATCATCACTAAGACTGCCATAGCTATTAATAAAATCCGTGATGACTTGATAGAACACAGCTCCTCTTAAACTAAAATATTCCTGAGTGTAATCCACATCAAATTCTACATTTTGACCTTTTTCGGATTTTAAGTTAGGATTGATAATTGTTTCTGAATTGATAAGCAGTGCATCTCCAGGCAAAGCTCCTCTAGTGACATAAGCATAGGAGAGTTTCATATCTAAGGGTTCAAGAGGATTATAAAGAATGGCTACAGAGGGCGAAAATCCCTGCGTGATGTGATTTTGAGAATTTTTGTCAAAATAAGTATAAACATCATAACGAGTTCCTGCCCCAATACTAAGAGACTCTAAGAATGCATAATTAGCTTGAATGTATGCTCCTATGATATTGCTATTTTCTTCCCCTCTTCCTCTTTGGGCATAAACAACCTCAGATTGCTTATCCATCACTGTCATATTTTGGTAATCAAATCCATAATCAAGGGTGTTTTTATAATCTTCTGTGATAGGATGAGAGACTTTCAAATCCATTCCAATGTTATTAAGAAATATATTTCTAGGAGTGCTCCCTTCAGCATCTGCCTCGTGCAAAGGTGTTCCATCAGCTGTTTGTGCATTTAGTGGATCAAATAATGGAGTCAAATGGATGTTCCTGATACTTGCATAAACATCTAGTTTTACCTTAGGAGAACCGAAGTTTTTATCTCCTTGATGATTGTATTGCATAGAGATATTATTGTTACTGTCAATGTGATGAAAAAGTTCTTGTGCAAAATCAACCTTTTCTTCTTGTGCATCAGCAGGTGGATTGGTCACATTAGCACGAAAAGGTCTAGTGGCATTATCTCTAGTGAGATTATATGTGAAGGTGATTTTATCTTTTTCGCTGATATAGGCATTGGCTTTTAATAAAACATTGTTTTGTTCAGAAGGAGAGCCTAAGACTTTGTCATCTTCAGTTGGATGAAATAGATTTTTAAAAGTGTGCTCTCCATCTCTGTAATAAAATATATTTTGATAAGTATAGTAGGCTAGAGCATCAAAGTGTTTCCCCCGACCATAAATAGAGATATTCTCTTTAATACCATAGTTAGTATAAAATGAACTTCCCAAATAAGCCCCGAAGTTCTTGCCCTTTGAAAGCAAATCTGAAGCGTCTTTTGTGGTCATACTGATAGCTCCTGCTAGAGCTCCTGGACCTGCGGAGGCATTTGCTGATCCTTTTGTAATTTCGACTTCTTTAAGCATACCTGGATCAATAATCGTGTTTCCTTGATGATGAAAAGCATTTCCATTTTGTGCTGCTCCATCAATGGTTACACGAAGCAATCTATCTTCAATGCCTCGAACATAAATTTTTTGTGCCATCATTCCCCCGCCACCAACATTCACATCTGATTGAGTAGCAAAAACATCAGCGATGCTATTAGATTGTCGATTTGCTATATCTTGGCTATCAATATAGTCTTTATTGTTGAACTGAAATTCCTTTTGCCCCTCTGTGGTTACTTTTTCTAATGTATAGTCATTTGGTTCATCAGCAAACAAGTTTGAACTCAAAAATAACAACACCATTGAAATGTAAATTTTATTTTTAGACATCAATATCCTTTTTATAATAATAAGAGCTTTTATTATTATAAATAATATCTAAAAATAAACTTAAAAAGATCTATTTATTTTAACTCCAATCACACAATCAGGAGTAATACTTAGCTTTTTTATTTTCAATTCAATGTTCTTTATGGTATCAAAATTATTTTTTAGATGATCGGTTATATCTGATAGAGCCTCTTCTAAAAGTTCATATTTTTTATTTTGGACTAGGTTTTGAATGACATCTTTGATTTTAATATAATCAATAAAATTGTTATGAATATATTCATAGGTAATAACACCTTCAATGAGTATATCTTGAGGGGTTATCCTTTCAAAATCTAAAATACCGATAATGACTTTAAGCCTGAGTGCTTCTATGATTAAATCAAAAATCAATCTAAAGAACCTTTTTTTCTTCACCTTTAAACAAACGCACAATGTTTGGAATATGAGTGTATAAAATAATAATTGCAATGACAACTGCGGGTGTATGAGTTCCTATCTCATCTACAATAGAAATAAAATGGGGTAAAGGAAATACATAAGGAATAATAAATGTAAAACCAATACCACTCAATACGCCCAAAAGAGAAGAGAGAGAAGAAACTTTAAAAACCTTTCCGACAACACCCCAGACAATAAGGCCTAAAATACCTTCAATAGGCATCAATAAAATAACTGAACCTATAGCTGTGGATACACCCTTGCCCCCAGTAAAGTTTAAATAAGGACTATAGCAATGAGCAAAAACACATAAAATTGCTATCATCCATTGAACATCATAATTGAGTCCAAATATCTTTGCCAAAAGAACAACGATCAAGCCTTTCAAGGCATCTGAAATAAGAGTTATAAACGAGATGATTTTTGCTTTCTTTGGTTCAATAACATCTTTAAGTGCCCGATAAACATTTGTAGCACCTATACTTCCAGAGCCAACCTTTCGAATATCTACATTCCCAAAGATTTTTGCCAAAAATAAGCCCGAAGGTATTCCACCAACTAAATATGCCAAAATATAAAAAATTATGTTTATATTTGTAATCAATTCCAAAAAAAGACTTTGTGTTTGCAAATTTATACCTTTATTTTTAATCTTTATACATCTAAATGTCTGACATCTTTTGCGTGGAGCTGAATATACTCTCTTCGGGGTTCAACCTCATCGCCCATAAAAAGAGTGAAAATCTCATCGGCTTGTTGTTCATCAGGAAGGGTTACTTTTAAAAGTGTCCTATTTTGAGGAGTCATTGTAGTTTCCCAAAGTTGTTCAGGATTCATTTCTCCAAGACCTTTATATCTTTGAATATAAGCACCTTTTTTGGCTGATTCTTCTATCTCTTGAAGGATTAAGATAGGATCTTTATCTTTAAGAAAATCAAGTTTTCTTTCACAAATTTTATTGTAAATAAAATAAGCTTCTTCAAAAAAATTATCCACAAAAAGACTTTCATCAATAGTGAGTTCAACAAGTCCTGATTTAGTTTGAATATAAAGCATGATTTTATCATCTCTGATGGTTTTGCTCAAAATATTACACTCTTTAGTACTTAAAAATTCTTCAATTTTTTTATACATTTGTTCAAAATCAAGAGAAATATAATCTCTATTCTCAATTAAAAATCTAATAACATCTATCATCGCATAACGTTTTTCTAGCTCTTTTAAAGTAAAACGATAATGAGAAATATATTTTAGGATTTCTAAAAGTTCTTTTGTGCCTATGCCTTCAAACTTGAAATTTTCAATTCCATTTTCAATCAAATATTCAGAGAGTGATTTTTCATCTTTGAGATAGATTTCTTTTTTACCTTTTTTGAATCTATATAGTGGAGGTTGAGCGATATAAATGTGTCCATTTTCAACAAGAGGTTTTAAATAACGATAGAAAAATGTCATTAAAAGAGTTTGAATATGACTTCCATCCACGTCAGCATCGGTCATTATAATTATTTTATGATATCGAAGTTTTTCAAGATTAAATTCTTCACCAATTCCACAGCCAAAAGCAGTTATCATATTTTTAATTTCTTCAGATTTTAAAATTTTATCAAGTCTTGATTTTTCAACATTTAAGATTTTACCTCTCAATGGTAGAATTGCTTGATAAACTCTATCTCTACCTTGTTTTGCAGATCCTCCCGCGCTATCTCCTTCCACAAGATAAATTTCAGATTCTGCAGGATCTTTACTTTGACAATCTGCTAATTTTCCTGGCAATGTACCCACTGAGAGGCTTTCTTTTTTTCTAGTGAGTTCCCTTGCTTTTTTTGCTGCTTCTCTACCTCTAGCTGCAAGTAAGGCTTTTTGCATAATTGCTTTTGCATCATTTGGATTTTCTTCAAAGAATTTAGATAATTTTTCATAAGTTAATTTTTGAACAATTGGTTTTACAAAAGAACTTCCCAATTTTCCTTTTGTTTGACCTTCAAACTGAGGTTCCATAACTTTCGTGGATATAATGGCAACTAATCCCTCTCTGATGTCATCACCTGTAACTTTGCTATCTTTTTCTCTAGCATTAGCATTAGCATCAATATAATTGATAATTGCCCTGCTAAGTCCTGCACGAAAACCTGCTTCATGAGTTCCTCCATCAGGAGTTCTAATATTATTCACAAAACTTAAAACCTTCTCATCATAGCTTTCATTATAGGCTAAAGCAATTTCAATTTCTGTTTCTTGTTCATTAGCTTCAAAAGTAATAATTTGAGAAACAAAAGGTTTTTTATTAATATCTTCAACAAATTGAGAAAGACCATTTTCAAAATGAAATTTTTCTTCTTTTTGAGTCTTTTCATCTTTAAAATGAATGGTTACATTTTGATTTAAATATGCCATTTCTTTGAATCGTTTGATCAAAATATCTTGATCAAACTCCAAAATTTCCATGATCTCACCGTCAGGAAAAAATTCTATAGTGGTTCCGTGTTCTTTGGTTGTACCGATAACTTCTAAAGGAGTTTGAGGAATGCCTTTAGCAAATTCTTGACGATAAATATTTCCATTTTTTTTGATAGTCATTATCAAATGTCGTGAAAGAGCATTAACAACGCTCACACCTACACCGTGTAATCCTCCTGAGACCTTATAAGTGTCTTTATCAAACTTTCCCCCAGCATGTAAAACTGTGAGTACAACTGTGGCAGCAGGAAGATTTTCAGTAGGATGCATATCCACAGGGATACCCCTACCATTATCCTCAATAATAGCACTGCCTTCTTGTGTGAGTGTTATTTTAATATTATCACAATATCCTGCCATTGCCTCATCTATAGAGTTATCAACGACTTCATAAATCATATGATGCAGACCATTGATATTTGTATCCCCAATATACATACCTGGTCTTTTTCTAACTGCTTCAAGTCCTTTGAGGACTTTTATATTGCTTGCACCATATTCCTTTTTATTTTCTTCCATTTTTGCTCCGTGATATTAAAATATGATTGGCATCACAATCGTTGAAAAGTTTTTATCTTTTAAAACAAAAGGATTATTGGAATCATTTAAACATAAAACGAATTCAGATTCTTCTGTTTGAGAGAAAAAATCAAGTATATATTTTGAATTTGCCCCAATACTTATTTCAGCATCTATTTTCGTTTCCAGTTCTATTTGTGTGTTTGCAGTTCTAGAACTTTCATTACTGATAGCTTCAAATAATATTTCATTAGGTCTGATAATGATTTTTATGTTATTACAAAGATTGACTTTCTTGATTGACTTTTCTATGATTTCTTTAGGGAGTTTGATTTCATTTTTGAAATTTTTAGGGATAATCTTTTCATAATCAGGATATTTACCATTGATGAGTTTAGTATAAAACATATATTGAGGTGTTTTTAAGATGATTTGAGACTCACTATAATAGATTTCAAAATCATCATAGAAAAGCTTTAAAATTTCTGTGGTTGCTTTTTTGGGAATGATAATAGAAAGATTATCTACAGATTGAGTTTCATATTTCACTACTGCAAGTCTTCTAGTATCTGTTGCTACGAAATTATAAGAATAATCTTTAATATCTAAAAAGGCTCCATTGAGCTCCATTTTTTGATTATTTGTTTCAATAGCAGGATTGATTTTTTTAATGGAAGTGATAAATTTTGAAGTATCGATATTAAGTTTTTTATAGTTAGGAAGTTCTGGAAATATTGGAAATTCAGCAGCATTAAACATTGACTCTTTGTATTTAGTTTTTCCTTGCTTAACATAGAAAAAGTCATTGTCTGTCTCTAATATAATTTCTCCATCTTCAAGCTTTTTAACAATATCTAAAATCATTCTACCATTTACAGTTGCATTTCCATCAGATTCTTTTTTGATATTATCTATTTTAGCTTCTATGCCAATTTCATAATCTGTTGCTCTTAATAGAAGTTTTGAATCAATGCATTCAAAATAAATATGAGATGTGATTTGTGAAGAATCCTTTTTATCTAAAAATGCTTGAAAATTTGTCAAGGTTATTTCTAAAATACTTTTGCTTACGATTAATTTCATTAGATCTCCTTAAATATTTATAAATTTTAATAGCATTAGTAGATTTCAGTGAATAAGTGAAATCTATCTTAAAATGACCATTTTAAGGCTATTTATAATGTGAAACATTATTATCATTGTTTTCACAACTTTTCACATCTTCCTTGCGTTATTGTATCTAAAATTTTGCTTTTTACATCGTTTTATCGTCTTGCTCACTTTGGATTTTCTTTTTCATTTCATCTATCATCATTTTTGTGTTGATATTTTCAGTAATTTCGGTTGTAATCATCTTCATGGCCTTGCTTACAGAACTGTGATCTTTCATATTTAGGAATTGTGCAAGATGAGGCATTGAGTTTGGAGTAAGAGTTCTTCCTAAATAAATAACTATCCTTCTAGCATTAGCAATGGTTTTATTTCTTGATTTTGATTTGATTTCAGAAGGTTTTATATTGAGTTCTTTTGAAACAGTTTTGATAATATTTTCTAAAGTGATGTTTTCAAGGTTTTCTTTTTGAGTATCTTTGATAGCGTTTTTTGCCATTGTCAAAGAGATATTTTGTCCAATGATAGAAGCTTGAGCATTCAGCTTTAGAATAATTCCTTCAATCTGACGAACATTATTGATATTTGAAGCCAAATAATTGATAATTTCTTTATCAATTTCTATTTGATTGAGACGACATTTTTGAATGATGATAGCAATTTTAGTTTCAAGACCTGGAGGTTGTATATCTGCTATCATTCCCCATTCAAATCTGGATTTTAATCTCTCTTCTAGACCTAGTATTTGTTTAGGGGTTTTATCACTAGTCATTACTATTTGACTTTTTTTACTGTGAAGTTCATTGAAAGTATGAAAAAATTCTTCTTGTATTTTTTCTTTTCCACCAAAAAACTGCACATCATCAATGAGAAGATAATCACAATTACGATATTTATCTCGGAATCTATCCATCGTGTTATTTTGAATACGTGTTAAAAAATCATTCAAAAATTGCTCTGCTGTGACATAAATAACGGTTTTATTTTTTTCAGAGACACTATTTCCTATGGCATTTAAAATATGTGTTTTTCCTAAACCCGTGCCCCCATATATCCATACGGGGTTATAAGCTTCAGCTTTTTTTTCAGATATTTTTTTTGCTATTTCATATGCGAATTTATTTGATTCTCCTACTATAAAGGAATCAAAAGTATAAGAGGGATTCAAAATATTTTTTACTTGGGGTTTGTTTCCAGGTGTTTTTAAACTTTTCACATCTTTCTTTTGTGATTCCACAATTATTCTTATTTCTGGCTTAATTTTTCGGTAAATTTCAAAAAGATGTGCAATTTGTTCGCTGTATTTTGTTTTGATCCAATTTGCAATGTATATATTTGGAACTATAAACACGACTAAGTCCGATTTTGAGGCATTTTCATCGTATTTCATTTTTGATATATAGGTCGAATATTCAACCTCTGTAATCTCTTTTTTAAGCTCATTTAATATATTATTTTCTATCATTGTTTGTTCCATTTAACATCATTTCACAATGTGAAAAGTTTAGTGAATAATAGTAAAAAAAAGGTATAAAGTAGATTAAAAAAGAGAATTTATGAATATTTTAGGAATTGATCCAGGTAGTAGGAATTGTGGGTATGCGATTATCCATTTATCTAATGGCAAACTATCTTTAGCTGAGGCAGGTATTATTAAAATAAAAGAGCGAATATTGCAAGATCAAATATTGGAGTTTGTCGAAGGGATTGATTTGGTTTTAAAATCTCATGAAATTAATGAGGTTGCTATTGAAGATATGTTTTATGCCTATAATCCAAAATCTGTTATTAAATTGGCTCAATTTCGAGGAGCTTTGAGCCTAAAAATACTTCAAGAATTAGGAAATTTTTCTGAGTACACTCCATTACAGGTAAAAAAAGCTCTCACAGGAAATGGAAAAGCGGATAAAAATCAAGTGGCATTTATGGTGAAAAAAATTTTGGGAATCAAAGGAGAAATAAAACCTCTTGATATAACAGATGCTATTGCTATTGCTATCACGCACTCTCAAAGAATCAAGAATTTAAAAAAATCATAACCTTTTTTCCCACTCAAAAGCACTTTTGATGATTACAGATAAATTATTATTTTTAGGTTCCCATTCTGTAAGGGATTTTATTTTGTCATTGTTAGCTATAAGTTCAGCAGGATCTCCAGGTCTTCTAGGTGAGATCTCAACCTTAAAGTCTGTTTGCGATATTTTTTTAGTCATTTCAATCACTTCTTTTACACTATATCCCTCAGAATATCCAACATTAAAAACTTCTGATTTTTGATTTTTTTTCAGATAATTGTAAGCTTGTAAATGTGCATTTGCTAAATCGGTGATATGTATATAATCACGAATACAAGTACCATCTTTAGTGGGATAATCATCTCCAAAAATAGAAATTTTTTCTCTTTTTCCTAAAGCACATTCACAAGCAATTTTGATTAAATGAGTGGCATTTTTATTTCTTTGTCCAAGCTCGGGTAAAGAAGAATCACTTTGTGTGTTTGCACCTGCTACATTGAAGTATCTCAGTGCGATGTAGTTAAAATCATAGGCTTTACTTGAATCTTCTAGTATCTTTTCACTCATCATTTTAGATGCCCCATAAGGATTAATAGGATCTAAAGAGGTGGATTCATTTACAGGAATAAGTCTCATGCCAGGCTCTCCATAAACTGCTGCTGTGGAAGAGAATATAAAATTTTTGATTTTGTATTTGATGCACATAGAAATCAAATGAATTGTATTAGCAGTATTGTTGCTGTAATACAGGAGTGGATTTGTGATAGATTCAGATACAATCAATGAAGCACCAAAGTGCAAAACACAATCAAATGTGTTCTTGCTAAATATGGTTTCTAAAGTTGATATATCCCCCAAATTTGCATTTATTAGATTGACTCTATTTTTGAATTGATTTTGAAGATATTTAAAATTTTCAATAAAACCAGTGCTTAGATTATCTAAGATACTGATTTCACAAGATGTGTTTTTTAAAAATTCTAATGCTGTATTTGAGCCTATATAACCACTTCCACCTGTGAATAAAAGATGCATTTGAGTACTCCTTATGTTTTTGCTAGATTGATTATATCAAACTATATTTATTCTCAAAAAAGATGAATGATGAAAATAAAATATATTTTTGACTCGCTTTAATATTACTTGGTTATAATTTTTGGAAAATTTTAATAAGGAAATAATTATGGAAGATGTATTTGATACCAAGAGTTTGACAATGTCTGTTCTTGTGACCCCTAGTATGTCAAATTTTAGCGGTGTGATGCACGGAGGTGAGTTGTTAAAAATGCTTGATGGAGTTGCTTATGCTTGTGCTACTAGATATTGTGGTGTAGGTGTGGTTACTTTGAGTGTGGATAGCGTGATTTTCAAACATCCTATTCCTATTGGTGCTTTGATTACATTTTTGGCAAGCGTTAATTATACAGGCAGAACAAGCTGTGAAGTAGGAATCAAAGTTATCAGTGAAGATATAAAAAATAAATTTGTTACTCATTGTAACAGTTGTTATTTCACAATGGTGGCTGTAGTTGATGGAAAAACAGTTCCTGTTCCACCACTTCAACCAGTCACTCCAGCAGAAAAACGAAGATATGAGAAAGCCATAGAAAGAAGAAATGCTAGACTTGGGAAGTGATGATATGGCTTATTCTAAACTGTATAGATTGATAAAATCTTTAACTTCTTGGGCAATACTATGATTGCCATAAAATTTTATATTCAAAATCTCTTCAAGGCTTTGTTCAGATAATTCAATAATTCCTCTTATTTGTACATTTTTATTCTTGAAAGATATTTTGATGTAATCAATGAGCGTTTTTATGATAATGCCTGCATCTTTTTTTTGTGAAACTTTTAGATTCTCCAGCACATAACTTTCTTTGATGAAACAATCAAAGGTATAAAGATAATATTTAATCGTTGAAATACTTTTATTTTTAATAAATTTTTTATCTATGCCCACTCCAAAAAGCATATCTTTGTTTTGTGTGATGAGGATGCTTTGTATGTATTCTTGCAGAATTGACACGCCATTTTTTTGATGTTTGATCTTGTCCTCTAAAGTCAAGATAAAATTTAAAATATGATCTAAATCGCTATCAAATTTTTTCACTTCTAAATGAGTCTTTTCTAGTAAGTTTTTCATATTTGCAAGCTCAGAAGTTTTTAGATTTATTTGGCTTTCAAGTTGCTGTATGTAAGATTTTTGTTTATCGAATTTTTTTTCTAGTGCTTCAAGTTGGTTTTTATTCATAGAGAAATCCATTTTTTATTGCCAAATTCATTGCATTGAGGTAGCTTTGAGTATTTGGTTCAGATTTGTAGGCTATATCATAAGCCACTCCGTGATCAACGGATACTCTAAATATCGGAATATTTAAGGTTATATTTACACTCTCATAAAAATAGAGTGCTTTTAGTGGTGCTAAACCCACATCATGATACATGCTTACAAAAAAACTATATTTTTTTCTGTTTGATGGGCTAAAAGCAGTATCAGGAGGAATCGGACCTATAAAAATTTCCTTACCAATGATTTTATTAACATCTTCAATGGCTTGATAGATTTTTTCATCTTCATCTCCTATGATTCCACCATCTCCACAATGAGGATTTATTCCCAAGACAAGGGCATTTTTTAATTTTAAATTTTGATATAAAGTGAGCAAAAAGCTTATTAGTTTTTGAGTATTGATGTGAGAACTCACTGATTTTAAAGGAATATGATCAGTAAAAAGTGCAACAAACATTTTTTCACAACCCAGCATCATTATGGTGTCTTTTTTATAACGTTTGGCAAGAACTTCAGTGTGACCTATCTCAGATACATTCGCTAAGTTCCAGGCTTTTTTGTTGATAGGTAGGGTGCAAATACCATGAACTTCATTTTTATCGGCAAGTTCACAAGCTTTTATAAAGCTTTCATAGCTGTATCTGCCACTTTGGGAATTAATCTGAGCGGGTATTATTTCAGGAATATTTTGTTTGGGGGGTAAAAATTCCATATCTTTTGGCATTTTAACTTTGAGAATATCACAAGCTTTTTCAAAGATTTCTTGATGAGCACAATAAAGGGGATGACAGATTTTTTTAATATTTGAATGCTCAATTAGGGCGATATGAATCCCTATGCCATTGATGTCTCCAATAGAAACAGCGATTTTCTTCACTTGATAAGCTTTATCATATCAGAAATAGCCACTCCTAATCCGACAAAAACAGCTCTTGCGATGATGCTTTGCCCGATATTGAGTTCGCCAATAGGTTTGATTTTTGCAATTTCACTGACATTATTGTAGTTCAGTCCATGCCCAGCAAAAACACCCAAAGACATCTCCTTTGCAAGCGTTGCACAATCAAAAATTTCTTTGATAGATTCTTCAAGCTTAAATTTTAGAGTTTTTCTATCTAAATCATACGATTGTATTGTATTTTTAGTTCTAGAAAGATTTGAATGTAGCATTAAATCTAGATTTGCATATTTTCCAGTATGGAATTCCACCCCATCAACCCCCAAATCTTTTGATATGAGTGTGGCTTCCTTGGTAGGCTCAATAAACACAGCAACTTCAATGTCATTTTTTTGAAATTCTTTGATGATATTTTTTAATCCCAAATGCCCTACATCTAATCCGCCTTCTGTAGTGATTTCCTCTCTTTTTTCTGGAACTAGGGTGATTTTATGAGGCTTTTGTTCGCACAAGAATTCGATTATTTTTTCATCACAAGCACACTCTATATTCACGGGTAAAAAGCTTGATTGAATGATTTTTGTGACATCATCCTCATTAATATGTCGACGGTCTTCTCTTAAGTGGATAGTGATTTGGTTAGCACCTGAATTTTTAGCAATAAAAATGGCCTCTAAAGGGTCAGGATCATTGATTTTTCTAGCTTCCCTGAGTACGGCGATGTGATCAATATTTAATCCTAATTTCATTGAGTGCCTCCATACTGAAAAAAAAATTTGAAATTTTGCCTAAACATATTATAATAGAGAATTAACGATTTTAGGAGACTTTATGCCAACAAAACGACTCAATGGTTCTGAAATGCTTATAGAGGCCTTAAGGATGGAGGGTGTAAAAGTTATTTTTGGCTATCCAGGTGGAGCAGTTTTGAATATTTATGATGAAATATACAAACAAAATCATTTTAAACATATTCTCACTCGTCATGAACAAGGTGCTATTCACGCCGCTGATGGTTATGCCAGAGCTAGTGGAGAAGTAGGTGTGGCTATCATTACTTCAGGACCAGGCTTTACAAATGCTGTAACGGGGATTGCAACAGCTTATACAGACTCGATTCCTTTGGTGGTTATCAGTGGTCAGGTTCCAATCTCTCAAATTGGGACTGATGCGTTTCAAGAGATTGATGCTGTAGGTATCTCACGCCCTTGCACAAAACATAATTTTTTAGTCAAAAATATCGCTGAATTGCCTAAAATTTTAAAAGAAGCATTTTATATTGCTAGAAGCGGAAGACCTGGACCTATTTTGGTGGATCTACCAAAAGATATCAGTGCGACTTATGGAGATTTTGATTATCCATCTGAGGTTTCTCTTAGGACTTATAAGCCTACTATGAAAGGAAATTCAAGACAGATTAAAAAAGTCATAGAAGGACTTAAAAATGCAAAAAAACCTTTATTTTATATCGGTGGAGGAGCAGTAATTTCTTCTAGTGCAGAAGTGATTAGAAAACTCATAGAAAAAACTCAAATTCCTTTTTTAGAAACCTTGATGGCAAGAGGGATTGTACCTGATGATCATCCCCTTTTTCTTGGAATGGTAGGAATGCATGGGAGTTATGCTGCAAATATGGCGATGTGTGAGTGCGATTTTCTTATTTGCGTTGGAGCAAGATTTGATGATCGTGTGACTGGGAAAGTAAGTGAATTTGCCAAACATGCCAAAATTGTTCATATTGATATTGATCCAAGTTCAATTGGGAAGATTATTGATGTCAATTTTCCTGTAGTTGGAGACATAAAGAGTGTGTGTGAGGATATTTTAGAATTACTCCAAAATGATGATTACCAACCAGGCATGATAAAAGAATGGTCAGAACACTTGAATAAATACAAAAAACTCCATCCGCTCAAATATAAAGATAGCGATGAGGTTCTTAAACCTCAATGGGTGATTGAAAAAATTGGAAAAATACTTGGAGATAGAGCAATTATCGTCACAGATGTGGGGCAACATCAAATGTGGGCAGCACAATACTATCCATTTAGTTTTTCTAGGCAGTTTGTCACAAGTGGAGGACTTGGAACGATGGGGTTTGGATTACCCGCTAGTATGGGAGCGAAACTTGCCTTAGCAGATAAAGTAGTTGTGAATATAACTGGAGATGGGTCGATATTGATGAATATACAGGAGTTAATGACCTGCGTAGAAGAAAAAATTTCTGTGATTAATGTTATTTTGAATAACAACTATTTGGGAATGGTTAGGCAATGGCAGAGCTTTTTTTATGAAAGTCGATTTTCACATACAGATTTATCTTTGCAACCAGATTTTATCAAACTCATAGAAGCCTTTGGTGGCAAAGGTTATCGTGTTAAAACCAAAGATGAGTTTGAAAAAGCATTTCAAGAAGCAATGGATTCAAATATGGTTTGTATGCTTGATGTGGTTATTGATAGAATGGAGCATGTTTTGCCAATGGTTCCAGGTGGGGCAGCATTGAATAAAATGATATTGGAATAAGGATAGGGCTATGGAAAAACGAAGAATTATCTCTGTGAATGTTATCAATGAGCACGGCGTTCTATCCAGAATATCAGGTCTTTTTGCAGGAAGAGGTTATAATATCGAGTCTTTGACCGTCGCTCCGATTCCAGATACCGATCTTTCTAGAGTGACAATTGTCACTGATGGTGATGAAAGGGTATTAGAGCAAATAGTTAAACAGTTACACAAACTGATTCCAGTTTTGAGTGTGGTAGAAAATGATGATTTTTTGGAAAGGGAGATGGCACTTGTGAAGATTCCTATTGAAGAAAATCTTGCAGATATAGAGGTTCTTTCAAGGGCATACAATGGCCATATTGTGAATGCAAATGAGAAATATGTGATTGTTGCTGTTACTGACAAGCCTTATCGTATTTCTAGCTTTATTAAAGCTATCAAAAAATTTAATCCCAAGGAAATTGCAAGAAGTGGCGTTGTGGCTTTGGAGAGATATTGATTACGAAGGTATATGATGAATAGTATGATAAGAGTCTTAGGTTTAGATATTGGGATTTCATCAATTGGGTGGAGTTTGGTTGAAGTGGATCCAAAGGTTCAGGGGGTGGGCGAAATCATTGCTTGTGGTGTTAGACTTTTTGCTCAAGCAGAAAATCCAAAAGATGGAAAGTCTTTAGCCTTGCCTAGAAGAGAAGCAAGAGGTGCAAGAAGGGCAAACAAAAGAAAAAGAGCTAGGATCAAACAGATCAAAATACTACTTTCAAAACACTTTAATGTTGATTTGAAAGACATTGTTTCAGAGGGCGAATTTCTCCCAAATATTTTTACAACTAGCAAAGAATTTATTTCTCCTTGGGAATTAAGATCTCAAGGCCTTGATAGAAAACTAAATGATGAAGAGTTTATTAGGGTACTTTTGCACATTGCAAAAAGACGAGGCTATAATAATTCTAATCAAAATCAAAAAAATGAGAAGGATGGAAAGGTTATTTTAGAGTCTATCAAGTCCAATACAGAAGAGATGCACAGACTTGGTTATAGGACTATTGGCGAAATGATGTGTAAAGAACATTTTTCTAAGGAAATATCAAGAGGAATATTTGAAAATGTTAGAAATAAGGCCAAAAAAGAGTCCAAAGATTCAGAAGGTTCTAAACCTTCTTATGTTCGTTGTGTGGGCAGGAAAGATTTACAAGAAGAGATAAAAATCTTGTTTGATTCTCAAAGAAAATTTGGCAATAAGGGTGCAACAGATGAGCTAGAAGAATCATATAATAAAATAGCTTTTTATCAACGTGATTTAAAGAGTTTTGAATCAATGGTTGGAAAATGTGAGTTTTATCCCGAAGAAAAAAGAGCTTCAAAATGCTGTTATAGTGCCGAAGAATTTATCAATCTTACAAAGATTATTAATACTTTGGCACATATTACAGAAAAGACAAAAGAAGTTTTTTCCAAGGAAATCATTGAACTCATACTTGCTAGAGCAAAAAGCGTAAAAAAAGGACTCAGCTACAAAGAACTGCGAAAGATTTTAAAACTTGAAGATCATCCTTCAATAATATTCAGAGGCATTGATTATACTAAAAAAGATATCGAAAAGAACACTTTCATAGAGTTTCCAAAGTTTCATGAACTTAGAGGATATTTGAGTGATTTTGAGGAAGAATTTGACTCTTTAGATATCAAAACGCTTGATGAAATTGCAAACATCATCGCATTTAATAAATCTCAAAAGATACTAAAGGAGAAATTCTCTAAGCTTCCAATTTCAAAATCTATGCAGGAAAGGCTAATCCTTAATCAACTGGGCTTTGATAAGACGATTTCTTTGAGTTTGAAGGTGCTTTATAAATTAATTCCTTTGATGAAAGAAGGAAAGCGATATTATGAAGCCACAAAAGAAGCGGGGCTTTTGGAGTTTTCATCAAAGGATGTTAAAAAAGGATTTTTGCCCCCGCTTATTGATACTGATTTTAAGGATACGTTGAATCCTGTCGTGAATCGAGCAGTTTCCCAATATAGAAAGGTTGTGAATGCTGTTATAAAAAAATATGGAAGATTGCATAAAATTCACATCGAATTTGCACGCGATATAAGTAAAAATTTCAACGAACGTAAAAAAATAGAAATAGAGCAAAATAAAAATAGAGATCTCAATAATGAGGCAAAAAGATTATGTGAAAGTATCGGATTAGATCCCAATGGAAGGAATATTCTGAAATTAAAACTATGGAAACAACAAGATGAGTTCTGTATTTATAGTGGGGATAAAATAACAATCCAAGATCTAAAAGAAGAAAATAAGCTTCAGATTGATCATATCTACCCACTTTCAAGAAGCTTGGATGATTCTCAAAACAATAAAGTATTGGTATTCACTACACAAAATCAGCTAAAAGGGAATAAAACTCCCTATGAATGGATAGGTTCAAATAAGGAAAAATGGGAAGATTTACGAAATAGAATCAATGCGATGAAAAGATTGCCTAGAAATGTTGGAAAGAAAATTATGAATACAGCTTTTGTGGATAAAAGCATAGGTTCAAGAAGTGAGTTTTTGTCTCGTAATCTAGTTGATACTGGCTATATCAATAGACTCATAGGTCAATACACATCGAAATATTTAGAATTTTTACCTTTAGGTAAATCAGAAGATACCTCCGCAAAGTCTGGGAGCAAGGGCTCAAAGAAGCACATCTTGACCGTTAGTGGTGAACTCACTAGCATACTCAGGCATTATTGGGGGATTGATTCTAAGAACAGGGAGACCCACTTGCATCATTTTCAGGATTCTTTAATTATTGCACTTGCTACAGATGCTAATATTCAATCTCTGAGTAATTATTTAAAATCAAAAGAAGAGAGATATAAAGACTCTAAAGAAAAAGCAAAAGACATTCAAGAGAATTTACAAAAATACAAAAAACCTGTAGTAGAACCACTCATAGATTTTCGATTAAAGCTAGAAGAAGCGATAAAAGCGATTTTTGTATCAAGAGCTCCTAGAAGAAGCGTTACGGGAGCCCTACATGCACAGACAATATTCAAACGCGAGGAAAAATGGAAGGAATATGGGGGGGGAGAAGGCGTCAATAGGGCACTTGAATTGGGAAAAATAAGAGAAATAAATGGTGGTATAGTAACAAATGGCGATATGGTTCGAGTCGATATTTTTAAATCTAAAAATAAAGGAAAATATCATGTGGTGCCCATCTATACTTATGATTTTGCCATAGGTAGATTGCCCAATAAGGCTATCGTATCAGGTAAAAATAAGCTAGGGGTTATCAAAGATTGGCTAGAAATGGATGAAAATTTTGAATTCTGTTTTAGTCTTTTCAAAGATGATTTGGTATGCATCCAGACAAAAAAAATGCATGAAAGCGTCTTTGCTTACTATGTAGGCACAACTTCAAGCACAGGTACTCTGACTTTTAGGCATCATAGCAATTGTATTTCTGATGATGAAAAGGAATTTTTTAGGACATCTAGTTCTTCTGGATTTTTAGCTCAGAATTATGGGATACAAGATTTGAAGGTGTTCAAAAAATGTTCCGTATCTGTTCTTGGAGAGATAAGTGAAGTGCCTTTTGAGGCCAGAAAAGACATTAGATTTAAAACAACCAAGAAATGATCTTGAGTGGGTGGATTTGATGAGGCTTATCAAACGATTTTTATTACAAATCCAGCCAAATTAAGTCTTAAAAATACTCATTTCTGTATCATTCAAGGGGATCAAGAAATAACCTTGCCCCTTAGAGACATCTTGATGATTGTTTGTGAAACCAATCAAGTCAGCATCACAGCTAGTTTATTGAGCAAACTAGCTGATCATAAAATAGCCTTTTTTACTTGTGATGAATCACATATTCCAAATGGTGTTTTTACGCCTTATTTGGGTTATTATAAAATTTCTGAGACGCTTCAAACACAAATCAAACTATCTAAACAGATAAAAGCTATTTTGTGGCAACAAATTATCAAACAAAAACTTTATAATCAAAGTAAGCTTGCAAATGATTTTTCCCCTCAAAATGCTGAAAAAATTCTAAAACTATCTAAAAGCGTGATGCTCAATGACTCTAAAAATTTTGAAGCACAAGGGGCAATATTTTATTTTCAAGCACTTTTTGGAGTGGATTTTGTGAGAAAAAGTTTTGATCCCATTAATTCTGCTCTAAATTATGGTTATGCAATCTTGAGAGGTTGTGTTGCAAGGAATTTAGTTGGAAGTGGGTTTTTACCCGCATTGGGTATATTTCATAGAAACCAATTCAATTCCTTTAATCTTGCCGATGATCTTATAGAGCCTTATCGTGTATTTGTCGATTCTTTGGTGCTTTTAATGATAGAAAGAGGCTCTCTTAAAGAAGGGTTTGAAATCCATCATCGCCAAAAATTAGTGGGGATTTTGGGTGCCAAAGTTTTGTGCAAGGATAAATATTATCCGATGTATAGAGCCATAACTCGCACTATATGGTCTTTGGGAAATATTTTAAAAGGAACCCAAGATCACTTGTTGTTGCCAATATTTAATAGAGAGAATTCAAATGGAAGAGAAGTTTATGAGAGTTTTAGTGATGTTTGATATGCCAACGCATACTAAAGAAGATAGAAAAAATTCCGCAAAGTTCAGAAAAGAACTCATAAAAGATGGGTTTATAATGTTGCAATTTTCGGTGTATGTTCGTATTTGCAAGGGTGTGGCTAGTGCAAATTCACATTTAGATAGACTTGATTTGATTCTACCTGCCAAAGGAAATATTAGGGCACTGATATTGACTGAAAAACAATTTGACCATATGAGGTTATTGCTAGGAAGAAAAAGTGAATTAGAAGAAGCAAGGAAACCAAGACAGCTTGTATTGTTTTAAGATATTTTTGTAGTTATTTTGATATATTTTAGGGTTTTTAGGGGATTGTAACCCCGCACGGAACCCAATAACCGTTTATTCTAGGCAGTTCTTAAATCTTCTGATGGAATTTTAGCATATTTTAATGCTATTTATCCTTAAAATTCCCACAATAGACGGGAAATCAAGAGGGTCTATTTTAGCATGAGAAGATTTAAGAACTGCCTAAAACTTGAAGACAAAAATCTCTCTAGCAATGCTAATTTTAGCATGAGAAGATTTAAGAACTGCCTAAAACTTAACACCAATGCTCAAAGAAACATTATTTAATTTTAGCATGAGAAGATTTAAGAACTGCCTAAAACAGTTCTATAGCAATTCTGAAGGTATTCTTGATTTTAGCATGAGAAGATTTAAGAACTGCCTAAAACTTTCGTTTTCGATAAAAATGTATAAATAAAATTTTAGCATGAGAAGATTTAAGAACTGCCTAAAACATGGAATGCTCCAGGCACAGCCTATATTAAATTTTAGCATGAGAAGATTTAAGAACTGCCTAAAACCTATATTTGAAGATGTCAGGAAATTAAGCAATTTTAGCATAAGAAGATTTAAGAACTGCCTAAAACTAATATTTCACATAATTTTCAGTGGGTGTCATTTTACCATAAGAACTTTTAAGAACTCCTATTGGTGTTTATAATAAAAGTGATTTGTTTTCAAAACAAAAGATTCAAGAATTCCAAACACAATACGCAAAAAAATATTTAGAGAAGCTATCTAAAGAAATCAATAT
>NZ_MLAT01000078.1 GCF_002272795.1 Helicobacter sp. 13S00482-2 | reverse complement strand
ACTTCAGTTAATTCCTTTGCCTTGTTTTGCTTACTCAATAAATCATATAGCATACAACCATTGAATGACAGAGTATTTCATCAACTGCGTTTTATTTACTCAACAAGTCATATAAGAGTCATACCACTGTATTTTGGTTTCTATGGGTGGAAGAAGGATTTCAACCACTGAAATCTCAAGAAAGGTTGTTTTTACTTGCATCACTCTCAAGCAAATCTTTATTCCCCCTTTAGATAATAAAATAAATACTTAGGTACATAGCAATCAGAAGGCAAAAAGTTTTTAAAACCTTGATTTGTATAGAATGGATTTTGCGATGACTGATCAAAAGAAGATACAAACATGGTATTTTCTACCAAAAGTCTGCTTGAAGATTTTTTCCTAGTTCGGTTATATTCTTTATATCACGAGAAATACACATCATAGCCTCACAAATCTGCTAGAGTGATCCAAGAAATATCACTATTGTCATCATATTCCTTAACATTTGATGGAGGAGTTCCTCCACCTATTATCTTTATGATATCTCTTAACTTCACTCATCTGTAATTCTGTGCGATCTGATAGGACT
>NZ_MLAT01000021.1 GCF_002272795.1 Helicobacter sp. 13S00482-2 | reverse complement strand
TCAAAGCTCATGATGGGAATGGTAAGGCCAATGGAGTCAAAACTGATCTCAATGGAGTCAAAGCTCATGATGGGAATGGTAAGGCCAATGGAGTCAAAGCTGATGATGGGAATGGTAAGGTTGATGACAACAAAGCTAATACCAAATAATGGTGATGGCAGGAACGGTAAGGCCAATACCAGGAATCAGCAATGACAACCTTTAATACCATCAATGGTTGTAATGTTATGAGTAATGCTAATGGTAACCATATGAGTAATGCTAATGGAGTCAAAGTAATACCAACACCAAGTAATAGCAACGACAACCATACTAAGCCTGATGATGGTAAGCTAAGAGAAAGTAAGCATGAAGGGTAATGCTAATGAAATCAAAACTGATGGCAATGGAATCAAAGCTAAGGCTAAGAGGAACAATGGTGAGAATACTAAGGTTGATGACAACCTTTATTCCATCAATGGTTGTAATGTTATGAGTAATAGCAATGGTGGTGGGAATACTAAGGCTAATGAAATCAAAACTGATGGCAATACCAAGTAATAGCAACGACAACCATGCCAAGCCTGATGATGGTAAGCTAAGAGAAAGTAGGCGTGAAGGGTAATGCTAATGAAATCAAAACTGATGGCAACAATAGCAATGGCAAGAAAGCTGATGGCAGGAACGGTAAGGCAAAAACCAGGAATCAGCAATGACAACCTTTATACCATCAATGGGGTTCCAACGTTATGAGTAATAGCAATGGTGAGAATGGTAATGCCAATGGAGTCAAAGTAATACCAATACCAAGTAATGCCAATGGCAACCATACTAAGCCTGATGATGGTAATGCCAACAACATAAGAGGAAGTAAAAAGAACTAATAAAAGGAGGTGAAAAGAGAACTTGTGATAAACCCACTCTCATTGATAATAGATCAGATTGTTTATCACGTGCGAAATGAATCTGATTGCATCATCTAAACTGAGTTTGTTTGGTTTAGATTGAAATGAATCTAAAATTGATATTGAATCTAATTGATTTGAATGTTTTGATTTTGATTTGAATCTGAAATTGTTTGATTTGTTTTAAATCTAAAATTGATATTGATTTTGATTGATTTGTTTTAGTTGTTTTGGATTTGATCTTGAGTCTAAATCCAGTTCATCTTAAATCTGATTGATTTTAAATTGAATCTATTCTAATTTGGACTTGGTTTTGAATTAGTTTTGATTTCAATTTGAATTGATTGATTTAAATCTAAATCTGATTGATTTGATTGATTTGTTTTGAATCTAAAATTGATATTGAATCTGATTGATTTGTTTTGAATGATTTAAATCGAAACAAATCCGAATCTATTTTGATTTGAATCTATCCTAATTTGGAGTCGAATTAGTTTTGAATTAGTTTTGAATTTGAATTGTTTGATTTGTTTTAAATCTGAAATTGATATTGAATCTGATTCTGGATTGAATCCTTTTGATTCAAGACATCATTTTATTGCTTGAACACTTTGAGAAACCTTCAAGCTTGAACCCCCCGTTAATACCCGATTGAGCCACGTTGTCATCATAGGAACTTGGGGAGGGGGTAATACTAGCAATTTTTATTTATTTCTAAATCTTATTTTGATTGATTTTGGATTGAATGATTTGAATCTATCCTAATTTGGAGTTGAATTGGTTTTGATTTCAATTTGAATTGAATGTGATTTGGCTTGATTTAAATCTAAATCTGTTTTGTTTTGATTTGAATCCGATTGGTTTGATTTGAATTTATTCTAATTTAGACTTGATTTTGAATTGGATTGAATGATCTCAATCCATTCTAATTTGGACTTGAATTAGTTTTGAATTTGAATTGATTAGTTTAAATCTAAATCTCATTTTGATTGGTTTGATTTAAATCTAAATCTGATTGATTTGAATTTGATCTTAAATCCAATTGATTTTAAATTGAATCCATTCTAATTTGGACTTGAATTAGTTTTGAATTTGAATTGTTTGATTTGTTTTAAATCTAAATCTCATTTTGATTGTTTGATTTGAATCTAAATCTGATTGATTTGAATGTTTTGATTTTGATTTGAATCTGATTGATTTGAATCTAAATCTGATTTGAATTGAGTGTTTTGATTTTATTTGAATTAAATCCTTTTGATTCAAGACATCATTTTATTGTTTGAACACATTCAGAAACCTTCAAGCTTGAACCCCCCGTTAATACCCGATTGAGCTACGTTGTCATCATAGGAACTTGGGGAGGGGGTAATATTAGCAATTTTTATTTATTTCTAAATCTTATTTTGATTGATTTTGAGTCTAATTGATTTGTTTTGAATCTGATTGATTTATCTTGAATCTAAAATTGATTGATTATTTTAAATCTAAATCTGATTTTGATTGGCTTGGATTGAATCTGAAATTGTTATTGAATCTGATTGGTTTGGATTTTGTTTGGATTGAATGATCTAAATCTATTCTAATTTGGAGTTGAATTGGAGTTGAATTAATTTTGATTTGAATCTGAATCTGAAATTGATTGATTTATTTTAAATCTAAAATTGATATTGAATCTGATTGGTTTGATTTAAATCTAAATCTGATTGATTTGAATTTGATCTTAAATCCAATTGATTTTAAATTGAATCCATTCTAATTTGGACTTGAATTAGTTTTGATTTAGATTTGATTTGATTAGTTTAAATCTAAATCTCATTTTGATTGTTTGATTTGAATCTAAATCTAAATCTGAATTTGAGTCTAATTGATTTACTTTAAATCTGAATCTGATTTTGATTTTGATTGATTTGTTTTGAATCTGATTTTAATTTTAATTTTGATTTGATTCTGAATTGAATCCTTTTGATTCAAGACATCATTTTATTGTTTGAACACTTTGAGAAACCTTCAAGCTTGAACCCCCCGTTAATACCCGATTGAGCTACGTTGTCATCATAGGAACTTGGGGAGGGGGTAATACTAGGAAGTAAAATAACCACGTTGAATATGACAGAATCTTTGAAACAATATTCATTCTCTTTATTATCAAAATACCGAAAAATAGTAAAATTATCTGCCACATTTGATAGAATGGAAAACTTTAAAAAACAACAACCTCACAAACCCTTATCACCCTACACCATTACATCATTTTAAGATATACTTTGATTTAGAAATTAATTGAGTGCGAAGTCTGGAGTTATTTCAATGACATTATGCTTGATTCATAAAAAGATGATGAATAAAGCACCAGAAACATTAACGAAACTTTATGATGAGATACTTTCTAAAATTAAAAAGTCTCAAAATATTAAAAATAGGAGTTTGTAAGTTGCAAATACGAGTTTATTACGAGGACACAGATTGTGGCGGGATTGTTTATCATGCTAACTATATCAAATATTGCGAAAGAGCTAGGAGTGAAGAGTTTCTTTTTTCAGAAGAATTCAACTCCGATGAAGATAAAAATATCTTTGTAGTGAAAAACTTGAAAGCAGATTTTATAGCTACTAGCAAACTCGGGGACAAATTGGACATACGCACAGAAGTGCTCAAAGTTAAATCAGTGAGTGTGATTTTAAAACAAGAGATTTACAAAATATTTGATTACTCATCACAAATGCCACGTGAAGATAAAATCTTTGAACTAGAGGTAAAACTAGCACACATCGACATCAATACAGGAAAACTTGTTGTCATACCAAAGACATCATCAAGGGTATTAGATGCACGATAAACCATTGCAAATCTTAGAAGGAAAACCTGAAATCAACTATCCGTGCGAATGGGAATATCGAATCATTGGAGAAGATATAGCCAAAATCCAAGAAGCAGTTTTTGAAATAGCTCCTAGAAAATATGATTTGCAAGAAAAAAATAAATCCTCAAAGGGCAGATTTGTGAGTCTTCATTTGAAAATATTGGTAAATAACGAAGAAGAGAGAAATCACATATTCTGTGCCCTTAAAAATCACAAAGAAATAAAGATGGTGATTTAAGATAAAATCAGATTCACAAAACCTACTAGAAACAAACACAAAATTTTAGTACAATCGCACTATAAAATATCAGCACAAAACCAAATAGAGGAAAATTTATGCGTGAGATTATAACTCGATTCGCCCCTTCTCCTACGGGCTATTTGCATATTGGAGGATTGAGAACTGCCCTTTTTAATTATTTATTCGCTCGGGCAAATAATGGAAAGTTTTTGCTTAGGATTGAAGATACCGATCTAGCTAGAAACTCTGTAGAAGCGATGGAAGCTATCATTGAAGCTTTTAAATGGGTGGGAATGGATCATGATGGAGAGGTTTTGTATCAGTCCAAACGCTTTGATCTATACAGAACCTACATAGACAAACTCCTAGATGAAGGAAAAGCGTATTATTGCTATATGAGCAAAGAAGAATTGGATTCTCTTCGAGAATCACAAAAAGCACGAGGAGAGACTCCAAAATATGATAACCGATATAGGGATTTCAAAGGAACTCCGCCAAAAGGAATACAACCTGTTGTGAGAATCAAAGCTCCACTTGAAGGTTATATAGAATTCAATGATGGAGTGAAGGGAAATATAAAAGTTGGAGCAAGAGAACTTGATGATTTTATCATAGCTAGGAGTGATGGTAGTCCAACTTATAACTTTGTTGTCACTATTGATGATGCACTCAGCAAAGTTAGTGATGTGATTCGTGGAGATGATCATTTATCTAATACCCCTAAGCAAATCATTGTATATAATGCTCTTGGATTTGATGTGCCAAACTTCTACCACGTCCCGATGATATTAAATCCACAAGGACAAAAACTAAGCAAACGTGATGGTGCGATGGGCGTGATGGATTACAAAAAAGATGGGTATCTTCCTGAAGCAATTTTGAACTTTTTAGTGCGACTTGGGTGGAGCTATAAAGATCAAGAGATTTTTAGTATGCAGGAAATGCTGAATTTTTTCAACCCAAAAGATCTGAATTCCTCCCCTAGTAGCTACAATCAAGAAAAATTTTTATGGCTGAACGCTCATTATATAAAAGAAAAATCTAACGATGCCATTGAGATTTTATTGCAAGAATTTGAATGCCCAAAACTTCCAAGCACAAAAAGAGATGTGTTATATGCCGCATTAAAAGACAGAGTGAGCACACTCAAAGATTTTGCCTCAATGGCAAGAGAAATTCTCACTCCACCATCTATATATGATGAAAAATCTCTTAGTAAGATTGATGAACAAAGCCCTGAAATGCTAAAAAAATTACTGGATTCACTCAAAAATTCTTCTTTAGATACACCGCAAAACTGCAATGAATGCCTTCATCATTTTATGGAACAACACAATATCAAGCCTGGTAAATTTATGCAACCCTTAAGACTTGCCTTACTAGGAAAACCTGGTGGCATCGGACTTGCTGAAGCAATCTATATTATTGGAAAAGAAGATACAGTCAAAAGAATTGAAAAATTCTGCAAGTTAATCATTTCTTGAATATTGCAAAGTACAATGAACGCACTTTAATCAAATAACAAAGGAAAACACAATGAAAAAATTTTTATCAATCACAACCATAGCAGCTCTATGCCTCACTCCCATGATGGCCAAACCTTTCAGTATTGACAAATCACACTCTTCGGTTGGTTTTGAGGTTAAACATATGCTTTTAAGCAAAGTAAATGGAGAGTTTGATAACTTTGAAGGCACCATCGATATTGATCCTAAGAGCAAGAAAATCAACAAATTAGAAGGTCAGATTAGTATTTCTTCTATAAACACTAAAAACAAAAAAAGAGATGGGCATTTGAATGCTAATGACTTTTTTGATTCTATGAAATTTCAAAAAGCAACTTTCAAAATGACCAAACAAGAAGGTGATAAGATTTATGGCAATCTTACTATCAAAAATATCACCAAGCCTGTTGTATGGGAATTAGAAATCAGTGGCCCAGTAATGAATCCAAATACAAAAAAACAATTAATGGCTCTTGAGATTGAAGGAAAAATCAATCGAAAAGATTTCAAGGTTGGAGAAAGCACAGGAAATTCTGTTGTTAGCGATGAAGTAAAAGTAAAAATCCAAATCGAAGCCACAGAATAACTCTTCCTCTCTTTTTAACAAAAGAGAGTCTCAGCAATCCTAAAAGCATAATTCTATACAATTTCTTAAAAAAATATGAAGGATTTTCATGCTTCGTGGATTGCTTCTTCTTCTGATTTTAAATATCAGCTCTTATGCTTATGAATGGAAATATGATTTAGGTTTTGATTTCTATCTTGATAACCTTGAAGAGTCCTTTCCTTATTGGGATACACGCACTATCTATGGAGTTAGATTGGCTCCGTTAGTAGGTATTGGATTTGATGAGCACCAATCACTGATGTTTGGAGGATATGTCATCCAAAATATGGGGGAACAAAAATTCCCAACAAAAGCAAATGTTTCAATTTACTACAGTGCAATAGGCGAAAAATTTAGTTCTTACTTTGGAATTTTCCCCCGAAAATATTCATTAGCAAACTATCCCTTAAGTTTTTTTAGAAATGATTTTTATTTTTTCAACCCCAATATCAATGGTCTGATGTTTCAGTATAAGAGTGGGAACTCTAGCGAAATGGCAAATGGAACTGCGGAGTTTATTTTTGATTGGTATGGAGGAAATCTATCTAAAAGACTTGATGAGTTTATGGTCTTAGCTTCTAGTGAATATCGTTTTTTAAATGATTACTTATTCATAGGAGGAAACTTTCTGATGTATCACTTCAAAAATGATGAATATCTCTCAAAAGATGGTTCAAATGGGGATACCTATCTGATGGATAGGATTTATTATAATCTCTATCTGGGTTCAAGTCTGAAAAATCTTATGCCCTATATGCAAGAGGCATATATAAAATTTGGAACACTAAGCACTCTAGAAAGAAAAAGAAGACTTAGCACAGGATTAGATCCCTTTTATAATGGCTTAGGTTATCAACTTGACATAAAAGCACAATACAATGGATTTGGAATAGAAAATAGCTATTACTTTGGGAAACCACAGATGAAATACTTCTATGAATATGGTGAAGATTTCTATAATGGATTGCCATTTTACCAAGGAACAAAATATGATAGGGCAAATTTCTATTACGAATACAAAAACGATCTCTTAACTGCAAGATTCAGTATTATTTTTCATTTTGTTAATCAAACTATTGCCAATCAAGAAATGCTAACCATCACGCTAGATACGCATAAATTATTCAAAATGCTAAAATCAGGTGCTAGTGAATAGCTCTAACCTCTGAGTTGCTCTAATCGCTCTCTTTTGGTTCCAATGTCGGTGATTTGAACTCCAAAGTTTCCATCGACTATCACCACCTCCCCTTTGGCAATAACCTTATCATCTACTAAAATCTCCAAAGGATCATTTGCAAGTTGGTTGAGCTCGACAACACTTCCAATATCCATTGATATGACATCTTTAAGAAGCATCTTCTTCTGTCCTATTCTAACTTTCACATTGAGCTTCACATCAAGTAGCATTCCGATATTTCTCATCTCATCTGGATTGAGCATATGATTTATATGAGTCTCAGAAGCAACACCTGAGGTGGTTGTCTCAATATTGTTAAAACTATTGGTAAAATCACTCGTGGTTAAAAATAGGAAATTTGACTTGATTTTGTTAATAGAAAATGTGAATTGATAGCCTTTGTCATAAGTAGATAAGTCAATAGGATTAGTAATAAAAACAACATCTTTACAAGAAAATCCAAGTCTAGGAAGATTTTTTTGAGAACCAAGTGCAGTGGAAATGGCTCCGAATATATTTGAACTGATTTCTTTGATTGCATCTAAATCATCATTGTCCATATTTGATTTGCTATTTCCTTCTCCCCCAAGCATTAAATCAGCAAGAGCAGTGGCGAGTTCAGCAGGAAAAATCAATGCGACGCTAGAATCTAAATCACCCGAAACTGAAACATACACAATCGCATAAGGGACAGACAAGGAAACTCCACTAATAATATCAGTTTTGTTATTTTCCACATCTGGGGTATTGCCTGTAAGTCCTTCGATTGTAGAAATTGTCTCTTGGGTAAAAATCTTTATAAAATCATTCACTGCTCTTCCTCCTGTATATCATTTACCTTGCTTTTTCTTTGAGCTTCTAACATCTCTAATATTTCTTTTACTTTGTCTTTTTCTGTCTTGATTATTTCTTTCATCTTGATTGTTTTGCGATACCGTTGCAATCCCAATGTTGCGACATATTTTTCTTTCCCATCAACATTTACAAGTACCGTATCATCAGCAGGTCTATCCAATCGAATAATATCCCCTACACAGAGATCAAGCACCTCTTTTAAAGTCAATTTCACACCGCCTAAAAATACCGATATATTAACACCAGCACCTCCTAAGAGAGCTTGAAGTTCTTTATTACGGCTTTTCTTTGAGCTTGTTTCTGAGAGCACAAGATCCCTGCCTCCAAGTCTAGAAAGAACAGCTTCAAGGGAAATAACAGGATAGCATAAATTCATCATTCCACTGCTATGGCCAATGATAATTTCCATTACCACCATAATAACAATCTCGTTTTGAGCAACAATCTGCACAACATTTGCACTAGATTCTTTAGCATCCACAGAGGGGAAGATTTCTGCCACAGGCGACCAAGCATCTTTGAGTGTTTGCATAATCTGTCTGAGTATCGTATCAAGAAGATTCAACTCAATATCACTAAATTCTCTAGAATTATCATAAGGATCACCCTTACCACCCAACAATCTATCAATCATTGGAAAAGCAATACTAGGATTTATCTCCAAAACCCCAGTGCCATCCATAGGCTTCATAGAAAACACGTTAAAACTAGTCGGGGAAGGCAAACTCATCAAAAATTCCCCATAAGTCATCTGATCAACACTATGAAGCTGTATTTCAACAATACTCCGCATGATGGCAGAAATTTGGCTAGAGAGATTCCTTGCCATTTTATCGTGGATACTCCTAAATGCTCTTAATTGCTCTTTACTAACACGATTAGGGCGTTTAAAATCATAGAGAGTCACTTGTTTTTGATGAATGATGTTATGTTTCTGCAAAACTTCAGCATCTTCACCTTCATCGACCACTTCAAGAAGAGCATCAATTTCTTCTTGACTTAATATATCAGCCATTTTTCTCTCCTAATGATTTTCTGATTTTTTTAATGATCTCTTTTATGATTTGAGATATTCGTGATTCAGTAATATTCAATATATCTTTGATTTCACTCAAATTCAACTCTTCAAAAAAATATAGTTGCATGATCATCTGCTCACGTTCATTTAGGTGATCTAAAATCCCTTGTATAATTTCTACAAGCTCTTCACGTTCAAGCTTTTCTAGCACACCTTCTTGCTCAATTAAATTGTATTGTTCATCAATAGGCACTACTGAATAAATATCTGAAGCCACTTTTGCTTCTCTGATTTTCTCAATCTCTTCACCTAGCACTTCTGATAAATATTCATTACTAGGATCTTCTTGATGTTCATTGAAATACTTAGAAGTTTCATAATCTATGGCCTTGATGAGTTTTCTAGATGCACGAGATAAAATATCTAAGGATCTAAGATAATCAAGCATAGCACCATTCACACGGGTTTTGGCATAACCCCAAAAAGAATCATTGATGTTACTATCATATCTTCTGGCCAATTTGATAAGTTCTTCTGTGCCAATAGAAATCAAATCATTTAAATCCACCGAACTAGGGACACGTTCCTTGATACGATATGCTATAGACCTAACAGCTGGAAGGTATTGCAATGCCAACTCATCTTGAGAATATCGAATGTTTTGATCGTATCCTTTTATTTGGTTTTTGTTCATATGAATTCACTGTTATTTGAAGAGATATCTAAGAAATCCGAATTATTAATATACTGCCTGATATTGCTTACTTCTTTTTCTCTAATATCAAATTCACGATCAAAATAATCAAGCTTTTTCTCTACAATATCTTTATTAAAAAGTCTTTTATCAAAATCAACAAACCATATATAAACCGAAGTGCAAAAAATAACAATCAAATAAAAACCCACGGTAGAAATAACTGTCCAAAACAGAATAATCTCAGGTCTATTAAACTTTGCAATTGAGAAAGCTAGGCCTAAAAAAAAGCCAAAAACAATAGAAAAATTGATGTAATTATTCGGCTTCATCTTAATCCTTACAAATAGCCAAGTATCCTTCTAAAAAAATCCATAAAACTTTCTTTGGGATAATCAAGCATATTTTGTTCCACTTTTACCGATATCTTTTTGGCTATGGATCTCATCTCAGATGAAAAATTATTCAAAGGCTCCACTCTAGATAAAAGCTCTCTGTATTTGGTGGATTTTTTCACAGATGCACTGCTATATAAAAAACCTAGAAGATGGAGCTCTAAATCAGGCAGATTCTTACGTGCAACATTGCTAATCTTGGTAAAAACATTCAAAGCCTCTTTTTCTGAACCCACCATATTCACGATGAGAAAAATCTCTTTTCTAAATCTAGAGTTGATTTTGATGGTTGCATAAGCATCAGTAATGGCAGCTGGATCTGGAACAGTAACAACAATAACATCATTACTAGCATTCAAAAAAGCCTGTGTGACCTCTCCAATCCCAGCACCTGTATCTACAATCATATAATCCAAGTCATTAAGTATCTGACTATCTTGCACAAACTCATCTAAAATATCCTGATTGGAATATTTTAATATTTCATCTCCACTATCTCCAGGTATGAGATACAAGCCCTCCTCTATGGGATAAATTACTTCATCAAACTTTGCTTCACCTTTGAGGGCGTGTAAAATATTCTTACCTGTTTTCACACCAAATATCAAATCCAAATTTGCCAATCCAATATCTGCATCAAATATCCCAACCTTATATCCCATTTTAGCTAGAGTATAAGATAGGTTCGCACTGATAGTAGATTTTCCAACACCACCTTTTCCGCTTGTGATGGCAATGAATTTTGTTTTGCCTTTTTGTTTTGCACTTTGCATCAATGTATCTAAGTTACTAGCTTGATTGTTCATTTTATCTCTCTTGCAGGATTTGCAAATCCATCTAGCATACAATCTACCAAATAATCATTTGTTGCTACAAGTAAATCCATAGGAACTTCCTGACCTATGGAAAGATAACTCACAGGTTTTTTGCTCTCATACACAAGAGAAAATAAACTACCAAGTCCTCTGCTCTCATCTAATTTGCTAAAAATCAGTGTATCAATATTGAGCTCTCCAAATGATTGGTAAATATCTCTCAAGTCTTCATATTTTGTTGTAGCAGACAAAACGAGTGTTACATCAATTTTATAATCGTTATTGATAAATTTTTTTAGCATATTGATTTTTTGCTTATCGTGTTGAGAATGTCCTGCGGTATCAACTAAAATATAATCACAATAACGCAATGTATCAATCTCTTTAAGAAAATCCTCTGGCTCAATCACTGTTTCAATGCTGATTTTCATCTTTCTAGCATACCACGTAAGCTGCTCTAATGCTCCAATACGATAGGTATCTAAAGTGATAATCCCGACTTTATATTTTTTATCTAGCATCTTTGAGTATCTAGCTGCCAACTTTGCTAAAGTAGTTGTTTTTCCTACCCCTGTAGGCCCCACTAACATAATGATTTTCTTATTTCCAGCATCTAAATGCTCATTTCTACAATAAATCATCTTGCGTAATACTTCACGAAAATAACGCTTGATTGTCAAAGAATTTTCTCTCATCTTAAGAGGCATCAATTCCAAACTAAGCTTCATGATCTCATCTAAATGAATCTTATTCATTCCGCTATTTTTAGCTATGCGATAAATTTCTGCAAATTCTTGAGGAATCTGTAAGCCTTCGTTTTTAGGACCTTTTTCATCCCAAAACATATTCTGAATGAGTTTGATTTTATCATTGATTTTATCAAGCTCAGTTTTGAGTTGCTTAAACTCCTTTGTATCATTTTGCTTACTGATGGCTCTGTCTTCTTGTCTTTGGAGAATTTTATTTTCTAATCTCAAATCCAAACTTTTTGGCGTCTCTGGAACAATAATCGCTCTAGCAGGAGTACTAGGACGCTCCATCCCAGCTATCTTGCTAATCTCTCTAACCGCATCAGAAAGTTGAATGGTTACATCATCATCAAGGGTTTTGATGGGTTTCTTCTTCTTGTCCATATTTTTTTCCAAGATCTCATCTAAACGTTTCTGGATACTATTTTTTGGCTTTTGAGCAACATCTTCATCGGCAGAGAGTTCTATTTCATTATCATTTTCTACAGCAACAACAATCTCATAAAGACCAGGTTGAGTCATCGTCTTTTTTCTAATTTCTTTAGTCTTCACAACCAAAGCATCTTCACCGTGCTTACTTTGTGCCATCTTTAATGCCTGTGCTGCAGTTTCGCCACCATAAGTGTAAAGTTTCATTTAGGTCCCCTTGGGATGAGATATTGTAAAAACAAAGGAATCAAAACTGATTCTCTTTCATTCCATTTTGGATGAGGTATTTTAAGATAAGGTCGCTTTAAAATCAAATCATTGAAGAAAATTATATCAATATCTAATTTTCTTGGCGAATTCTTGAACTCTCTTTTTTTCAACCTACCAAATCTGCGTTCCAAATAAAACACAAAACCAAAAAACTGAACAATACACAAACTAGTACTGAGAGTTATAGTGGCATTATAAAAACTATCTTGATAGACAAAACCAAAAGGAGGATTCATATAAATAGGCGAAGAATCCAAGATTTTAATTTTATTATTTTTATTCAAATATTTATAAAAAGATTCAAAACGATGAAGGCAGTTTCCAATATTTCCACCTATTCCTAAGGTAACCATATTGCCAAAAGAAGTTGCATAGACCCTTTTAGAGGGAAAAGAATTGGTAAAAATTAAGCTTCTCATCTAAAGTCTTCAAAATCAAATAATTTCCGCCTTGCCATTTTTTACAACAATCAAATCTTCTATACGCACTCCATAGTGATCGGGTATATAAATACCAGGTTCAATAGAAAACACCATATTGTCCTCTATGATAATCTCACTAGACTTAGATATGAATGGTAGTTCGTGAATATCCAAGCCAATACCGTGTCCCGTGCTATGTACAAAATACTTTCCATAGCCTGATTTTTCTATCACTTTTCTAGCAATACTATCAATTTCTGCACCACTCATACCACTTCGTAAAAGATTAATTGTCTTTTCTTGTGCTTTTAAAACAATATCATAAATTTTTTGTATTTGTTTGTTTTTAAATTTCTGCTTTTTTCTAAAATGAATTCCTTCTTTATCGTAAAAAGCTGTACGAGTCCTATCAGAACAATAACGCTGATATTTTATCCCCGCATCAAATAACAAAAGATCCTCATACTCCAATTTATCTTTTTTGCTAGGAAGAGCGTGAGGTTTTGCAGCATTTGCATTCACGCCCAAAATAGGATCAAAACTCAGATCATATTTACCCAAATAAGTCAAAAATTGCTGTGCTTGATAATAGAGTTCCCTTTCAGTAAAAGACTTTTTAGATCCATTGATGAATTTTGCAAATCCCTTATAAGCGTCCTTATTTAGTTTTTGAGATTTTTTGATTTTAATAATTTCATCATCGGTTTTAATAATTCTTAACAACTGATGGAAACGAGACTCTGGCAAAAGTTTTACATGAGTTTTTAAAAGAGCTTTAATTTTTTCAAAAACACTTATCGTAAGTTGGGAGGGATCGTATATGAGGGTCTTTATAGAGGTTCTATTGAGTATTTCACAAGCTGAGGCTATCAAATCGCTAGATTCTATGATGTTAGTATTTTGTGCTATTTTTTCAGCTTCTAAACTATATCGGGAGTCTGTGATAAAAAATTTATCACTCCCGAGTTTTAAAAACAAAGCATTATCACAACTATATCCACACTCAAAATATTGAGCATTTTCATCAGTTGTTAGATAATTTACCTCATTTATCTTTTTTTTCATTTTTGATTTCAGCTTTTGTTTCTTTTGAATCATTTTTTTGATCTTGGATATTTTGAGTATTTGCAGCTTCTGCTTGTGCGGCTTGAGCTTGTCTCATTGCCTGAATTTCAGAGAGTATTTGCAACATAGCGATCACTGCCATATGATAACCAAATGCACCAAATCCTGCGATAACACCCGCTGACACAGCACCCGTATAGGTTACTTTTCTATATTCTTCCCTAGCATGAATATTGCTCAAATGAACTTCTATCACAGGCACACCCGCACCCATAACTGCATCTGCAATAGCCACAGAAGTATGAGAATATGCTCCTGGATTCATTATGATACCTGCATAATCGCTTCCTACACACTCTTGAATTTTATCAATGATTTCACCTTCAAAATTACTTTGAAAAAAATCTAACTCCAAACCATTTTGTTTTGCAAATGCTTTCATATTTTGATGAATTTGCTCTAAAGTCATCGTTCCATAAATTCTAGGATCCCGATGTCCAAGCATATTTAAATTTGGTCCTTGTATAACTAAAACTCTCATTATGAATTCTCCTTGTAATAAAATTTTACCTGTAAATCATATCACAAATAAGTTTAAATATTACAATACAAAAGGTCTATATTGATGAATTTTGGCCTACATCTGAATTTTTATCTGAATCTGTAGGATTTTGAACCTCTTTGGAAGCATTATCATTCGTTTGAGTTATTTTTGCTTTTTGATTTTCAAAAGGTGGTCCTTTTTTTAAAATTTCTGTGAGGTGAGCAGCTTTTTTAGGATTCATCTTAGAGAGAATTTTTCCCATATCTTGAGCAGAAAGAGCAAATAAAATACTTGCAGCTTCATCATCGGGCAAATTTTCTATGATAGGTGCGGCCTTAGAATCCTTCATTTTCGCATAAGTTTGAGCCAATTTATTGTTTTTGGCTCCATCTATCTGTTTTAAAATATCTTCATTTTTAGCAATCAAAGCCTTAATAGTAGATTCTTTTTCTTCACTAGTAACTTTAAGTTTAACTTCTTTGTCCTCAATTTCTTTTAGTTTTAAACTCAAGGCCTTCTCTCTCTCTTTTATCTTTGCTTCACGCTGATCAAGTAGATTTTGTGTGGCATTTTGAAGAGCTTGAATGGATTGAGTTTTCTCATCTAGCTGTCTGATTTTTTCACTCAATTCCCCCTTTCTAGCATCAAAAATAGCGTTGCATTGTAAAAGTTGCTTTGAAGTACTCTCGCTATCTGAAGCAGCGGGAATAAGCGGGGGATTATCCTGTGGTTTTGAAACCTCGTTGGTATTTTGTTGCTGAGCTTTAGCTTCATCTGTAGTTTTGGTTTGTTTTATCACAGTGGTTTTTGAAGAAAGCGATGGCGATGTTGCTTTATCTTGTGCTTGTAAATCTCCTATAATTAAAAACAAAATCACAGCTAAACATATCTTTTTCATACATTCTCCTTATTGGATTTAAAAAGCATTATTCCAACTTCATCAAGATTTTTTGATTCATTTTTCTTGATTTTTGAGATCATCTTCTTTGTCTCAATATCTTGTAAATATTTGATTTTTTCATATTCTATAAAGGCAATTCTATGGGATTTTTGAAGTTGTTTGCCAATATCTTTTAATCTTGAGATCTCATTTCTTTGTTTATCGATTTCTTCCACAAAAGCTTTTTTAACTTCCTGTGTATTTTTAAAATCCCAATAATCCCCATTTTTTGGAACATTTATTTGATTTAAATCTTGCAATAAAATATCAATTTCTTTATTTTTTAAAGCAATGAGATGATTATTGTAGATCATATCTGCTTCGCATTTATCAAGTTCTTGTTTTTTGATTTTAAGCAAGGAATCAAACTTGGTATTCATAAAATAATCGTATCTTCTCTTTCAGGACTTGTAGAGATAATAGAAATTTTCACTCCAATGAGCTTTTGAATATCTAAAATATATTCTTTAGCCTCTGAAGGCAACTTAGCAAACTCTTTGATTCCAGAGGTTTTATCCCATCCTTTATAGATTTTATACACAGGTTCTAATCCATCAAGATCGCTTGGAGTATAATCGATAATCTCATTATCTTTCTTATATCCTACACAAACCTTTACTTCATCTAGTCCATCTAAAACATCAAGTTTCATAAGAGCAATTTCATCACAACCATTTATTCTGCAAGCATATTTAACGCTCAATGCATCAAACCAGCCACAACGCCTAGCCCTACCTGTAGTGACACCAAATTCCTTTCCTTTTTCACGCAAAAACTCTCCCTTATCTCCAAAGTCCTCTGTAGGAAAAGGCCCATTTCCCACACGTGTGCAATATGCCTTGCAAATACCAATAGTTTTTTTAATGTCTTTTGGACTCAGCCCCGTCCCACTACAGGCACCACAAGAAATAGTCGTAGAGCTTGTTACAAAAGGATAAGTACCATGATCAATATCTAGCATACTCCCTTGTGCTCCTTCTAGAAGGATTTTTTTATCTTCATTGATAGCTTTCCAAAGTAATTGAGTGCTATCAACAACAAACGGGAGAATCTTTTGACTTTTTTCTTGTAATGAGGCCATTATTTCATCAAAACTAGGCAAAGAAATACCATAGAGATCTTGAACATATGCAATCTGGGTCAAATGACTTTTAAGCTTTGCACCTAATGATTGAAAATCTCTTAATTCCCCTACCCTAAAACCGTTTCTAGCAATCTTGTCTTCATAGCTTGGACCAATACCTTTTCCAGTAGTTCCAATAGCATTTTTTCTATATTTTTCTCTAGCAATATCAATGATTTGATGATATGGCATAATTAAATGAGCTTTATCGCTAATAAAAAGCCTATTGGTAAGATCTCCAAACTGAATAATCTCTTCACACAATGCATCTAAAGATATAACCACACCATTACCGATAATATTCTTGCATGTGGGATATAAAACACCTGAGGGCATCAAATGCAGAGCATGTTTTTTTCCATCCACTACAATAGTATGTCCTGCATTATGACCCCCTTGGTATCTGACCACATAATCATAATTTTTTGCAAGCATATCCACAATTTTACCCTTACCTTCATCTCCCCACTGAATCCCTACAACCAAATCAGCCATTTATTTTTCCTCATCTTTTCTCATCAAATAATCTACAATATCGTCTGTATAAATTCCAAATCCACAAGATTCTGTATCTTCTATCTTATACTTTCCACCTAAAAGCAAAGTATGATTACCTTCAAACATTCTAAAAACCAAATCATTATAATAATCAATGGGAGCAAAATCCAAAGGAGAAAAAATCATTTCTGGATAATCACAATCAAATCCGCTTTTCAAAAGATTTTCTAACTCTGCTTTCAAAAAAGAAGGGGATACTTTGATAAAACTCTCCAAATCATCTCTACTCTGTATCCTGAGTAATGCTTCAATATACCCACCCATTGATAAAATATTACCAATATCGATTTTCTGAAATTCATTCACTTCTAATCCTATATCTTGAGCACAAAGTTTGAGTATCTTCACATTTGATATTTGCAAAATAGGGGAAATTCCAAGACCTTTGATAATATTTTGACCCAATCTTAGTATCTCACCCATTTCATTAGTATCCAAACACTCCGCACCAATTTGATGAATTTCATTGGTGGGATAACTATAAACAGGCTGGATATAAAACCATTTTTTTTGATTTGTGCTTCTGCCTAAACGTTTGGTGATGATTCTAATTGCATCAATAGTACTATCATATCTCAAAGAGATCTGATGATTATTTTGAGAGCTGAGTCTAATGATATTGCGATTAGAAAAATTTTTTTGATGTTCTAAATAAGCAAAACAAGGCGTGAGAATCTCTTCAAAACCATTTTGATAAAAAACTTCACACGCTTTAGCTTCAATCTTGCGCTTGATATTTGCTGAAGCTCCAAAATAAAGCTTACTTCCCTGAGGAATCTCGTGTTCTAAAACCATATTTTTCCTAATTTCTTACACAAAAAGTGAATTCACACTTTCATTGTGATAGATTCTCCTAATGACCTCTGCAAAAAGTGGGGCCACGCTCAAAACGGTTATTTTTGAGGACTGTTGCTTTACAGGAATGGAATTACTCACCACCACTTCATCTAAAGAACTTTTCTCAATTCTTTCAATCGCAGGACCACTCAAAACAGGATGCGTCCCAAGTGCCATCACAGACTTAGCCCCTCTTGCCTTCAGAACATCTGCAGCCTTACACATTGTCCCAGCAGTATCAATCATATCATCCACAAGGATAACATCTTTATCTTGCACATCCCCAATAATGTTCATCACTTCGCTAACATTAGCTTTTTCACGTTTTTTATCGACGATAACAAGATCAAGGCCTAATTGATTAGCAAAATATCTCGCACGAGAAACCCCACCAATATCAGGACTAGCAATGATAGGATTTTTGAATTTTTTTGCACGAATATAGTCTCTAAATACGATAGAACCATACAAATTATCCACAGGAATATCAAAAAAACCTTGAATCTGTCCAGCATGTAAGTCCATTGTAATAACACGATTAATACCTGCACTCTGAATGAGGTTTGCCACCAATTTAGCTGTGATGGGAACTCTTGGAGCTGCTTTTCTATCTTGTCTAGCATAGCCAAAATATGGAATCACTGCATTGATGGAATTTGCCGAACTTCTTTTAAAAGCATCAGTCATAATTAAAAGTTCCATCAAGTTATCATTAGTTGGAGCACAAGTTGGCTGAATAATGAACACATCTTTTCCTCTTACAGATTCACTGATCTGTACATTTATTTCACCATCACTAAAACGATTGACTGTGGCTTTTGAAATAACAGCATCAAGATGCTTTGCCAATTCTTTGCTAAAGTTCGGGTGAGCACTTCCAGTAAAAATCTTAAATCCTCGCATTTGGGTCAAATCCTGCAAATTAAATTTTATTCAATCAAGATTATAGATAATAACACTTAAGGTCTTGCTTATAAACACAATCTTTTATCAATAAAATTTTTCTATTAATAAAATTTTACAAATCGTTAATCATTGTTGCTTATAATCTGAAACGTATTCACAAAAAAAATATCAAGGAGATAATATATGAAAAATGTTACACTCACAAGCGCAACAGGAACACCAATAGGAGATAATCAGAACTCCCTCACTTTTGGCCCTAGAGGACCAATGCTACTTCAAAATACCTGGTTTTTAGAAAAATTGGCTCATTTTGATCGTGAAAGAATTCCCGAAAGAGTAGTCCATGCTAAAGGAAGCGGGGCTTATGGAGTATTTACAGTGACTAATGACATCACTAAATACACAAAGGCAAAAATTTTTGGAAAAGTGGGCAAGAAAACTCCTTGCTTTTTCAGATTTTCTACTGTAGCAGGAGAAAAAGGATCAGCAGATGCAGAAAGAGATCCTAGAGGATTTGCGATGAAATTCTATACAGAAGAAGGAAATTGGGATCTTGTAGGAAATAATACACCTGTATTTTTTGTTCGCGATCCATTAAAATTCCCTGATTTTATCCACACTCAAAAAAGAGATCCTAAAACAAACTTGAGAAGCTCTAAAAATGCTTGGGATTTCTGGAGTCTGCACCCTGAATCTCTTCATCAAGTCACTATCACAATGAGTGATCGAGGAATTCCTAAAAGTTATCGCCATATGCACGGATTTGGAAGTCATACTTTTAGCTTTATTAACAACAAAAATCAAAGATTTTGGGTGAAATTTCACTTAAAAACCATGCAAGGAATAGAAAATCTTACCAATGAAGAAGCAGGTGCGATTATTGCTAATGATAGAGAATCTCATCAAAGAGATTTATTTGAAAACATAGAAAAAGGTAATTTTCCAAAATGGAGAATGTGTGTTCAAATTATGCCTGAAGCAGAGGCAAAAACTTATCGTTTTCACCCATTTGATCTTACTAAAACTTGGAGTCAAAAAGACTTTCCACTTATCGAAGTAGGTATTGTTGAGTTAAATAAAAATCCTGAGAATTATTTTGCTGAAGTTGAACAAGCTGCCTTCAATCCTGCAAACATAGTACCAGGAATTGGCTATAGTCCAGATAAAATGCTACAAGGTAGATTGTTCTCTTATGGAGATACACAAAGATACAGACTAGGTATCAATCACACACAACTACCCGTAAATGCTCCAAAATGTCCTTTCCATAATACTTTTAGAGATGGATATATGCAAAATGGAGCCTATGGAAGTATGCTTAATTACAATCCGAGTTCATTGCCAGGTTATAAAGAAGATCCAAATGCAAAAGAACCTAAACTTGATCTTAGTAAACTTGAAAAAGAAACCGCTGTTTATGATTGGGATTTTAGAGAAGATGATAGCGATTATTACACACAACCTGGAGATTTATATCGACTCTTAAGTGCAGAAGAAAAAGAAAGACTTTGCCAAAATATCAAATCAGCAATGGAAGGCGTACCTACTGAAATTAAAAAACGTCAGATTGAGCACTTCAAAAAAGCTGATCCCGCTTATGGCAAAAGAATAGAAGAATTAGTTCTCTAGTTTTTAAGTGATATGCATTTTTGCATATCACAATCTTAAGTTAAGTATCTACATAGAATCAAAGAAGGAAAAAAATGCAACGAAGAGATTTTATAAAAACAAGTATATTGGGTACTGGTATTTTGATGGGCTCAAACATAATGAATGCAAATCCATCAAAGATAAAAAAATATAATTTAACTTTTGAATATGAAATCAATTTTGAATCAGCAAATGATGTCAAAATATGGATACCAATGCCAAGCACAACAAGTTTTCAAAAACCAAGCAATATTAAAATACAAGGAAGTTATGATACTCATAAAGTCTATATTCAAGATCAGACACCTGTCATTTATGCCCAATACAGCAAAAAACCAAAAAATATTTTCACTAGCGTAGATGTTCTTGTGCTTCCAAATCATTCAAATGAAAAATCCAATCATCTTGAAAATTTCTTACAACCAACTAGATATATCCGAACAGATGGAATGATTGAAAAAGTTGCCAAAACATTAAATTCAGGAAACGAAAAAGAAAAAATTGCCAAAATTTATAAATGGAGCAAAGAAAATATCGACTATGAAAATGCTAAAGATATAGCTAGAATCAGAACCATAGTATCCAAAGACAATACACCAATACTATCAGGAGAAAATATTAGCATCAATACTGTTTTTGTCTCTTTGTGTCGTGCGTGTGGCATTCCTGCAAGAGAAGCTGTAGGACTAGATACAAAAACGCATACAACTTTAAGCAAAGCTGAGGCTTATATAAATAATACCTGGAATCAATATGACCCCCTTGCTGTAATCAAAAATCCATCTTTTGATGGCTTTGAAAAATGGCAAGATAATTTTATTTTACTCAACTATGAAAGAGATATGAAAATACAAAACTCCATAGTGAGTTTATTTGACAATGCCTTTGCTACAATTGATGGGGATAAACTAAAATACTACGAAAATAAAAATTTTATAAAAAATATCACTATCAAAACTCTAGGTTAAATCCTATACAAACCTTCTAAAAAGAAGGTTTGCCTTTAAATAATCACCCCACCCCCTAAAACCTTATCATCTTGATATACAACCAATGCCTGACCTTTTGCAACCCCATAAACAGGCTCTTTTAATTCAGCAATAATTTTATCTCCATCAATAAATATTTTAGCTTCTGAGGGAGTGCTTCGATAACGAATCTTGACTTTATACTCCCCTCCATTAAAATTTTTAAGCAATGATTTGTTGATTGCCTCTACCTTATTTGTTGCAAGATCTTCTTTTTTACCCACAATGATTTCATTATTTTTTGGATTAATCCCCACGACAAAATGAGGTTCATGGGCTCCCCTGACACTAAATCCTTTACGTTTGCCTATGGTGTATTGCATATAGCCTTTGTGTTCACCGACAATATTGCCTTGCATATCTCTGACAATACCCTCTTGTTCAACTTGAGTATGTTTTTTCAAAATATCAATATAATCAGTTTCAACAAAACATATCTCCTGAGATTCTTTATAAGTTTCAAGAGTGCCTAACCAAGGCATCACCTCAAAGGCTTTAGGTTTAACTTCTTCTTTTAACATATCCCCTAGTGGAAAAATAAGGCGATTGATAGCATCTTGAGATATTGCGTATAAAAAATAACTCTGATCTTTGCTCATATCTCTAGCTTCTCTTATTCGTTTGACTCCATCAACTTCTTCTATTCTTGCATAATGTCCTGTTGCTATCTTTTCACAACCAAGCTCAAGTGCAAACTCCAAAGCCAACCCAAACTTCATCAAAGGATTGCACAAAGCACAAGGATTTGGAGTTTCTCCACGTTTATAAGAATCAACAAATTCATCATAAACAGCCTTCTTAAACTCTTGTTTTGCCTCAACTACTCTAAATTCAAAGCCAAGATTTTCAGAGACTTTGGTGCAATTGCGTAAAAACATTTCGTGTTTGGCTTCTTTATCATGAAGCTTGAGATAAATACCTAGCACCTCATAGCCCTGATTTTTTAACAAATAAGCTGAGTAGGAGCTATCCACGCCACCGCTCATTAAAAGTGCTACTTTCATTATATATCCTTTATTTATATTATTAAATTTTTCATATTGTTATAGTGTTCTAAACTTTCTTGTATGATACTGGGAATTATAAGATGAAAAAACTAATCTGTAAAATATTTGCCATGATGGCTTCCTCGAATAGATTTGATTGAAATTCCATCTTTTAAAACCCACACTACCTATGCATAACAAACAACATAGGAGTTAAAAGATTCTAAGGATTCTAAAAGATTTCAAAGATTGAAGATTTCAAAGTCTAAAGATTTCAAAACTCAAGACATTCTTTCAATATAAACAAGAGTTTAGAAATACATACAACAAAGGAATATTTTATTCAGAGATGCTAAACTTCTTAAGACTCTTTATTAAGTTTCAAGACTACCTAAGTATAAGCAATCAATCTAATCACTGTTATGATGATGGAGTAAGACGTATCTATTGAAATGACTATCAAGCAACAAGAATAAGATGCAATTGTTTCATATCAAATTGCATTCCATTTATAACATTTGAATAAATATTTAAATATATTTTTTCTATATAGATAATCAATGATAATATTTATTATTTATGGTTCTGAATTGAAATGTTTTTGAAGTGAGGGTATTATTCTTATTCATTCCTCCCCTGGGTCCTATGAAAAATAATTGAATGAGTGGGTATAACGGAATGAATACCAAATGAATGTTAAGATGGTTTAAAGAACACATCACGTTTAGGTGATTGTGTTTGTTTTGTGCTGCTTGTGTAATATCTAAAGTCCAATCCTATGAATCCTATGAATCCTATGAATCCTATGAATCCTATGAACTTGCAAATCTTTTTAGAACTCATGAATCTTTTAGAATCTTTAGACCCTTTAACTCCTTTGAATCTTGTAAAATCCAAATCCTTCTAAAGCAAAAACAAATCAATGAGAAAAACCTCCTCTGTTAGAATCCTATGAATCCTTAGATCTTGCAAATCTTTTAGAACTTTTAAAATCTTTTAGATTAT
>NZ_MLAT01000077.1 GCF_002272795.1 Helicobacter sp. 13S00482-2 | reverse complement strand
TTTCAAGTTTATTAATATCAATTAATTCAACTTTGTCATGTGCTACAAAATGTGGAAAATTGAGATTTAATTTATTAATAAAATCTATATAGGCTAAATCAAAGGCTGAGATGATAGCTTGTTTTTTACCACTACCTTCATTTCCTTTTGTGTTTTTGGAATAAAACTTAATTGGTTCTTTATTTTTATATTCATAAGAAACAATAAATCCAATTTCATATAAAAGCTTCGAATAATTAGTAAATGATTCATTGAAAATAGCCAATTTATTATCAAAATCTTCAAGCTCTTTATTCATCTTTTTATTTAATTCCAAAAGATCTTCTTTGGTAGATTCTATTTCTTTCTCTATTTTCCCCAACTCAATTAGCATTTTTTCATTTTGTCCTTTTTCTTCTGCTAACTTTTCTATTTCTTGATTTAACTTCGTATATTCTGTCAAAGATCCTGTTTTTGATAGTTTTTCTAAAATTTGCGAATATTGAGTAGATAGATAATCCCTATTTTTTCCTAATTCTAGCATCTTTATTTCTAGTTCTTTTATCTTGTCTTTTAGATAATTTGCCTCATTTT
>NZ_MLAT01000076.1 GCF_002272795.1 Helicobacter sp. 13S00482-2 | reverse complement strand
TTTCAAGTTTATTAATATCAATTAATTCAACTTTGTCATGTGCTACAAAATGTGGAAAATTGAGATTTAATTTATTAATAAAATCTATATAGGCTAAATCAAAGGCTGAGATGATAGCTTGTTTTTTGCCACTACCTTCATTTCCCTTTGCATTTTTACAATAAAACTTGATTGGTTCTTTCTTCTTTGTATATTCATAAGAAAGAATAAATCCAGTTTCATATAAAAGTTTTGAATAATTAGTAAATGATTCATTGAAGATGGCCAATTTATTCTCAAAATCTTCAAGCTCTTCATTCATCTTTTTATTTAATTCCAAAAGATTTTTTTTGGTATATTCTATCTCTTTCTCTATTTGCCCCAACTCAATTAGCATTTTTTCATTTTGTCCTTTTTCTTCTGCTAACTTTTCTATTTGTTGATTTAACTTCGTATATTCTGTCAAAGACCCTGTTTTTGATAGTTTTTCTAAAATTTGCGAATATTGAGTAGATAGATAATCCCTATTTTTTCCTAATTCTAGCATCTTTATTTCTAGTTCTTTTATCTTGTCTTTTAGATAATTTGCCTCATTTT
>NZ_MLAT01000020.1 GCF_002272795.1 Helicobacter sp. 13S00482-2 | reverse complement strand
GATACCAAAAAGAGTGAAGTCAATATTGCCCCTAAAGTGAATTTCTACTCATCGTATCATTATTTGTTTTGATCATTGATCTTGTGATTATGATTTTTAAGCTATATTTACACAATGAGAATTGATAAATTTATAAACACTACTAATATTGTAAAAAAACGTTCCATCGCTCAGGATATGTGTGAAACAGGAGTTGTCTCAATCAATGGTATAGTGGCAAAATCAAGTCGGGATGTCAAAATTGGAGACATCATTGAAATAAAATATTTAGAAACTACAAAAAAATATAAAGTCTTGCAAATTCCAATCTTAAAAAGCATTCCAAAAACAAAAAGCGAGGAATATGTGATAGAGGTTTGAAATATCAAAATAGATCTATTTGTCTAAATAATTTGTTCTAAAATACCTTTTTCTAGCATTGATAGAGACAATAAATAATCATTATGTTTAAAAGTCTCATACAGTGGCCTTGATGATTTTTGCCATCCTATACCATCTGTTATCCAAATAAATCTAAATTTTCCTCCCAGAACATCATATAAATTTCTGTATTCACCTGCTGTAGATTTTAACTTTGATCCACCCCCACCATAAAAATTAACCTCAAAAATAATAATCTCATTATTGGCTTTAACGATAAAATCATAATCGTACCTGAAGGTTTTAACACCCTTTTACAAGCCTCAATCCATCTTAGATGAAAATCAAAATCCTTCTCAAGGCCTTGAGTCTTATCCCAACTCCCCTTATTTACAGAAACAGATTTGCCACCTTGACATGTAAATCCCCCATTTGAAAGATGATATGGCGGATCGGCAAAAATCATATCTACAGATTCTGGGGTTGCCTTTTGCAAAATTTCAATACAATCACCCAAAAATAATTTAAAATTTTCTCTCTCATAATATTTTTTCATTGAAAAATTATAACCAAAAAATATACTCTGAATTTGAGATTCTCTACCAAAAAACTTTTAAAATAAATAAATCTTTCAGTGCATTTTCTGTAAAATGGATCCAAATTCTATAGAAAGCATAAGGATTCTGATGGACTACAAAGACACGCTCATACTCCCCCAAACAGATTTTCCAATGAGGGGTAATTTACCTCTGAATGAACCCTCAAGATACAAGAAGTGGCAAGAAAATCAAATCTACAACAAAATGAAAAAAAATCGATCCCAAGAAAATCAAAATAATCATATCTTCAATCTACACGATGGCCCCCCTTATGCCAATGGACATCTCCATATTGGACACGCTCTAAATAAAATTCTCAAAGACATCATTGTAAAATATCATTATTTTCAAGGATATAGTGTTCGATACACTCCTGGTTGGGATTGTCATGGATTGCCTATTGAACAACAAGTAGAAAAAAAAATTGGTAAAGAAAAAAAAGATACTTTGCCTAAGCAAAAGATCAGGGAACTTTGCAGGGAACATGCCAGTGAGTTTATTGCCATACAGAGTCAGGAGTTTCAACAACTAGGCATTTTAGGAGATTTTGACAACCCATATAAAACAATGGATTTTACTTTTGAGAGTGATATTTACAAAGTTTTGTGCGAAGTGGCAAAAAATGGATTACTTTGTGAACGAAGTAAGCCCATCTATTGGAGTTGGGCGTGTGAAACAGCACTTGCAGATGCAGAAGTAGAATACAAAGATAAGGAATCTGATTCTGTTTTTGTGGCTTTTGAGCTCAAAGAAGATGCGTTATCAAGGCTAAAAGTTACTAAAGCTTTCATTGTAATCTGGACAACCACTCCTTGGACATTGCCTTCCAATGCAGGAATTGCACTCAAGTCAGGTCAAAAATATGTCTTGACACAAAACGGTTATATTGTAGCCAAAGAACTTCACGAAAAACTCTCTAAAGCAAAAATTGTAGATGAAATCATCATAAAAGAATTTTTAGGTGATGATCTTGAAGGATTTAAAGCTATCAATCCTCTCAATAAAAGGGATTCTCTAATCATACTTGGAGATCACGTGAGTATGACTGATGGTTCTGGAGCAGTCCATACTGCACCCGCACATGGAGAAGATGATTATCATATAGGACTCAAGTACAATCTACCCATCATCATGGCTGTAGATGATAAAGGTTGTTTTAATGAACTCATACTCAAAGAAAAAATTCTACCTGAAGAATTCATAGGTATGCACATTTTCAAAGCACAAGAAAAAATCATAAAAATGTTGGGAAATGCACTTTTAAAACATAGCAAAATCACACACTCTTATCCACACTGTTGGCGATCGCACGAGCCTGTTATTTACCGTGCAACAACGCAATGGTTTATTGCAATGGATAAGCCTTTCAGAGATGGTAAAACATTGCGAGAGGTTGCATTAGAGGCTATTAATAAAACTGTATTTTATCCACAAACTGGAAAAAATAGAATCCAAACAATGGTGCAAAATAGACCCGACTGGTGTATTTCTAGACAGAGAGATTGGGGCGTACCTATTGCGTTTTTTAGAAATAAAAAAAGTGGGGAGGCGATCTTTGATGCAGAAGTCTTGGAACATTTAAGCAATATTTTTGAAAAAGAAGGCTGTGATGCCTGGTGGAGTAGGGAAATAAAAGATCTTCTTCCTCCTTCTTGGGAACACAGAGCCAATGAAATTGAAAAAGGTAAGCATATTTTAGATGTGTGGTTTGACAGTGGCAGTACCTGGAGTGCTGTACTCAAAAATGCTAAAAATAGCCCCAAGTATGATGCTGGAAACTATCCTGCTGATGTATATTTAGAGGGAAGCGATCAACACAGAGGATGGTTTCAAAGCTCACTTCTTTTAAGCTGTGCCATAAACGGAAAAGCTCCTTTTAAATCTGTGGTTACTCACGGTTTCACAGTGGATGAAAATGGTGAAAAAATGAGTAAATCCAAAGGAAATGTGATTGGTTTAGATTCAATCTTAAAAGAATATGGTAGTGATATTTTGAGACTTTGGGTGGCTATGAATGATTATCAAAATGATCTCACCGTTTCAGTGAATTTTTTCAAACAAATTGCTGAACAATATCGAAAGATCCGTAATACCTTAAGATTCTTACTTGCTAATACAGATGGACTGCAATCATTAGTGCAATACAATGAGCTTGGAGAAATTGACCGCTGGATAGTACTAAAAGCCGATGAAGTGTTTTTACAAGTTGAGGTGTTCTTTGGCGAGTATGAATTTGTAAAAGGATTGAGCCTTTTGATGGGATTTTTAACCAATGAACTCAGTGGTATCTACTTGGATTTATGTAAAGACAGCCTTTATTGTGATGTAAAAGATTCTCTTCATCGTAAAGCTCATCAGAGTGCAATGGCGATCATTACTAAAAATTTGCTCCATCTTTTAGCACCAATATTGACTTATAGTATTGATGAAGTTTTAGATTTCACGCCTAAAATTATCAAAGATGAGATCGCTGATGTATTTGATTTACAGAAAATTGATTTTAAGAAAGCGTTCAACTTAGAATTAAAAACCGACTTTGAAGAACTCTTGAAAATTCGTGAAGGGTTTGGAGAAGCCATTGATGGACTCAAAAAAGATAAGATCATAAAATCATCTTTAGAACTTTGTATCCAAACAAAAAACAATGATTTTAAAGAGCTTGATAAATGGCTCATTGTGAGTGAAATTGTGAGTGAAACTCAAAAACAAGAACCTCTTAAAAGCTTCAAAATATCTCACAATGGGACTGAAAAAAACTTTTCCATATTCAAAACATCAAAATGCAAATGTCCAAGATGTTGGAGATATCTCTCTAGTAAGGATGAAGAGCTTTGCACTAGATGTCAAGAGGTGCTCGAAATAAGTTAGGATTGCAAAGAGGAGCTATTTATGGGATTTGAAATTTTTGGTCTTAGGATTTTTGATTTAAGCAAACCTTTTGGTTATATTGAAGCCTTCAGCACCATCATATTGGTGTGCTTATTAGCTTATGTTGGATTTTGTATTTTGAAATTCAAAGCGAGAAAATAACCTCCTATTTTTAGCTAGGATGGCTTTTGATTTGGTTAGAATATTACTAAAATATCAATATTAATATTTTCTAGGTATGATTTTTTGATGATTAATAAAAGGATTTTATGCAATCTTCAAGTTCAATTCTATTAGGCTATTAGGATGAAAAAAACATTTATTTATATTCTGCTTATTCTAATGGCTTTTGCAATGCTTTTTTTAGGTGGAAGCGATATTAATTGGAAAGATGTATGGGAGAATATCTATGGGCATATTTTGTATGATAGTCCCTTAAGTTCTGATGGAGTAATTATATATGAGATACGATTGCCCCGAGTGATTTTAGCCATCATTGTTGGAGGCATTTTATCAGGATCTGGGGCAATAATGCAAAGCATCTTTAAAAATCCCTTGGTTGATCCATTCTTGCTTGGGATATCTTCAGGTGCGGCGTTTGGATGTGCTTTATCTATTGGATTATTTGAAAATTTACCGCTAGGAGTTTTAGCTTTTATTGGTGCATTAGGAGCTTCAATGCTGGTGATTATGATTGGAAAATTTGCAGGGGGCTCAAGTGTGTCTCTAGTCTTATCTGGAGTTATTCTTTCAGCATTTTTAAGTGCACTAAGTGGGAGTATCAAATTTTTTGTTGATCCTCAAAAGGCACAAGCTATAGTTGTTTGGCTTCTAGGAAGCTTATCGCTGGCAAGTTGGGAGAATGTAAAAATTGCCCTAACAGGTCTATTCATAGGATTTGTACCATTGTTTTTTTTTCGATGGAGAATCAATATCTTAGGATTGAGTGATGAAGAATGCCTCTCTCTAGGAATTTCACCATATAAGATGCGTTTTATATGCATTGCTTGCGTGAGTTTTGCATGCGCTTTAGCAGTAAGTGTTAGCGGAACAATTGGCTGGATAGGTCTTGTGATACCACATTTAGGACGTGTATTGTTTGGTTCAGATATGAGAAAACTGCTACCTGGATCAATCGGACTTGGAGCTCTGACACTTTTAGGAGCTGATAGCATTGCTAGGACGATAACTTCTTATGATTTGCCCGTAGGAATAGTAACTGCCATCTTGGGAGCTCCTTTTTTCATATTGTTGCTCAGCCAATTTTCAGGAAAATGGAATGGTCGATGAATATATTAGAAATCAGAAACTTGAGTTTTGCCCATAAACAGAACTATATCTTGCATGATGTTTCTTTGAGTTTAAAAAAAGGAAATATCACCGCTATTTTGGCTCCAAATGGAACGGGTAAAACAACTTTGTTTTATAATATTTTAGGGATATATAAGCCTGTAAAAGGTGAAATATACACTCAAGATCGCAATCTACTCACTCTTAAGCCTGAAATCAGATCAAGCTATATTTCCTACGTACCCCAAGAATGGCAGAGTCCATTTAACTACAACATTTTAGATGTTATTATGATGGGCAATACGCGTAAAATGGGTATGTTTGGTTCTCCCAAAACCACAGATGAACAAAAAGCTTTGAATCTAATGGAAGAAATAAAGATCATAGACTTAAAACATAAAGGCATCAATGAAATCAGTGGAGGAGAAAGACAAATGGTTCTTCTTGCTAGAGCCTTGATGCAAAATTGCCCAATTTTATTACTTGATGAGCCAACCTCACATCTTGATATAAAAAATCAAGCCCTACTTTTTAGAGAACTTAAAAATCAAGTCAGCAAAAAATCTCTTTCAGTCTTGGTGAATATTCACGATCCAAACCTTGTGAGTGTCTATGCTGATGAAGTTTATATGTTGAAAGATGGGAAAAATTTTCACGATGGAAAAGTGGCTGAAGTGATGAATGCAAAAAATCTAAGTAAATTGTATGACTTAGAAGTCAAAATGGGAATGATTGATTCATATCCTTTTGTATATACTCATTAGTTGGTATTGTTTTTGCTTGTTTTTGAATAGACTCTCATAAGGACATAAAAATGATGCGTTCATTATACACAGCAACAACAGGGATGTTGGGACAACAACTTCAGATCGACACAACTTCAAACAATATTGCTAATGTGAATACAAGTGGCTATAAGAAACAAAGAGCAGAGTTTAATGATTTGTTTTATCAAGTGCTTCAATACGCAGGAACAGCCACGAGTGAAACCACACTTTCCCCTACAGGCATAGAGGTTGGATTAGGCGTACGTCCAGGCGCTGTGAATAAAATGTTCTCTCAAGGTAGTCCTAAAGAGACCGAAAATAACCTAGATATTGCTATCACTGGTAGGGGCTTTTTTCAAATTCAACTCCCTGATGGAACCACTGCCTATACAAGAAGTGGGAATTTTAAACTTGATGATCAAGGAAATGTCGTGACAAGTGAAGGATATTTATTGTTGCCACAAATCACAGTCCCTCAAGACGCCACTCAAATCAATATTGGAACTGATGGAACTGTGAGCGTTGTTCAAGGCAATCAAGGCTTGAGTAATGTGTTAGGGCAAATAGAAATAGCTAATTTTATCAACCCCGCAGGGCTTCATGGGTTAGGAGATAATCTCTATATAAATACAAGTGCTTCAGGAGATCCAATCGTTGGTGTAGGCGGAACGGAAGGATTAGGTCAATTGCGACAGGGGTTTTTAGAACTCAGCAATGTCAAACTCGTAGAAGAAATGACCGATCTCATCACTGGACAACGTGCTTATGAAGCCAATTCTAAATCAATTCAAACAGCGGACTCAATGCTCCAAACAGTGAATAACCTCAAACGATAATTATCTACTTTAAAAGATGAGAGTATTTGATTTTTATACCAAAACATCTAGTAGAAATAAAAATCAAACTCTCATTAAAGCTTCAAATCCCAATTTAAGACCATTCAGATAGCCAAAAGATTCTCAATTTTTAAAAAAATCTAATTTTAATCCGTTTTTATCCATTGTTATCTTCACCTGACCACCATTTTTGAGTTTTCCAAAGAGAATCTCATCACTGAGCTTACGTTTGATTTCACACTCAATAATCCTACGAATTTCTCTTGCGCCCAATGAATGATCCACGCTCCTTGAGGCAATATCATTCAGGGCTTTTTTATCAATACATACAGAAATATTTTTCTCTTTTAAAAGCGTATTAATATCTTGAACATATTTATTCGCAATCCTTTCAAACTCTTTTTTACCTAATTTTTGAAAATCAATCACGCCATCAAGTCTGCTCCTAAACTCAGGACTAAAAATATCCTTTAAAGCATTTTGATGTTTGCTGCCCTCAATTTTATTAAACCCCAAAATATTTGCATCTTTACTTCCTACATTAGAAGTCATGATCAAAATTACATTTTTAAAATCTGCTTTATTCCCGCTATTATCTGTAAGTGTTGCATTGTCCATCACCTGCAAAAGAATATTATAAATATCACTATGAGCTTTTTCTATCTCATCGAGCAGTAAAACACAATGAGGGTGTTTCCTGATGGCATCAATAAGCAAACCTCCTTGCTCAAACCCTACATATCCTGCAGGTGCTCCAATAAGTCTAGAAACACTATGAGCCTCCATATATTCACTCATATCAAACTTTTCAAAGTGCAATCCCAATGCTTTTGATAATTCCTTACTGAGTTCTGTTTTTCCCACTCCACTTGGGCCAACAAACAAAAAACTTCCAATAGGGCGATGCACTTCCCCAAGACCTGCTTTATTCATCTTGATAGCCTCAATGAGAGTATCAATGGCTTTATCTTGAGCATAGATCCTTGATTTTAACTTTTGAGCAAGCGTTTTTAACAAGCTTCTTTCATCAGTATTAACTTCAGTTTTAGGAATGTTTACGCTTTTTGAAATTATATTTTCAATGTCTTTTTTAGTAATCAACTTAGGTTTTTTGCTCAAAGTACCATGAATTGAATAGTTTGCCCCGACCTCATCCATCAAGTCAATCGCCTTATCTGGAAGAAATTTTTCATTAATATAGCGATCAGATAAATCCACACACGCTTTTAAAGCTTCAGGGGAATAGCTGATGTGATGATATTTTTCGTAAATGGGTGCAAGTGCCTTGATAATAGCATAAGAGTGCAAAAGAGAAGGTTCATCCACCTCTACTTTAGTAAAACGTCTAGAAAGTGCTTTGTCTTTATCAAAATGCATTTTATATTCATTATAAGTTGTCGCTCCAATACATCTCAACAAGCCATTAGCTAAGGCTGGTTTTAGAAGATTTGAAGCATCCAAAGATCCTCCAGAAGTTGAACCTGCACCTACAATAGTATGGATCTCATCAATAAACAAAATCGCATTTGGAATCTGTGCAATCTCATTGAGTACACCCTTAAGACGTTTTTCAAAATCACCTCTATATTTACTTCCTGCAATCATGTCTCCAATATCTAATGCAAATATTTCTGCACAATGCAGAGCTTTTGGAGCCCTTTTGTGAGCAATCTCCAAAGCAATCCCTTCAGCAATGGCTGTTTTTCCAACCCCAGATTCACCGATAAGAACAGGATTATTTTTTTTACGGCGACACAAAATCTCGCTGACTCTATGTATCTCTTTCTCTCTGCCAATAACAGGATCTATCTTCCCTTCTTTAGCTAATTTGATTAGGTTCTTGCTAAATTTACTCAGATAGCTGTCTGAATCTTGAAGATTTTGCTGTTTTTCTTCATTGTTGGTAATGAACTCCAAAATATCTAATCGAGTGATACCCTGTGCATTCAAAAGTTTTGCACTATAGCTATTTTCTTCTTGAATAATAAACGCTAACAAATCAGCAATTTCTAAAATCTTTTTATTAGAATTTGCAGCGTGTTCAATCATAGAAGTAAAAACCCTATCAAGAGCTGGAGTTTGCGTAGGTAAAGATATCTCTTGGGCTTGGGATATTGGAATATGATTGGCCAAATAAACACGAATGAGTTTTTGCATTTGCGAAATATTTACCCCAAAAACCTTCAATAACTCTTCACCCTTCTCATTGTTTAAAACGGCTAAGAATACATGCTCAATAGTGAGTACTTCGTGTTTCATTTCTCTAGCATTTTCAACAGCGTTATTAATGGTTTGGTTAAGATTGGGACTGATGAGATGGTTCAAATTTTTCTCCTACTTTAAAGCTTGCATAATAATTCTCAAAGGAAAACCATATTTTCTAGCCTGTATTCTAGCTTGGGTTGCCTTGAATTCAGCAATATCATAAGGATATATTCCGCATATAGCACTTCCATTTCGATGTACGCTAAGCATAATTTCGGTAGATTCATTGTAGGTTTTTTCAAAAATTTGCATCAAAATTTTTATCACAAAATCCATCGTCGTATAATCATCATTAAGAAGTATAACCTTAGACATTTTAGGTTCTTGGAGCAAGAGATCTGTTTCAACTTGTGAGCTATTTTGAGCCATAAAAATCCCTAAAAAATTATTTTGATTCAGTATAATTTTACCTAATTTTATTAATTTAAAGGCAATTTTTGAAAAGCTTCTTCATAACAGCCACCAATACAGATGTTGGTAAAACTTACAGTGCACATCTCTTGGCAGATCATATGAACTCTCAAGGGATTAAAACCATCATTGCTAAACCGATTGAAACAGGCGAAGATGGAAACACGATCTTAGATTGTGAAAAACACCATCAATACAATCTAAAAATTGATAAAACTCTACATATGCAAGATATCAACTTTTATCGCTACAAACTCCCGGCTTCTCCATTTGTTGCATCCAAACACGAATCCCTAGATAAAAAAGTAGATTTTAACTTCATTGGTAAAAAACTGAGCTTATTGTCTTCTAAATGTGATGTTTTGCTAATAGAAGGTGCAGGAGGATTGATGGTGCCTATTGATGAACAATACAATATGCTAGATCTAGCCATATTTTTAAAATCTTCTTTATTTCTTATCAGTGCAGATAAATTAGGAATGATAAATAATCTACTCCTAAACATAGAATATCTAAAATCACGAAAAATTCCCTGCACGTATGCAATCAATCTTATTGATGAAAAAACTTATAACGCCATTAGCAAACCCTACATAGAATATTTAAACACAAAACTTTCAAATCCAATCCATATACTCCAAAAAGATATGCCCAAAATCACTTCAAATTTATTATCTTTTAGCTAGTTTTTATTGTTTTGTGTATACGATAGTAAGCTAAAAATATGGCTTGGTTAAAGGAATCTAGAAATGTCCCAAACTTTTGGCAAAAAATATCGTGATATTAATGTCTATGATGCCTCTATAGAAAGACTTGATATTATATTTGCCAATTTTGAACGTATTATCTTAAGCTTTTCTGGAGGAAAAGACAGTGGAGTGATGCTCAATCTTGTGCTAAACTATATGAGAACTCACAAAATCAAAAAAAAGATAGTTCTATTTATTGTAGATCTTGAGGCACAATATTCCTACACGATTGATTACATAAAAAAAATGATTAGAAACAACCAAAAATATCTAGAAGTACATTGGTGTTGTTTGCCTTTAAATCTTAGAAATGCCACAAGCGTATTCAATCCATTCTGGACGTGCTGGGATAAGGATAATTCTGATAAATGGGTTAGAAAATACCCCAAAGAAATCCATAACCCCAAAAAAAAGTCCTATGTTTGGACATTAAAAAATCATCCCTTTGATTTTTTTGACTACAAAATGGAATTTGAAGAATTCACGAACGCTTTTGTGCGTTTTGAGGCCAAAAAAGCTAACAGCACGATCTGCCTTGTGGGAATTAGGGCTGATGAAAGCTTCAATCGTTTCAGAACAATTGCTAGCACCTCCAAACGCACTTTTGAAGGCAGAAAATGGACGACACAATTAGGAAAAGATTCTGAAAATTGCTATAACGCCTACCCTATTTATGACTGGACCACTGAAGATATTTGGTTAGCAAATTATCGGTTTAAATGGGAGTATAACGAGCTTTATGATTTATTTTATCGAGCAGGTATGTCTTTATCAGAGATGAGGATTTGCCAACCTTATGGAGATGATCAAAAAAATGGCTTGAATCTTTTTCGCATCATTGAACCTCAAACTTGGCTAGGTGTTGTTAATCGTGTCAGTGGTGCGAACTTTGGCAACATTTACTGCAAAGACAAAATAATGGGCTATTATGATGTGAAACTTCCTGATGGGCATACTTGGAAAAGCTATACAAAAATGCTTTTAGCTACTTTACCCATAGAACTAAGAGATCATTATATGAATAAATTTATAAAATTCATCAGATACTGGAATAAAAAAGGCTGTTATGTAAGCGAAGAAGGAAGGAAAATTGATGGGGTAAAATCCTTAAATAGACTCAACAGCAGAGGTAAAGAATTATTCATATTCACCAAAATTCCAGATACCGCCCCTAGAAAAATTGAGGCAAACAAAGAAATTCCAACCTGGAGACGAATGGCAATTTGTATTATAAAAAACGATGTTCTATGTAAGGGATTGAGCTTTGCCCAAACAAAAGAGCAAAAAAATAGAATTGCAAAAATAATGGAAAAATATAAAAATCTATGACTATGAAGGAGTTTTATGAAAAATAATAATTTCAAATCACCTGTTTATAGCGTGATATCTGTGCCGTTTGAAAAAATACGATCAAACACCTACAACCCTAATCAAGTAGCCACTCCAGAAATGGAGCTCTTGTATCAATCTATCCTGAATGATGGCTACACGATGCCTATTGTGTGTTACTACATAAAAGATGAGGATATGTATGAAATTGTCGATGGCTTCCACCGATACATCACTATGAGGGAACACAAAGATATATATAAACGTGAAAATGGACTTCTCCCTGTTGTGGTTATTGATAAGGACATTTCTCATCGTATGGCCTCCACCATTCGCCACAATCGAGCTAGAGGTAGTCATTCCGTAGAATTGATGCAAAGCATCGTGGCTGAACTTGTAGAATGTGGAAAAAGTGATGAATGGATCAAGAAAAACATTGGTATGGATTCTGATGAACTACTACGTTTGAAACAAGTTAGTGGTCTAGCATCCTTATTTGCTGGAAGAGATTTTACCAAAAGCTGGAATGCTTGAATCTTTAGAAGAATTCGAATATTTGAGTTCTTCTAAAAATGCATAATATTTTCAGTATTATTTTCTAAATTTAAATATTAATTCTAGATATTCATCATATTCTTTTCTAATTTTTACAGCATCTGCTAGGAAAAATCATTGTCATTTTCTACTCATATTTATTATTTATTATTTCTATGTCTATTGTCACAAAAATAGACTCTTATAGAATTTTTATCAAATATCACCTATTATTCTTGAATACTTTTATGGGTTGAAATAAGCACTTTAGCAAAAAACTCTAATTAGAGTTTTTTACCAAAATAGTATTGTATTAAGAACTTTTAAGGAGTGTTTATGACCATATCATCTCGTATCATTGCTATCATTCTGGTATCTCTTTTTATTCTCTCAGGCGTAATTATCTATCGTTCATTTTCTATGATAAATAATTTACAGCATTTTTTTACCCATAAGGTAGAAAATGGAAAAATAGAAGAAAGAAAACGACAATTAAAAGACACTTTTGAATTCCTCATATCAACTGAATCCATAATGTTGGAATCCTATAAAGAGGATGGAAGAGTGCAAAAGGTTAATGACGATATTTTAAAAATCCTCAAAAAAATCCACTTTGGAAACAATGGAATAAATGTTGTAGTTTCCACAGAAGATGGCATATTAATCTTCAGTCCAATTACTCCAGAACTAGTGGGAAAAAATTCATTGAATCTAAGATCTTCTGACAACACTCTCATAATGAAAGAATTTATTGAGGTTGCTAAAAATGGCGGAGGCTATATCAATTACCGAATGCCAGGAAAAGCTGGTAGTGCTCCTGAAAATAAAATCGCATATGTCAAACAAGATAAATTTTCAAACTATGTGATTGCAGTCACTGCATATTTCAATGACATTGAAAAAGACATAGAAGTTATTAAAGATGATGTTGCCAATAGCACAAAAGAGAATTTCATAAACTTTTTTGTGGTAGCAATTGCAGTGGTGATTATTATGATAGTGATTTCATTTTTTTATATTCGATTCAATCTCATCAATCCAGTGAAAAATCTTATCGCACGTGCAAAGGATCTCTCTAGTGGTGATGGCGACCTTACCAAAAAGCTTGAAATCAGAGGAAAAGATGAAATAGCACAAGCTAGTAATGCCATCAATAACTTCATTGAAAAAGTCAGAATACTCATTATGGATGCCAAACAACTCTCTTCAGAAAACTCTTCTGTAGCTCACGAACTCAGTTCCACATCTCTAAGCACAGGAAAAAGAGTGGAAGATTCCACAAATATAGTGAATGAAGTGACTCAAAAGAGTCGAACAATTGAGACTGAGACTTTTTCTTGCATCCAAATCGCCCAAGAAGGAAAGGAAGATTTACAACAAGCCAAAAGCTATGTTCAAGATACCAATGATTCAATAAAGGCTCTGAGCTCTCAAATTGTTCTTTCTGCAAAGATAGAAGCAGATCTATCTGTAAAGATCAATCGCTTGAGTCAAAACGCAGAAGATATAAAATCTATCTTGTATATGATTGATGATATAGCTGAACAAACCAACCTCCTAGCACTCAATGCTGCTATTGAAGCCGCTAGAGCTGGAGAACACGGTAGAGGATTTGCTGTTGTTGCCGATGAAGTAAGAAAGCTTGCAGAGAGAACGCAAAAAAGTCTTAGCGAAATCAATTCCACCATCAGTGTGATTGTCCAAGAAATATCTGATGTTAGCGGAGAAATGAATCTAAATTCCAAGAAAATTCAAGAACTCACATCCATATCTAGCTCTGCTCAAGAAAAAATCTCTCATATGAATGATGTGATGGATAAAGCACTTATAACTGCGGATAAAACATTGAACAACTATGTAGAGACAGGTAAAAACGTAAAAGAAATCATAAAAAATGTTTCAAGTATCAATGATATATCCACAGAAAATGCTCGAAGCGTGGAAGAAATAGCCAGTGTGTCCGAACACCTCAACAAAATGACAGAAATGCTCAATAAGAAATTATCGGAATTCAAAACTTGAAAATAAAGAGTATCTATGATTAAATTTTTTATTTATCTACTGTTTATATTAGTGTCAATTTCTGATACAGATGAAATCTCTGATAAATATCAACTTGATCAATCTTTTGAAAAATATTTCACTAAAGAAAACTGTTCTTTAGTGATAAAAAAATATCACTATATTAACTGCTATAGCTTTGAATACAAAAGTCCAAAAGCCATAGCCTATGAAATTGAAGAATCCATATCAGATCTCCCACCCATAAATGAACGTGCTAGATACCGCTATGACACAGAAATTCCCGCTAAATATAGAACCTACAGGGAAAACTATATTAGCAATAAGTACAGAAAATGTCACATATTAGGGGAAGAATCAATGCATTTTAGTGCGCGTTCTAAAAATTTTATATTCTTAATGAGCAATATGGCCCCTCAAAGATATGAACTTAAAGGAATGTGGCAAAAACTACTCCAAAGAGAAAGAAGAATAGCAAAACTTCAGGGAAATGTTCAGGTTTTAAATATTCTACTGTATCCAAAAAATCCCTCAGAAATAGAATACATCAAAAATGGTATTGCGGTGCCTAAATACTTTATCAAGATCATAAAATCTAACAACACACAAGAATGCTACGCCTTGCCCAATGAAAAATTACAAAATCAAGATATTCTGTTTTACACAATAGACTGTGAATGGTTTATTTGATAACGCTATGGCCATTTATATAGAGTGTCTTAACTTTTTTAGAATGCAGAAGAAATTGAAGAGGAGCTTGAGAACTTTTATCTATCTGTTCAGAGTGAAAAACCGAAATATCAGCATATTTTCCACTCTGCAATATTCCACAATCCAATCTCAAAGCCCTAGCTGGATACAACGTTGCCCCTAGTATCAAAACCTTACTAAGTTCGTCTAAGTCAGATGAAGTATATCCAAATAAAGCACTCCTAAGTTCATCGAGCATATTCAAGTTATTATTAGAACTTTTCCCATCTGTAGCAAAAATAGGATGCAAATTAGCACAAGCAAGAAGAGATAAGTCAATGTAGGTATTATTCAAAAGACGGTTTGACCTAGGACAAGAAATCAAATACCCATTTTTAGATATAAAATCCAATTCAGATCTATTAGCAAAAAGACAATGCACAAATAAAGTATCCAATCCCTCAAACATCTCAAGAAATTCAGTTATATTATAAAGAGGTTTAGGCGATTTTATCTTTAAAACTTCTTCATAAAAATCCTTGAACCACCCCTTAGAAGATTCAAGCCACTCTCTTTCATAAAAAGACTCCAAAAAATGAACTGATGTGCGAACATCATCTGTCCTTGCTATCTCTAAGACCTTTTTCGCTAACACGCTATGAACAGAATAAGGAGAATGAATAGCAATAGCAGGGATAAATCTATCTGATTGTAACTCTCTAGAAGCATGGTACCGATTCAAAAAATCACTATATAGAAAATCAATTGCTGAAGGAGTACTGCCAATAGCTTCATTAAAATACACAACTCTTAAAGGGGAGTTTGATAAAGCCTGTGCATCATTTCCATAGCTACTAATAGCTCCAACGCTACCCACACCACTTTCAAGCTGTTCTTTGATACCTGCTTGAACACATTGGGTGATATCACTCAGCACATCATCACGTTTTTTCATCACACTCTTAAGCCATCTATCAAAACCACCATATTCAAAGCTTGAAATATTATTCCCAAATTCGAAATGAATATGAGCATTAACAAAGCTTGGAAGAATAATAGAATCTTCATAAAACGTGCTATCAATATATTTGAGTTTGAGATCTTTGTATTTTCCAACCTCTATGATAAGGTTTTTGCCATTTTGGGTTTGAAAGGCCACCCCTCCTTCATCAATAACGCTAAAACCTTCATCGCAAATAAAAACCTTACTCCCGCCAATAAGTTTGATTGACTGATTCATTTTTCCTCTTTGATTTGATTTAATATGGTGATGTCCATTTTTCCAAGAGGAATCTGTATATTCTGTTCATCAAGTGCTATTTTTATATTTTCTATCAGCTCACTACGAATCACAAATACATTATTGTGAAGTTTTGCCCATACCCTGATAGTAAAATTCAAAGAATTCTCTCCAAAATCTGTGACCCCTATAAATGGTGCTATAGTCAAATCAAGTTTATCCATCTTGGAGACAACATCTTTAATAATATGACGAATTTCCTCAATATCATTATCATATTTAACTCCAAAAACCCATTCTATACGACGTTTATCACTATCTGTACAATTAATAATATTGGCATTAACCACATTTCTATTAGGCAAAATAGCAAGTTTGTCATCAGGCATTCTAACCATCGTATTGAAAAGATTGATGCTTTCAACATTCCCTGTTATCGAACCTAATTCAATCGTATCATTTTTTTTAAAAGGTCTTAAGACAATCAATATAATCCCCCCTGCAATACTAGAGAGAGAATCCCTAAGTGCTAAAGCAATCGCAACCCCTATGGTTCCCAAAACTGCCAGAATCGAACCAATCTGCACTCCGATATTCGCTAAGACAGTCATAATCGTGATAATAAGAATAGCAATAGAAGCAACTTGGGAAATAAAATTACCTAATATCTCATCTTTTTTACTGATAATCTTGACTATTTTTTTACGTGTGAAATGAATCAAAAAAATCCCCACAACAAAAATAAAAATAACTTTCAAAACAAGCAGAAAAAAGCTTTCTGTAAAAGGTGCAATAGTTCTTAAAAAATCCAAAAAATTACTCATAAAGCTCTCCACCTATTATCATAAAATCCACCCTTGAAGATAATCTTTGATCACAATAAGGTGAAAAACTATCTGTAATATGCGTATATTCTTTCAAATCCACAATCATCAAATCCGCATCTTTTCCTAAGGCAATCTCTCCTTTATTCAAACCCAAAAAATCAGATTGATTCTTTGAGGCTACCTGCACAAAAGACTCCATACTCAAAATACCTGTCTTGATAAGATAGGTGTATGCCAGAGGAAAATAATAACTGATGGCATCAATCCCAAAACTTGCCAACTCAAAAACCTGATCTTTTTGAGAATTATAATCAGCACATTGAAGACTTGTGAGCATATCAATCTTTTTGTCTTTGAGTCCCTGCAAAAGTTTTTGTTTAGATAGATTGTCTTTTAATGGTGGATTGAGCTTGGCTTTAGTGTTGTAGCTTTCACAAGCACTTTCATCAAGAATCAAATGATGAATTGGGGTTTGAACGCTAATATTTGCATTCCTATGCTTAAAATAATCAATAATCTCTAGCCCTTCAGGCTCTGTAACTGCATCAAATAATAGATGCACATTTGTGTGTCTTGCCACTTCTGAAACTTTTGCAATCTCTTTTGTCTGAGAAAGTGGGGAAATACTTGGAAGTCCTAATCTTGAAGCCAATTTGCCTTCATTAATAACCCCATTAGCAATCTCTAAATCTTGTGCAAAACAAATAATTGGAATCTCTAACATACCAGCATATTGAGTGATTCTAAGTAGATTATTTCCATCAACAAGACTATCAATATAAATAGCCCTGCCTCCTTGTGAATGAAGAATAGAAATATTATTGAGTTTTTTCTCAACATTAATTGGCTTGATACTTGGAATGATGTTCACCTCAATGTTTGATTGCATACTTTTTATCAGCTCTATGATCGCTTCATTTTCACAAGCTGGAAGAGTATCAGGCAAAACAAGCACCGTCCCAACTCCACCTTTTATAGCCTTTTTTGATAAAGAAGTGAGGGTTTTTTGAGAGAGAGTTTTGGTTTTTGGGTACACATTCAAATCAATCAATCCTGGCAAAATAAACTTATCTTTGCACTCAATAACCTTTTCTTCCCTTATAGCAGAAATTTCAGGGGCAATCTCCACAACCCTGCCTTCATCTACACGAACATCTGCTTTTTGATTTCCATAAGAGTTACAAACAAAGCCATTTTTTAATAACATTTTCTATCCTTAAAAGTGCTATTTTAAGTGCCATTGTAACCAAACTCTATTTAAAAATCTTCTGGGCTTGAACAAAACTATTTTGAGGAATTCACGAAATTTTTCAAATCATCTAGTTTTTTTTCTTCACTCTCAGATTTTGGACTTGCATCTTCAGCAAGATTTTCAATCCTGCTTTCACAAGATAGCCCAAACAACTTTCCCTTTTTCAAAAAATTTCCTTTCAATGATGAAGAATCTTCACTCTTTGGATCACAACTATGCTCATCAGAATGCTCAGCAAAAGCAAAAGAACTCCCTAGAACAAAAAACAAAACTATCGCTAGTATCTTTCTCAATCAAACACCTCCTAAATTTTGCATCAAACTTTGGCTAATATCTCTCATAGAGCCACTCAAAATAATCACACCAATAAGAATCAATAAAATACCCGATACAATCTCAATGAATCGGCTATATTTTTTTATTTTATTCAATACCCCTAATGCCCTATTAAGCAAAATAGCCACTACCAAAAATGGAATCCCAAGTCCCAATGTATAGGCACTCATTAATCCCAAAGCATAGCCCTCTTGAGTCCCTCCCAAAAACAATATACTTGAAAGAATAGGTCCCACACAAGGTGTCCAACCCAGTGCAAAACTAACTCCCAAAACAATAGGAGCAAGAAAACTTAAAAATTTATTTTGAGTGGGCTTGATTTCAAAATTCACCTTCTTGCTCTTATACAAAAAAGCGATTCTAAAAACTCCCAAAAAATGCAGACCAAATACAATAATAGCAACTCCAGAGATATAATTAAGCCATTCCCCCGCTTGATAGATTAGTTTAGCCAAGGGAACGCCCAAAAGTATAAAAGTCAAACCAAAGCCTAAAATAAATAAAATAGACTTGAAAATAACCCCCCACCTATTTGCTTCTCCAGATTTAATATCTTCTAGAGAAACCCCTGATATATAAGACATATAAGCGGGTATAAGTGGTAAAATGCAAGGGCTAACAAAGGTCAAAATCCCCGCAAAAAATGACACGGTTATGGGTGCAGAATAAAAAAATTGCACTAGTAAATGATCAAACATAAAGATTTGGCCTCTCTCTTTGAATTTTTTGTAAAGGCAGAAGTAAAGCACAGAAAAACAAATATACAGATTAGTTTTAAATCATGGTGCATCTTGGCATTGCAATAATCTTATAAGAAGTAACTCATACCTTGAGTAGCAAAAAATGATGCCAAAATCCCTACATATTTGAATTACTCAAATAAAACCAAAATACTCTGTTATAATGTCAGAGCAAAAAGTCTGGTTGAGAGATTTTTGGCTTTTTGCAATCAAAATCATATAAGAGAGCAAAAATGCCAAAAGAAATTTTAGAAAATTCAGACAATCAAAAAGAAGAACTCACCTTTGAACAACTAGGACTGAACTCACAAGTCCTAAAAGGTATCCAAGAAGCTGGTTTTACCACTCCTAGTCCCATACAAGCAGATGCCATTCCAGCGGTTTTACAAGGAAGAGATGTCATCGCCCAAGCCCAAACCGGTACAGGCAAAACAGCCGCTTTCGCACTCCCTATCATCAATATGCTCACAAATGACAAAAGTGTTGAAGCACTTATCATCACTCCTACAAGAGAACTTGCCATGCAAATAAGCGATGAAGTTTTTAAGCTTGGGAAATTTGCAAGAACTAGAACCATTTGCGTCTATGGTGGTCAAAGCATCAAAAAACAATGTGAATTCATGCAAAAAATGCCCCAAGTAATGATAGCCACTCCTGGCAGATTGCTTGATCATCTCAAAAACAATCGATTTGAAAATTTTGTCCCTAAAATCGTGGTTTTAGATGAGAGTGATGAGATGCTTGATATGGGATTTCTAGATGATATTGAGGAGATTTTTAGCTACTTGCCTAGCAATGCTCAAATCCTTCTTTTTTCAGCCACAATGCCAAATCAAATCCGCTTATTGGCCGATAAAATACTAGAAGATCCAATCAATATCAAGATAACACCTACAAATATGACAAATGTAGATATTTCACAAAGGTTTTATGTCATCAATGAAGCTGAAAGAAATGATGCTATCACAAGGCTTCTTGATACCCAATCACCTTCAAAAAGCATTATTTTCACACGAACAAAAAAGGAAGCCGATGAGCTCAACACAATCCTGAGTTCCAAAGGCTACAGATCCATAGCATTGCACGGAGATATGGAACAAAGAGAAAGAAGAGAAGCCGTCAATGCCTTTAAAGCAAACAAATCCGATATTCTTGTAGCCACAGATGTCGCTAGTAGAGGACTTGATATAAGCGATGTGAGTCACGTATTTAACTACCACATCCCGCTCAATCCAGAGAGTTATGTTCATCGAATAGGCAGGACAGGTAGAGCAGGTAAAAAGGGTGTTGCCATCACACTTGTAACGCCATTAGAATACAAAGAACTCAAAAGGATACAAAACGACATTGGATCAAAACTTGAACTCTATGAAATCCCCGCTATGAATCTGAGCGGTGATAAAGTCCTTGAAAATATCCTAAAAACAAAAGTAAGCGATGAAGTTTTAGAGATTTATGAATCACTTAAAGACAAAATAGAACTTTCACAGCTATGTTTAAAACTCCTAGCATTGCACCTAAAAGGTGGAAAAATTGGTCTAAGCAAACAAGAGATTCAAAAAATCGAAGATCAAAAATCAAACCCAAAAAACACTAGGGGCAGAGAAAAATCAGGTTTTAATGACAGAAACAGGAGATCAAAACCCTCAGAAAATTCAAGATCAAGATCTGATTCTAGGGGATCAGGCTATGGCTCAAAACCTTCAGGAGGTTATGGAACTTCTACTAGAAACACTTCATCCACCCACAATAGATCTGATTCTAGGGGGAATAATAGAGGTAGAAAAAGCTAAATTAAACTAGCTTTGCTAGAATGTATGTATCAAAATTCGGAGGAATGCAATGATAAAAGAAGCTAAATACATTTGGAAAGATGGGAAATTGCTCCCTTGGAAAGAAGCCACTGTGCACGTTCTCTCGCATACACTTCATTATGGAAACGCTGCTTTTGAAGGCGTGAGGGCATATATGACAGATAAAGGATTGGCGATTTTTCGCCTCAATGATCACACCAAAAGGCTATTGAACTCAGCAAAAATCGTTGCAATTGATTGTCCTTATACTGAAGATGAACTCAATGCCGCACAAATAGAACTCCTTAGATCAAATGACTTTCAAAATAATGTCTATATCCGCCCCCTAATCTATCTAGGATATGGTGCGATGGGTGTGAGCCACAAACAATCCCCCGTAAATGTAGCCATAGCCGCTTGGGAATGGGGTGCTTATCTAGGTGAAGATGGCATCACTAATGGTATCAAAGTCAAAACAAGCTCTTTTGCAAGAAACTCTATCAAATCCACAATGGGCAAAGCAAAAATCGCTGCTAATTATCTAAACTCACAGATGGCAAAGCACGAAGCTTTAAACTGTGGGTGTGAAGAAGCACTCTTGCTTGATGAGAGTGGTTTTGTCGCTGAAGGGAGTGGGGAGTGCTTTTTTATCATTAGAGATGGGGTACTCATAACCCCTCCATATGATAATTCACTAGAATCTATCACACAACAGACCGTAATGCAAATTGCCCAAGATCTAAATATCCCCATAGTCCAAAGACGCATCACAAGAGATGAAGTCTATATCGCCCAAGAAGCATTCTTCACAGGAACTGCCGCTGAAATAACCCCTATCAAAGAACTTGATTTTAGAATCATCGGAACAGGTAAAGCAGGTCCCATCACTCAAGAGCTCCAAAGAGAATTTTTTAGCCTTGTTATGGGTAAAAATCCTAAATACACCCACTATCTAACCTATATTAAATAAATAAGGACAAATATGCCTATTGATTTGAATGAACATCTAAAAAGAAAAAACGAACAAAGAGGAAATGATAATAATCTCAAAAAAGAAAACAAACAAGATGACCCTAAACCAAATAATTCAGGAGGTTTCAGACCCCCCAATATCCCTCAAAATTTCTTCACAAACAAAAAATTCACAAGCCTTATCGGGGTTATTGTAATTGTCCTGATTGTCTTACTCGCCAAACCTTTTGTTGTGATAAATTCGGGCGAAGTGGGCATCAAAGTCACAGCAGGTAAATACAATACAATTCCATTACAGCCAGGCATTCATTTTTTCTTACCCATCATTCAAGATGTGATTATTGTAGATACCCGAGTGAGGACGATAAACTTCTCTCGCACTGAAGATATGGGCGTAGTTGGGAAAAATCAAGGTATTTTTAGAAATGACGCCATCAATGTGATGGATTCTAGGGGTTTAACCGTTTCTATTGAACTAACCGTTCAATACCGTCTCAACCCTCAAACCGCTCCCCAAACCATCGCCACCTATGGATTGAGTTGGGAACAAAAAATCATAAATCCTGTAGTGCGTGACGTGGTTCGTAGTGTTGTAGGACGCTATCCTGCCGAAGATTTACCCACCAAGCGTAATGAAATCGCCACCCTCATCAGTGAAGACATCGCCAAAGATATGGCAAAATTTCCAAATGCCCCTGTAGAGTTAAGTTCTGTTCAGCTAAGAGAGATCGTATTGCCTCAAAACATCAAAGAACAGATTGAGAAAGTCCAGATAGCAAGACAAGAATCTGAGCGAGTGAGGTATGAAGTTGAACGTTCCAAGCAAGAAGCCGAAAAAGTCGCGGCTCTAGCAAAAGGTGAGGCACAAGCCAATCGTATTAGAGCACAAGGTGTAGCTGACTCCATCGTGATTGAAGCAAAAGCAAAATCTGAAGCCAACAAAAGCATTGGTCAAAGCTTGAATGACAAATTATTGCGACTAAGAGAAATAGAGACTCAAAACAAATTCAACGAAGCACTCAAAACCAACAAAGACGCTCAAATATTCCTGATGCCAGGTGGAGCTGTGCCTAACATTTGGGTGGATTCAAAAACCAAACAAAAAAGTGCGGTTACTGGCACAAAATAAATGCTTCAAACTCAAATACAAACAATCATCGATGAGTTAGATTGGGAGAAGTCCCCCCTAATTCCGATGGTTGTTCAAAGTTTTGAGAATAATGATGTCTTAATGCTTGGCTTTATGAATCAAGAGGCCCTAAGATTGAGTCTGCAAACAGGCTTTTTACATTATTTTTCACGCACAAAAAATCGTATTTGGAAAAAAGGTGAACAAAGTACGCACACTCAAAAGATAATAGAAATTTTTTTAGACTGCGATAACGATACCCTCCTAGCAAAAGTCATTCAAAATGGTGTGGTTTGTCACACGGGTAAGCAAACTTGTTTTTTCAAAAAAATAGACCTGCAAAATATGACCTTAGAAAATATCTCAGAAGATATGACTCAAAAATGCAGTATCCAACAACACAGCATCATAGACACCCTCTATCGGACACTAGAAGGGAAAAAACTAAGCTCCATTGAGAAATCCTACACAGCCTCACTATATGCAAAAGGAGACAATACCATCTGCAAAAAAATCATAGAAGAAGCAGGTGAGCTCACTTTTTCACTCAAAGACAACAACCAAGAAGAGATTATCCATGAGTGTTCTGATCTCATCTATCACACCTTAGTAGCACTCAGCTATAAAAACATTCACCCTGATTTGATTAGAGACGAACTCAAAAGACGTTTTGGAATAAGTGGAATCGATGAAAAAAATAGCAGGAAATCCTAAATGGAAGAGCTGAAAAATAATCTTATATATGTTTTTTATCACTTAGGCTACATTGAATTTACGTTATTTTTAATCATTTTCCTCTTGTTTTTGCTCCTTTTTATGCTATCACTCCTTGCATATCCAAAAAAAATAATCTTTCCCCTCTTGTTCATTTTATCTTTTGTGGTGCTTTTTTCCACTCCATTTCTTATCCAAACCGCTATGACCAAAGGTTTTTATAAAATCCAAATTTCATACAACAAGATCTCCCCTCTTCATTATGCAGATGCATTTTTAATCGATATGGACATCACAAACATCGGAAAAAGAAATATTTCTAAATGTCTAGTGAAAATCAACGTGTACAACAAAAGCAAAAACAAACTACAAAGATTAAAAAATCTCGCCCAACCAAGAGCCATCTTCAAACGTATGATTTTTAAACACATCAGAATAAATCAAACCAAAAATATTGTCTTAATGATAGACAAATACCCCTACAGAAACTACCCATATGAAACAAGCGTAGATTGCCAATAACCCCTATAAAGCCAATCATTTTCTCATTAAATTTATTTTCAAATCACCTCTTTAAGGGCAAAACTTCTCAAATCCTACTTCAAGTAATATTCTCAAGATCGTTTCATAGAGATATTCAATCAATCATTCATAATATTACAAAGGATTTTATTCATAGAGGACTTCAAAAATAAATTTTCTACTTAAAAACAATCTAAATTTTACTTTTAATTCAGAAAATTTTTGATAAACTAGAATCCAATAGTAACTACAATCTTAAATAAAGGACGTCCTAATGAAAAAATATCCGCTTTTAAAACCCAAATGGGGGGGGGGGCAACACAAGAAATAATCCCTCTCATAACCTCTCTTCAACTTTAAATTCTCGCCTTTTTTCACCCTTTTCACCCCTAAAACCTGAACCACTCTCAGAAGTAACGTTAAATTCTTCTCTAAACTTGCTCAGTTCAAAAATTTTGAATTCAAAATTTTTATTTTCAAAGCTTTTTTCTATGTTCTCAAACAAATCTTTTGTCCTAAGCCTCACCCTTATAGGAGCATTGTTCCCATTTAAAGCACAGGCCATAGACACGCAAACATGCAGTGCTGATGACAATACATGTGCTCAGTTCAAATTGATTACTAATAGCGATCGTCAGATTCAAAAAATCACCAAAATCAACTTGCTTCCTCCTTATGATCACACCTTCGATAATAGTAATATTCCCCAAATTTTTAAAGGCCTTATCACAGAGATGACACTCATAGGATATGAACTCCAAGCCCCAAGTCTTATCTTTGATACAGCTGGATCTACCATAAATATCAAAGATTCCAAGATTGCTACATCAATGAAGGGAATCTTTGGGACCATGGTCATTGATAACTCTATCATCAATGGCGATATGCTTATTCCTGGTGGTGGTGATAAAAGTCAAATCAGTCTTATCAATAACAGTTCAATAACAGGAAAACTTAGCACGAACATCAGAAACAACAGCTATGATCAAGTAAAATTCACACTGAACTCTGGAAGTCTAAATCTACTCTCTGGCTCTTCTGCATTCATCACCTTAGATGCAAACACAGGCACCAACACCCTCAGGATGCAAGATACGTTCTTAAGACTCACACAGAATTCAACCTTCACAGGTACCTTAACTGCTATAGGCAATAATGAATTAGTAGCAGGGGAAGGTTCCGATTTAAATCTCAAAGACAATTCTGTTTTTGAAGGGATACTAATGGCTGATTATTCCAAAAATTTTAATAATAATATCACCATAGGTAGTAACACTAAATTATTATTAAAAGCTAATCTTTCTTCTAATAAGCTAGGAAATGTAAAAACTGGAGATATTGGACATTGGGACGGTACTCTTAATACCACTGGAAGTGGAAATTATCTTGAAATGGACAGTTCAGTAGCAACTTCCGCAGGGGATTGGGTGTTTCTAGGTCTCCAATATAATAGCACTTATAATGGCACCTTATTCACTAAGGGAACCAAAAATTTCATTGGAGGTGTTGGCTCTCTCACTCTAGCTGCGGGATCGTATTTTGATGGGATATTGTTACTCATAGACCAAAGTTCTTTTTTAAACCCTGATGGAGATGTAATCTTAGAGGGGGGTAGTGTTTTTCAAGGCACATTCCAAGCGAACATCTTAACGCTCAAAGCTGCGAATAATTTTCTTTATTATGATCCCGATACAACGTATTTAAATTTAAACACGGATTCGTATTTTAAAACCCTTAAAATCATCTCGGGCACTCATAGCATTTCAGATATTATCTCTTCGTCAATCACTTCTCCCATACTCAATATGGGCGGAACGCTATATATGAACTTCGTGGGTGAGAAAGATGATAAGAATGCCAAACCAAGTGGGCAACCATTCAGAGGAACTGCATTGTTTGAAGGTGATATTTATACCTATAAGGGAGATACCAACTTAGATCTTACTAACACATTTTATCTATCTTCTGGCGGTTCTGAGATGGTGAGTAGTATTTTTGAGCTATTATCTAATCTAGAAAAAGAACAAGAAAAAACAGGTGATCAAATAAGCAAGGATGAATTGATAAATACAGTTAAGAAAATGGTAGATCAAAAGATCAAACCCACCACCATCTTAGCACAAGGAAATGGGAGAAACTATATCAGTTATGATGCCGATAATTTTGCTAATGAAACTCCGGGGGCTATCAAGACAGGTATAACGTTTCGTATTGCAAAATTATTTATACCTTCGGTATTCAATATCTACACTAGAGATAATGCAGAGAATAACTTTGGCATATCAGGAGAACTTGACTTAAAAACAAATATCTATTACAGTGGAGGTATCACTAATTTTATTCTAGCAGAGCATAGCGCTATAGACAGCAGTGTTCAAAAGAATGAGAGAACAGAATATTCACGCAATAAAGAGGAAAATGCTGCTAATGGAACTATCAACGATAGAATCTTTAGCAATGGACTCATCATTCACCTAGATGGTAAAAAGGCTAATGAACTCTTAAAAGATTACAGAGAGATCTTTCCAATTAATTTCCTTGGCCTAAGTGTGGATAAGACCTCTGCATATACCCAACTTGCTCAAGAAAAAACCTGTGCAAGTGATAGCACAAAATGTCTCAAAGATGATGATAGCACTA
>NZ_MLAT01000075.1 GCF_002272795.1 Helicobacter sp. 13S00482-2 | reverse complement strand
CCACCATCTTCCATGATTCCTGAAGTGATGTTGGCATTGATGGAAGAGGCATTTCCTGCTTGAATGTACAAATTACCTTGATTAACGATCTCTTTTCCTTGCATCTGGCTGTGATTATTGAGGTTGATATGAAGGCTAGATGAGTAATCATTACTCCTTTGCCCTGCTAGGCTATAATAGAGCACATTCCCATCAGCATCTTTGAGCAAATTAGCAGGATCTTCATTGCCTGTGGGGATGAAATAATTCCCATCATTGCCTTTGACAAACTTTCTGCTTTGGGTACTATAATCGATCAGATTTCCATCTTTATCTTTTAGTGGAAGGGCGTTAAAATTCCCTGCTAGGTTTTGTATGGTATCAAAGTTGAAGCTAGAATTATCAAAGCCAACGTTCATTTTCACTAAAGAAGGAGCAGTAGTTGTTAGATTTCTAGAAGTGATCTTGATGTTTCCATTTAAGGTGGATTTATTTCTAAAGGTCACGTTGGTGAGGGCATGATTGGCAGTGCCATTTGTAGTTGTGATAGCTGAAGTGCCATCAATGATGTCTCCATTCATGGTAGAAGCATTGAAGTTAAA
>NZ_MLAT01000074.1 GCF_002272795.1 Helicobacter sp. 13S00482-2 | reverse complement strand
GATTATTTTAATAATCAATCGGTTTCTTGAAGCTATTTTTGCAGACATATCAAAATCATCTATAGCACGAAAAAACCTTTCTATTTCTGATTCGTTCATATGGGTTGGGAGCTTTTGTCCTGACTTTCCTCTGATCCCACCGATATTTTTGAGCGTCATATTATAGACATATGAATGACCAGTTTCATCACGGTTTTGTTTGTCAATGTATGCAAAAAAGCCTATTAGGGCGATACGATAATTTTTTTTACTTGCAATGCTAAGATTGCTAGTATATATGGTTAAAAAATCAACCAGAGATTCTTCATCGATTTCTTTTATTGAGCTAAATATGATTCTATTTGAAAAATGTTCATAAAGCTTGATAATAGGGGGTGCATAGGTATTGATCCCTATGAGGCCAGAGTTTCTAACATCTTTACATATGGTTTGTAGCTCTGCAATATCTTTTATCTTATCTATTTTAAATAAAGCATTTTTGATGCATTCTTTATCTTTCACATTTCGATTAGAAAGCGTTGTTATCTTGTATCTGATGAATCGTGCAGACCAAAATAATAAATCTTGAAGAAAGCCTTCTGA
>NZ_MLAT01000073.1 GCF_002272795.1 Helicobacter sp. 13S00482-2 | reverse complement strand
TTTGCCTTACCGTTCCTGCCATCAGCTTTCTTGCCATTGCTATTGTTGCCATCAGTTTTGATTTCATTAGCATTACCCTTCACGCCTACTTTCTCTTAGCTTACCATCATCAGGCTTGGCATGGTTGCCATTGGCATTACTTGGTATTGGTATTACTTTGACTCCATTGGCATTAGTTTTAACTCCATCAACCTTACCATTCTCACCATTGCTATTACTCATAACGTTGGAACCATTGATGGTATAAAGATTGCCATCAACCTTAGTATTCCCACCATTGTTCCTCTTAGCCTTAGCTTTGATTCCATTGAGATCAGTTTTGATTTCATTAGCATTACCCTTCATGCCTACTTTCTCTTAGCTTACCATCATCAGGCTTGGCATGGTTGCCATTAGCATTACTTGGTATTGGTATTACTTTGACTCCATTGGCATTAGTTTTAACTCCATCAACCTTACCATTCTCACCATTAGCATTACTCATAACATTACAACCATTGATGGTATTAAAGGTTGTCATTGCTGATTCCTGGTATTGGCCTTACCGTTCCTGCCATCACCATTATTTGGTATTAGCTTTGTTGTCATCAACC